>CAVJJO010000035.1:0-23903 GCA_963649665.1 Bacteroidaceae bacterium | reverse complement strand
AGCCGCCGCCTATCTTGGCGAAGCTTATCGGCGAAGCGCATGGAGGTCAAGACTCCAGTCTTGACAGCTCTTTCGCGGCATTGGGAGTTAATGTCAAGAATTAGAGAATTGGAGAATTTTCCTTTTACCTGAATTAGTGAGAATTCTTCGGCTTGACTTGTCAAGCCTTCCTGTAATTCTATATGAGCATGGCATTGGGAAAAATTCTATAATTCTCCAATTCTTGACCTATAATATTATTGAATCGAAGTTGTCAACTAATAGATTCTTAGCGCTCAACAGTCAAGACTGGAGTCTTGACCCCCATGCGCTGCGCCCCATGCGCATCGTTTAAGAATCGCGCAAGTGATTTTTTACATTGCTTAATGCCCGCTTAGTTGATCTTGAAGCTGAGTGCGTCGTTGGTCTTGAGGTAATGGAGCAGTTCGGTGCTTACGTTGAGCTGGCATTTCGGGCTTTGCAGCATGACGTGCATACGCTTTTCGCTGTCGTATACGCTGAAGAACACTTGCGTGGGGCCGCTGTTGTTCTTCATGATGGTGCAGAGCTCTGCGGCGGTGCGTTCGTTGAGGGCTTCAAGGTTGATGTTGATGGTGATGGTCTTTATCTTGTCGTCCTTGATGTCCTGAAGGAAGTTTACCTTACCTATCTTGAGGTCGTAAAGTCCTTCCTTGTAGCGCCGTTGTTCCACTTTGGCGTTGATGAAAAGCGAGTTGCCCACTTGGAAGTATCCTCTCATGCGTGCCCAGTCGTCGCCGAAGAGCGGGAGTTCACCGGCACCGCTGTAGTCTTCCAGTTTGACTATTCCGTAGGGTTTGCCCGTGCGGGTCTGTCCTTCTTTTATGGACGAGACGATGCCGCCGAACGTGATTTCCTGGTTGGCCATCGGCTCGAGTTCTGCCAGCTGCGTGGCTTGTGTGGTGCATACGTTTTCAAGAATGATGCGGTACTCGTCGAGCGGATGTCCGGAAATGTAGATGCCTATGAGGTCGCGTTCGCGGTTGAGCCGTTCAAGGTCGCTCCACCGTTCGCAGTCGGATGGCGGTTGGGGTTTGGCTATTTCCACCATGTCCTCGGGGCCGAAGAGCGATGCCACGCTGCTGGCTTTGTCCATCTGGTAACGGAGTCCGTAGCGAACGAGCGTGTCGATGAAGGTTTCCTTCTTGTCGCCTGTGGGAACGACGAACTGTTCGCGTGTGAATGTGCCGAAACTGTCGAAGGCGCCGGCGAGGGCGAGGTTTTCAAGGTTTTTCTTGTTGCATGCCGAGAGGTTGATGCGTTCCACGAGGTCATAGGCCGACTTGAAGGGGCCGTTGGCGTTGCGTTCGCGGAGAATTTCAAGCACGGCTCCTTCGCCCACGCCTTTGATGGCGCCCATGCCGAAGCGGATGTCGCCCGTGTGGTTTACGCTGAACTTGAGCAAACTTTCGTTGATGTCCGGTCCGAGTGTGCGTATGCCCATCGACTTGCATTCGTCCATGAGTTTCGACACGGTGGAGATGTCCGCCAAGCTTCGGCTCATCACGCCTGCCATGTACTGCGAAGGATAGTTGGCTTTGAGGTATGCCGTTTGGTAGGCCACCCAGGAGTAGCACGTGGCGTGGCTCTTGTTGAAGGCATAGGAAGCGAATGCGCGCCAGTCTTCCCAAATTTTCTCCAGCTTCTTGGGGTCGTGGCCGTTGGCCGTACCGCCCTTGATGAACTTGGGGTACATGTGGTTCAGCTTCTCTATGAGCTTCTTACCCATGGCCTTTCGGAGCGCGTCGCTCTCGCCGCGGGTGAAGTCGGCGATTTCGCGCGAGAGAAGCATGACCTGTTCCTGGTAGACGGTGATTCCGTAGGTGTCCTTGAGGTATTTCTCCATACACGGCAAGTCGTAGGTGATGGGCTCGTCGCCGTGTTTTCGGGCAATGAACGACGGGATGTACTGCATAGGTCCCGGTCGGTAGAGGGCGTTCATGGCTATGAGGTCCTCGAAGGTGGAGGGCTGGAGTTCGCGGAGGTATTTCTGCATGCCCGGCGACTCGAACTGGAACGTGCCGATGGTGCGTCCGTCGCAGTAGAGCTGGTAGGTGGCGGGGTCTTCTATGCTTATCTCGTCGATGTTGAGGTCTATGCCGAGAGATATCTTTATGTTCTCAAGGGCTTCCTTGATGATGGAGAGCGTTTTGAGTCCGAGGAAGTCCATCTTGATGAGTCCGGTTTCCTCGATGACTTTGCCTTCGTATTGTGTGCAGTGGAGTTCTTCGTTGGTTTCCTTGTCCTTTGCCGTGGATACGGGCACCCAGTCGGAAATGTTGTCGCGGCAGATGATGAATCCGCAGGCGTGTACACCCGTGTTGCGCACGTTGCCCTCGAGCATTTTCGCGTAGCGTATGGTGTCGCGCAAGAGCGGGTCGGGCGACGTCTCGGCTTCGCGCAGTTCGGGAATGGCGGCGATGGCATTGGGCAGGTTCATCTTGGGCGTTTTGCCGTCGGGGCCTTCGGGAAGTTTGTCGGGGATGAGCTTGCAGAGCCGGTTGCTGATGTCGAGCGGCAGTTTCTGCACACGTGCCACGTCCTTGATGGCAAGTTTTGTGGCCATGGTGCCGTAGGTGATGATGTGCGCCACGTTGTCGGCGCCGTATTTCTGTGTCACCCAGTTGAGCACGCGGCCGCGTCCGTCGTCGTCGAAGTCGACGTCGATATCGGGGAGGGAAATACGGTCGGGGTTGAGGAAACGTTCGAACAGGAGGTCGTACTTGATGGGGTCGACCTGGGTGATGCCGAGGCAGTAGGCTACTGCGCTGCCGGCAGCGGAACCACGGCCGGGACCTACGCTCACGCCGAGTTCTTCACGTGCGGCGCGGATGTAGTCCTGCACGATGAGGAAGTAACCGGGGAAACCCATGGTCTTCATGATGTGGAGTTCGAACTTGATGCGTTCGGCGGTTTCTTCATCGAGCGGGTCGCCGTAGCGACGGTGTGCGCCTTCGTAGGCGAGTTTGGCAAGGTAGTCGGCTTCGAGCTTTATGCGGTAGAGTTTGTCGTAGCCTCCAAGTTTCTTTATCTTTTTGAGTCCGTCTTCTTCGCTCATGACCACGTTGCCGTTCTCGTCGCGCGTGAACTCGTTGAAGAGGTCTTCTTCGGTAAGGCGTGCGCGGTATTCTTCTTCAGTGCCGAAGTCTTCGGGTATGGCGAAGTTGGGCATGATGGGGGCGTGGTCTATGGAGTAGGTCTCCACTTTGTCGCATATTTCGCAAGTGGTGGAAAGGGCGTCGGGAAGGTCGGCGAACACGGCGTTCATCTCTGCGCGCGTCTTGAACCATTCTTGTTTGGTGTAGAGCATGCGCTTGGGGTCGTCGAGGTCGCGGCCGGTGGAGAGGCAGATGAGGCGGTCGTGGGCTTCGGCGTTTTCTTCGTCTACGAAGTGGGAGTCGTTGCTGCAGATGTATTTTACGTTGTACTTTTCGGCTATGCGCAGCAGCTCCTTGTTGACCTGCACCTGAAGCGGGTAGGTCTCGCGGTTGGCGCGAATGGAAGGGTCTTTCACTTCATGGCGCTGGAGCTCTATGTAGTAGTCGTCGCCAAAGATGCTTTTGAACCACTGTACGGCCTTTTCGGCTTCTTCCGTTTCGCCGGCAAGAATCTTCTGCGGAATTTCGCCGCCGAGGCAGGCGGAGCATACGATGAGGTCTTCGTGGAAGGCTTCGAGGTCCTTGTGGTCGGTTCGTGGACGCATGTAGAAGCCGTCCACCCACGAACGCGAAACGAGTTTGATGAGGTTGTGGTAGCCGTGCTCGTTTTTGGCAAGCACGATGAGGTGCCAGCCGCTTTGGTCGGTTTTCTGTTCTTTCAGGCTCTTGTCGCCGCGGCGTGACACGTACATTTCGCAACCGAAGATGGGTTTGAATTCAGCTGCCGTGCGGTTTTTGGCAATGGTGGCTTCGGCTTCGGCAATGAGTTCTTCCGTGCTTTTGCCTTCGTCGGGATTTTTGCCGTCTTTTCCCGGTTTTGCTTCGTAGGTACCGTCTTTGAGGGCTGCAATTTTTGCTTCGGCATCTTTTACAATGCCTTTGGCTTTACCGCACACTTTGTTGGTGTAGTTGAAAAACTCCTTGATGCCCATCATGTTGCCGTGGTCGGTGATGGCCATTCCCCGCATGCCGTCGCGAATGGCTTTGTCGACGAGCTTGGGCACGGAGGCCTGTCCGTCGAGGATGGAGTATTGGGTGTGGACGTGAAGGTGTACGAAGTCTTGCATCGCGAAGATAGTATATATATATAATGGGTGTGTAGGACGGGAATGGGGGAAGCTCTTGGTGTTGCCGCTTTGGAGCGTTCGCTTAGAATTGCTCTTTCATGACGAGCGAAGGCGGCAGGCTTTTTTGCAGACATCGCTTCATGAAGTCCATGTAGGGCGCCACGTGTGAAAAGAATTTGTGGTATCCGCTGCAGAGGTAGTTGTGTCCCGGTTCGCCGTCGGCAGAGAAGGCAAAACGGTTTTTGGGACATTCGCCGTGGCAGGCAAAGAGATATTCGCAGTCGCGGCATTGGCGTGTGAGCGTGTCGCGTTTGTCTTGTCCGAACTTCTTCAGCTCGGGGCGAGAGGTGAGTGTGGCGAGCGGGGTTTCGTGAATGTTGCCGAGGCGGTATTCGGGAAACACGAAGTGGTCGCAGGCGTAGAGGTCGCCGTTGAACTCAAGCGCGGTGGCATGGCCGCACGTTTCGGCAAGGGAACAAACCGAAGGCGTTACGCCTGCCCAACCGGCGAGTGTGGCGTCGAAGAGTTGTATGAAATATTCGCCTACGTCGTTCTTCACCCATTCGTCGAAGATGGTGCAGCAGAAATTGCCCCAGGCTTCGGGGGTGATGCTGAAGTTGGTGAGTTCGGCGGTGGCGCCTTCAAGCGGGGCTGCAAGATGGCGGCCGTCGGGGTGGCGGTAGAAACGTTCCACGACGGGGGTGAACTGTATGTAGTGGCAGTCTATTTCCTTGAAGAAATGGTAGAAGTCGAGCGGGCGCTCGGCAGTGGTGGCGTTGGCCACTGCCATGGCGTTCCATTCCACTTCGTAGCGGTTGAGAAGGTCTATGCCTTTCATCACTTGGCGCCATGAGGGACGGCCCAAGCGGCTTTTGCGGTAGTGGTCGTGCATGTCCTGCGGCCCGTCGATGGATACGCCCACAAGAAAACGGTTGTCGTGGAAAAACTGTGCCCACTCGGGGGTAATGAGCGTGCCGTTGGTCTGTATGCAGTTGTCTATGGCGCGTCCACCGGCATATTTGCGCTGCAGCTCCAGCACGTGGCGGTAAAAGCTGACGGGGCGCATCAGCGGTTCGCCTCCGTGCCAGGTGAAGAGGACGGAAGGGGTAGGCTGCGAGGCTATGTAGTCGCGGATGTAGGTTTCGAGTGTAAGTTCGCTCATGACTTGTCCCCGCTGCTGCTTGTAGAGATTTTGCTTCTCAAGGTAGTAGCAGTATTTGCAGGCAAGGTTGCATAGCGGCCCTGCTGGCTTGGCCATAACGTATGTGGGGGAGGATAGGGGATAGTCCATGATTGGTGTTATATGTATAAAAACAACTCGCGCATTTTTCCTTCGAAGCGCATGGGAGGCGCTAGCAGCTGCCCATGGCGGTGACGTTTTCAAGACGTCACGTTCTACACGGCCTCACGCAGGCTTCTGAGTGGCTGCGCTTGAGGCGCAGCGCATGGGGGGCAAACAACTCGCGCATTTTTCATGCGAAGCGCATGGGCGGCGCTAGCAGCTGCCCATGGGGGTGACGTTTTCAAAACGTCACGTTCTACACGGCCTCACAGAGGCTTCTGAGTGGCTGCGCTTGAGGCGCAGCGCATGGGGGTCAAGACTCCAGCCTTGACTGTTGAGCGTGGAGGTGATAAGGCGAAGCACGAAAAACAATCCATGACTGCGTGTAGAGCGTGACGTTTTGAAAACGTCACCCCCATGGGCGGAGCAATGGCCTTGTAGAGCGTCTGTTTTTAAATGCTTGCTATGTGTAGCAGTGCGAATAAGCTGTGCCTCGCTTTGGTTTGCGTAGATGAGCAAATGTGCAAACCTGCAGATGAACCGTTGACTCTTGCTTTGCGCGCCGGCTCGGCCAAGAGTGCTCACTTGCGGGTTTGCACATTTAATGAAGAATCACAGTGTCGCGGCTTGCCGCCCCGACACGATGTGTTCTGGCTTAGAGATTGCTCTTCTCGATGTCCTTGAAGTACTTGTAAGTACCGTGGGTGATGTTTTCGCAAGCGGCTTCGTCGCAGACGATGATGCCGTGCTGGTGCATCTGAAGAACGGAGATGGTCCACATTTGGGTGACGGGGCCTTCAATGGCAGCCTGCAGGGCGCGTGCCTTGTTGTGGCCGTTGCAGAGAATGAGCACTTCCTTGGCGCTCATTACGGTGCCTACACCTACGGTGAGTGCCGTGGCGGGAACGTCTTCGGGCTTGCCGCCGAAGAAGCGTGAGTTGGCCACGCGGGTATCGGTGGTGAGAGTCTTCTGGCGGGTGCGGCTGGTGAGCGCGCTGCCCGGTTCGTTGAAGGCGATGTGGCCGTCGGGGCCGATGCCGCCAATGAAGAGGTCAATGCCTCCGGCTTCTTCAATCATCTGCTCGTAGTGGGCGCATTCGGCCTCGAGGTCTTCGGCGTTGCCGTTGAGGATGTGGATGTTTTCCTTCGGGCAGTCGATATGGTTGAAGAGGTTTGTAGCCATAAAGGAGTGGTAGCTCTCGGGGTGCGATTCGGGCAAACCTACGTATTCGTCCATGTTGAAGGTAAGCACGTGCTTGAAGCTTACGCGGCCTTCCTTGTTGGCCTTGACGAGGGCTTTGTACATGCCGATGGGGGAGGAACCTGTGGGCAAACCGAGCACGAAGGGCTTTTCTGCCGTGGGGTTGGCAGCGTTGATTTTGTTTACCACGTAGTCTGCTGCCCACTGCGACAGTTTTTCATAGTCAGGTTCAATGATGACTCTCATGTTGTTGTTAGTTTTATATGGATATGGTTGTTAATGTTTTCAGCAAAATTACCACTTCTTTGCTGAAACACAAAACTTTCGTAGTTTTTCTTTGCTCAAGAAGATGAAAAACAAAATTACAGTTCGCGCCGCGTTGTTTTCAGTGTGAATCGTCTATTTGTAAACGAACCTTTCATTCGTTAAATTCGCACCCCTCATTTTTTCGCTCGTGAGGTTCAAACTAGGTGTTCGAACATTGTTTTTTGGCCTCTTTTCAGCTTGTTTTTGTAGTTCCAAGGTATCTTTCTAAAAATCCAAGGCAGCCCAACTTGTTGGGCTTAGGGGGAATTTTTACTGGATGCCTTGGTTTTTTCACTTGAAAGGTATCGTTTTTCACTCCGACAAGGCGTTTTATGCAGCGGTATGCAGCGAATTCTGAATATATGCGATTTCCGCAAGGGGAGAATGTATAAATATGCACACTGAGAATCGCGTATTTCCGAGCGTGAGTTCGTTCGGTGATTTCTACGCGATTCTCAGTGTTAAAAAATGGGTCTTTGCTTGCCAACGCAAAGGGCTGAAACGATGATTTGAGGCGCTTGCGCATGGGGAATAACTGATGTATGCAAGCGAAGCGCATGGGGAAAAGACAGGAGTCGTTCCCTCATGCGCTTCGCTTGCAAATACCGTTTGAATGGCTGCTCAGGTCGTTTTTTTTGACGCGTTACAAAACCCGCTCCTTAATTCGGCGTCATGCCGGCATGGAGGTTGGCAATGAGACTGTCCAGCGTGATTTCGTCGGGGACGAGCACTTCTCGGGGCTTGGAACCCTTGGTCGGACCTACGATGCCTGCACGTTCCAACTGGTCCATAAGGCGTCCGGCACGGTTGTAACCGATGGAAAATTTGCGCTGGATGAGCGACGTAGAGCCCGACTGATGCACCACGATGAGGCGTGCCGCTTCTTCAAAGATGGGGTCGAGGCTGGAGGTGTCGAGGTCGTTGCTTTTTCCTCCTTCTTCGCCGTCCATTTCGGGCTCGGGAAGTTCGAAGGCGGAAATGTAGCCTTGCTGCTCGCTGATGAATTCGTTGATTTTTTCCACTTCGGGCGTGTCGACAAATGCACACTGCACACGAACGGGCATGTTGCCGGCGAGGAAGAGCATGTCGCCTTTACCGATGAGTTGGTTCGCGCCGCTTTGGTCGAGGATGGTGCGGCTGTCGACCTGCGACATCACCTTGAATGCCATGCGGGCAGGGAAGTTGGCCTTAATGGTACCCGTGATGATGTTTGTCGTGGGGCGCTGCGTGGCGATGACCATGTGCATGCCGACGGCACGTGCAAGTTGGGCAATGCGCGCTATGGGAAGTTCCACTTCCTTGCCAGCTGTCATGATGAGGTCGCCGAACTCGTCAATGATGACCACAATGTAGGGCATGAACTCGTGTCCGTTCTCGGGATTGAGCTGGCGAGCCTTGAACTTGGCGTTGTACTCCTTGATGTTGCGCACCTTTGCCTTCTTCAAGAGGTCGTAGCGGTGATCCATGAGTTGGCAAAGGCTCTTGAGCGTCTGAACCACTTTTGTCACGTCGGTGATGATGGGGTCCTCGTTCTCGTCGGGTATCTTGGCAAGGAAATGGCGCTCAATGGGGGCATAGATTGAAAACTCCACTTTCTTGGGGTCTACCATCACGAACTTCAACTCTGCCGGATGCTTCTTGTAGAGCAACGAAGTGATGATGGCGTTCAGACCGACGGACTTACCCTGACCTGTGGCACCGGCTACAAGGAGGTGGGGCATCTTGGCCAGGTCTACCATAAACACTTCGTTGGTGATGGTCTTTCCCAAGGCAATGGGAAGCTCGAAAGTAGATTCCTGGAACTTGCGCGTGTTGATGATGCTTTCCATCGACACGATGCGTGGGTTTTTGTTCGGCACTTCTATACCGATGGTGCCTTTTCCGGGAATGGGGGCGATGATACGTATGCCGAGGGCGGAGAGCGAGAGCGCTATGTCGTCTTCAAGGTTGCGAATCTTGTTGATGCGCACACCGGCGGCGGGTGTCACTTCATAGAGCGTGATGGTGGGGCCTATGGTGGCTTTTATGCTGGATATTTCCACACCGAAACTGCGCAGCACGGTGATGATGCGGTCCTTGTTGCTGGTCTGCTCGGCCATGTCAATTTCGGGGCCGTTGTCGGTGTAGTGCTTGAGCAAGGGGATGGTGGGGAACTTGTAGTACTCAAGATCCTTTCGGGGATCGTAAGGCTCGTTGTCCTCGGTCTGCTCTTCCACGGTCTTGCCCTCGGCCTCGTCGTTTGTTTCGGTTTGTTCGATGGTGAGTTCCGTATCGGTAGCAGTGGCCGCGGGCATTGGCTTGCTCTCGGAAATCCCGCCTTCATTCTCTTCTACGCGCTGTGCAGAAGAGTCGGAAGGTATGTTGTCGAGGTCGAGCGTGACTTGTTCGCTTGGCGTGTTGTCGTGCGCTTCGGAGTCGTCGTCCAGCTCGTCGTATAGTGGCACGTAATTCTCTTCTTCGCCATCGGTAGGCAGGTCCTCTGCTTCGGACGAAGAAGAGTTTTCGTAGCCATTAGTTGAGGCTTCGCCTTTGGCTTTCATCTTGCGCAGATAGTCCTGCGGATGGAGCAACTTACGGATGAAGCGCATGGTCTCGCCAGTAAGGTAGGTGAGGTAAAACACGGCTGCGGTAATGACCGCAATCCATGCTCCGGGCGTGCCTATATTGTCGGTGAGCCAAAGGCGGATGAAGTCGCCATGTCCGCCTCCGAGACGGAAACTCATGTCGCCGACCACGCTTTGCGGAAGGAGTTCGCTGGTGAGACTGAGCATCACGGAACCCCATATCATAAGGATGGAGCAGTTGAGAAACCATTTCCATAAACGCACTTTGTAGGCGTTCATCAGTTTCATGCTCGCTACGAGGAGAAAGACGGGAATGAGGAAAGAGAACACGCCGAAGCAGTGGTCCATGAAAAAGTAGGACACATAGGCGCCAAGCTTGCCGCAGTAGTTGTAGGCATGCTCAATGTGGTGCGCCTGAACGCCGCTCCAGTCGTCTTTTCCGGTGAAGAAGTTGGAAATGATGCTTACGAGGATGAAAAGGCTGCATACCATGCCGCAGAACCCCGCAAGGAAACGTATGCTTTCACGCTTCAAGAGCTCGTTGAGTTCCGCATTGTCCATTTGCTTCAGACGGGCAAACAAACTCAAGCGCTTCGGTGTAGTGCCGGGGTTCTTGCCCTTTATGCTGTTTTTATTGGTCTTTTTTGATGCCATGGAAGATGAATTGAAAATGAACCGAAGCCTTACACGGCGCCACTCGGACGAATGTGGCAGTTGTTCGGTTGTGATGAATAAATCCTCTCTAAAAGGTGATAATCGGGCGACTTCCGCTTTACTGCTTGGTGTAGAAGTCAACCATTCGGCGTATGGCACGCTGACACACGGGGCAGAAAGCCTTGCATTCGTTGGTCTTCATGCGGCAGTCCTGAAAGGCGCGATACACGCTGCGCGACATGTAGCCGCCGCCCTCGTAGCAACCGATTCGTTCGGGGTGTTTTGCGTCGGGTTTGGTAGGAACTTTAGTGCCGGCAGGGAGCATGTCTTGCCATTTTGAGGCGAAGTCCTTAAGCGTTGTAAGGTTCTGTTCCCAGGGTTCAGTAGCGGAAGAGTAGAAATTCTCGTATTGGTCGTCGTAGTAGTATTCGTCGGCCAATCCGGCAAAACTGTGGCCAAACTCGTGAACCACAACGGGGCGGAAAGCCGAGTGGTGCGTGGTGGTAAGCATGTAGGAGTTGTAGATGCCTCCGCCGCCGTAAGTGTAGGTGTTGGCCAAAATGATGATGTGCTCGTAGGGAATGCCCACAAGAAGGTTGTGGAGATCTGCCAAATGGAGCGTGGTGAGATAGCGGTCGGAATAGAACGTGGAGAAATTGGACTTGACGGCGGTGTTGCGCCAAAGTCCTTCAAGGGGAATGCTCACGTCGGAATCCTCGGAGGCGGCAGCCACGGCCACAAAGTTGAATCGGTCCGAAAGACTCTTGAAAGGTTCATGGGCAAGGATTGATTCTACCGCTGTCTGAGCGTCGCGGTAGAAATCGTCTGCTTGCGAGGCGGTGTAGCCTTCTGCTACGATGGCCACGTCTATCTTCTCTTTCGGGTCACCCGCCTTGTGGAGATAGCGGTGCGGTTGAACGGGGAGTTTGTCCAAGTTGCGGATGAGAATGTCCTTCGGGTCTATTTTGTGGGTGAGCGTTACGTCTTTCGCCCCTTCCTTGTCGGCAAAGAGGCTTATGGTGACGTAGGCAGAGTCGGTAGGCATGGGGAGAAGAAACACGTTTTCAAACGAACGGCGTGTTTGTGTGGCTTCCTCGGTGGTGAGCCATTCCTGGAAGAGGGTGGAGAACGATTGGCGGTAGAGCACGCTTTGGGTGCGAGCATCGCGAAGGCTGATTTCGCCGTTGCCGCGAAGTGGCACGCTGTCGGTATGTACGGTTCGGCCCGCCCAGCCGTTGAAACTGCTCAGTTCGCTTACGGCTATTTCTTGCTTCTGTGCGTTGCCGGCAAACTGATAGTCGATGCGTAGCGTACGTTGGGGAACGGAAACGGTTTGCGCAGCGGCGCAAAGGCTCGCAAAGGAGCATATAATTAAGGCTATGATGGCTTTTGCTTTCATTGAGAGAGAAGAAAGTAATGTGGAGTTGAATGAAGAAACCGATAAGGAATTTGCGGTGTGAGGTACATTGCCGTAGCGCGCAAATCGTTTGCTTCCAAATGGATAGCATCGGTTTGTTGCCGTTATGATGCAAAGTTAAGCATTTTTGTGAAATACCCTTTTCTCTAGTTCTGTTAGTTGCTTTGAGAAGCGTTGTTTTGCGACTTCGTGTACTATTGGCCAACCTTTTTGAATTACCTTTGCACAATCATATATATGTAACGACCAATGCGCAAGAGAATACTTATAGCCGACAGCGGCAGCACAAAGACAGATTGGCTAATCCTCGAAAGCGGATGCGAACCGATAGCGAAGAAAACGATTGGATTGAATCCTTATGTCATGTCGCCCGACGATGTGGTCCGTGAAGTCTGCAGCACATTTTCAGAGAATACCTCTTTTGATGAAGTCCATTTCTACGGCGCCGGTTGCCGTGGAGAACAGGTGAATGTGATGCAGGAAGCTTTAGGGCGTGCATTGCATTTATCTACTAGAGCCAATGTACACTCCGACATGCTTGGGGCAGCACGTGCCGTAAGTGGCACGAGCGATGCCATTGTATGCATTCTTGGCACGGGAAGCAATAGTTGTTTGTATAAAGATGGTGACATCGTAGCTAACGTTTCGCCGCTTGGGTTTATTCTTGGCGACGAAGGCAGCGGTGCCGTGCTTGGTAAAAAACTCTTGGGCGACGTGTTCAAGCGCCAGTTGCCGGATGCTTTGGTTGAAGAATTCCACGAGCAATATGCCCTTTCCATTGATGATGTGGTGCGCCGCGTTTATAAAGAACCGCTTCCGAACCGCTTCCTCGCTTCCTTCGTGCCTTTCCTTGCCAGCCACCAGGCCGAGCCTTCTGTGAAGGAACTGCTGACGGATGAGTTCACGCGTTTCGTAAAGCGCAATCTCGTGGCATACGAAAGTCCCGACTTGCCCGTTTGCTTTGTAGGCGGCGTGGCTTATTGCTTTCAGCATCTACTTGCGGAAGTGGTGAATGCCAACGGAATGAGAATGGGGCAGGTGATTAAAGCTCCGATGGACGGACTCGCACGCTACCATGCTTTGGTTCGTAACGTGTAAAAAAAGAACTTGCGCAATTTTGGTGCAACGCGCATGGAGGCGAAGCGCATGGAGGCGAAGGCGCATGGAGGTCAAGACTCCGTCTTGACAGACGAGCGCCGAGATGACAAAGCGAAGCCACGCAAAAGCCTCCGTGAGGCCGTGTAGAGCGTGACGTTTTGTAAACGTCACCCTTATGCGCAATTGCAAAAGCTCCATGCGCAACTGTAAATGTCTCATGCGCAATTGTAAATGCCTCATGCGTAACTGTAAATGCCTCATGCTCTTCGCATCAAAATTGCGCAAGATGCTTTTGCATATCACTATGCTCCCCTTTGTTTCGCTATAAGGTATTATACAAAAGTTTCGGATTTACATTCTTCGTTGTCGTTGAACAGTGCGAAAAATGTAAATCCGAAACTTTTTTTATTGGGCGGTGTGTGTGACTACTTTGTCTCTTCAGCAGCTTTTGCTACAGTAGCTTTCTTAGTCGTGGCTTTGGTCGCAGCGGGTTTCTTTGCTGGCGCTTTCTTCCTGGCAGTAGCAGGCTTCTTGGCTGCAGTTTTTGCTTTGGGCTTTGCTGCAGGAGCCGGCTCCGATGCTTCAGTGCCTGCATCTTCAGCTTCTTTTGCTTGTACGCCTTCTTGTTTCTCTATTTGGGCAAGCATGTTCTGCAACTTGCTGATTTCCTTGTTCTTCAATTCCAGTTCATCACCTTGGTTCTTGATGGTGGTGAGCAGAGAATTGAGCTCTTCATTGTCGATGTCGAGCGGATAACGGTCGTTTACGCGTGTGATGAAGTCGCCGAGGATGTTCATGTAGTTGGTGAACGCATCGTAGGGCGAGTCGTAGATTCCGCGGTAACCGCCGTAACTGTTCGCCTTCGTGCTCATGAAGCGGAGGTTGTTGGAAGCCTGCAGATAGTCGAAGTCCTGCATGAGACGCTTGTCGCGGCAGATGCGTACGCGGTCGGCCACGCTGTAGAGTTTCTCTATGGCTTCGCGTTGCATGCAGTTGCCGAGCCAAGGCGAAAGGTCTCTTTCCTCGTCGACCCAAGAAGTGGGGTAGCTTACGGTGAGGTCGCCTGCCGACTTTACCTTCGCGCAGATTTCAGAGGGCGTGCTGAAGGTGATGCCGCGTTGCTTGAACTGCGCGGGAAGCGCCTTCATGAATTCAAGAATGTTCGAAGAAAGCGGTTGGAAAATGCCGAGGGCGCAAAGTTCCATGAAGATGTTGATCACCTGCTCCTCTTCGGGCAGACGAGCCACCCAATCGGCATAAGTGTCGGCAAACAAGGGGTATTCGCTCCAGGAGGAATCGTTGAAGCGGTAGGAAATGTCTTCCGAGAGAGAGTAGTCGCGGAGCAGCAACTTCAGGTTCGGGTTGCGGTTGCAGTTGTACACGAAGTGCGGACTCTTCCATCCGAGCACGTTCTTTGCACCTTCTGCGAGCATGCCCTTGAAGCCCATATTGCCGACGAGTTCGCCTATTTCGTCGGAATAGATGAGGCAGGAGTTGCGGAATATGGTGGGCGTTTGTCCGAACAGCGACTTTACCTTCTTGCAAAGGCGCTGCACTTCGTCGCGGAACCATTCTTCGTTCTTTAGGCTGGAGAAGCCGTGTGAATAGGTTTCGGCGAGGAATTCCACGCAACCCGTTTCGTTGAGTTCGCTGAGCAGTTCTATGACGCGCGGAGCGTGTTGCTCAAGAAGTTCTATGGAACAGCCCGAGAGCGAGATGGCGCATTTGAAATAGCCCGGATTGGCTTTCGCCATATCGATGAGCGTTTCGAGTGCGGGAATGTAGGAACGCTCTGCCGTTTCGGTGATGGAACGGGAGTTCTCGTACTCGTCGTAGTAGTAATGGTCTGTACCGATGTCGAAGAAGCGATAGCGCTTCAAGTGGATATTTTGGTGTATTTCGAAATAGAGACAAACTGTTTTCATGATTCGATTCTTATGTGTGAGGACTTGATGGTTGGGCTTAGTGGAGCAAGGAGTTGTAGATGTCGTAGATGCGTTTGCCTACTTTTTCCCATGTAATCTGGTCTACTTCATTCTTGCCTTCTTCTTTGAGGTAGGTGTGGAGCGACGGGTTGGTACAGAGCGAATACATGGCGTCGGACATGGCGTTGATGTCCCAGTAGTCGGTCTTGATGCACTTGTCAAGAATTTCGGCGCATCCGCTTTGCTTGCTGATGATGGAAGGCACTCCGCACTGCATGGCTTCAAGAGGCGATATGCCGAACGGTTCGCTGACGGACGGCATGACGTAGACGTCGCTGTCGGCCAGTGCTTCGTAGACCTGTTTGCCTTTCATAAAACCGGGGAAATGGAAGCGGTCGGCAATGCCGCGCTGTGCCACCATTTCTATCATGGCGTTCATCATGTCGCCCGAACCGGCCATGCAGAAGCGTATGTTGCGTGTGCGTTGAAGCACTTGCGCTGCGGCTTCCACAAAATATTCCGGACCCTTCTGCATGGTGATGCGTCCGAGGAAGGTCACCACTTTCTCTTTGCGGTCCTTGTGGCTTTCGCGCCGTTCGCGCACCATTTGCAGAATGCTGTCGGAGAGCGGATATACGGCGTTGTGCATCGTCACCACTTTCGCCGGGTCCTGGTGGTAGTGGTTGATGACGGTCTGGCGTGTGAGCTCGCTGACGCACATGATGCAGTCGGCGTGATCCATGCCGTCTTTCTCTATGCCGTAGACCGTGGGATTGACGTTGCCTCGCGAGCGGTCGAAGTCTGTGGCATGCACATGAATCACAAGCGGTTTTCCGCTTACGTTCTTTGCATGAATGCCGGCAGGGTAGGTGAGCCAGTCGTGGGCATGGATGAGGTCGTATTCTTGCTGGCGGGCAATGACGCCTGCCACAATGGAGTAGTTGTTGATTTCGTCCTGAAGGTTCTCGGGGTAACGGCCGGAGAATTCAATGCAGCCGAGGTCGTCGGTCAGCCGGTAGTTGAAGTCGGCGTAGATGTGGTCGCGCAAGTCGTAGTAGAGCTGCGGGTCCATCTTGTTGCCCAGGCGGCTTTTTACGTAGTCGTAGTTGACGTCGCGCCATACGATGGGCGTTTCGCTCATGCCTATGATGTTCATGAAACTTTTGTCTTCATCGCCCCATGGCCGTGGAAGACAGAAGGTAATGTGCATGTCGGGCTGAACGGAGAGTCCTTTGGTGATGCCGTAACTTGCTGTGCCGAGCCCACCGAGAATATGCGGAGGAAATTCCCATCCGAACATTAGTACTTTCATAGTGCGGTATTTCTTTTCGTTCCTTTTGGCTTCGGTGTTGATGCTGCTTGGTTCTGTAAGTAGAGCGTTGGCAGTAGCATTCTCCTTTTATGCTCTTATATATAAATAATGGGCTAAGGTTTGCACGGAGCGTTTGCAGAACTGTAGGTAGGGAGTGTTACTCCATTGAATTGTTGTATTTCTCGAGTTGGCGCAGTGCACGCAGAATGCCGCTGACGTTCATGGCAAAGGATATGGCTCCGCGTCCGCTGAATGAGGGATTGCCGTCGAAGAGTTCGGGTATCGTTCCCACGCAGTGGTAGAAGAGTTCTTCCTCAAAGCCGATGAGTTGGCGTTCGATGTAGTTCACTCCGCTCATGCGGTATACGCGAAGGTAGGCTTCGAGGTAGAAGCCCGTGAGCCAAGGCCAGGCAGTGCCTTGGTGGTATGCGATGTCGCGCTGCGACTGCGGTCCGACGTACATGGGATTGTATCCGCCGCTCTTCGGCGAGAGTGAACGGATGCCCTTGGGGGTGACAAGCTCTCGTGTGCAGATGTCGAGCACGCCTTTCCTTTCCTTCATGTCGAGGGGCGAGAAGTCGAGGGCAATGGCGAAAATCTGGTTGGGGCGTACGCTCCAGTCCATCATTTGGCCGTCCACGTAGTCGAGGAGGTAGCCGTATTCGTTGAGGAAAGTGGGTTTGAACGAAGCCTTGAGTTTCTCTGATTCAGCGGCGGCTTGGTGGGCAAGTGCTTCATTGTCCGTGCCTTCGTTTTCGGAAAGCATCTGTTCGAAGAACTTAAGCGCATTGTACCAAAGTGCGTTGAACTCTACGATGTAGCCGGAGCGCGGAATGATGGGGCGCCCGTTGCTTTGCGAGTTCATCCATGTGATGGCGTGGTCGCGTCCGTTGGAGTAGACGAGTCCGTTTTCGTGAACGAAAAGGTTGGGGTGTTTTCCTTCAAGGATATAGTTCATGACATCCTTGAGCAATTGTCCGTATTTTTCGTAACACTGTGTGCGTGACGTGTACTTGGCATATTGTTGCAGGCACCACGTGAGCCAAAGCAGCGTGTCGGGTTGCTCTATCTCATAGATGCCAACGGAAATCGGCTCTTTGCGGATGAAGTTGTAGACGGCTTTTTGTGCCGTTGTCATGTAGGTTTCGAAACGTTCTGTTTCGCCGATGGCAAGGGTGAGGCCGGGCATGGAAATGAATGTGTCTCTTGCACGGGGCTTGAACCACGGGTAACCGGCAAGAATGTACGACTCTCCGTCGCGGCTTACTCTGAACTGATGGGCGGCGTTTACAAGGCAGTGATAGAACGTGTCGCGGTGGTCAAGACTGTCTATTTCGTTTTTCATGTGTGCCTCAATCTCTTCGGGCTTCATGGGTTCTATGCCAGCGCTGAACACGATGGACTCTCCTTTCTTGATGGGCATTTCAAAGTAGCCCGGCACGAGAAGGTCTTCAGAGGCATAGTATCCGCGTTCGCTTTCCTTGGGGTATTCCAGTCCGCGGTACCAATCGGGGCAGTAGCACCATTGTGCTTCCTTGCTCGTTTGCATGAAGAGGTCGGGGTAGCCTTGGTAGAGACACATGCGTATGCCGTTCTTCACGTTGTCGTAGCTACGGTTAGCCACTCCGTTTTCGTGTGTCCACTGTCTTACGCTTCGGAAAGCCAGGAAGGGACGCAGGCGGAGGGTTGTTTCGGAATGTGCTTCGAGGAGTGTGTAGCGGATGTAGAGGCGATGGATGGAAGTGTCGAAAGCCAGTTCCTTCTTAAGAATCACGCCTCCCACGCGATAGGTCCACGTAGGCACTTGTTCCCACTCGAAACTTGTGATGTATTTGTGTCCTTTCGGGCTGTAGTTCTCGCCTTGGTATTTGTGGAGGCCGAGGTTGAACTCTGCGCCGTGCTGAATGACGGTTTCGTCGAGTGAGGATAGGAGTACGTGGTTTTCGTCGTCGATTTCTGGTACGGGGATGACAAGGAGTCCGTCGTATTTACGGATGTTGCAGCCAACCAGTGTGGTGGAGCAATAGGCTCCTGTGCGGTTGGTGATGAGCATTTCTTTGTACAGGGATTCCTGTAGGTTGGTCATCTGCGCCTTGTCAAATCTTAAGTAGCACATGGTAAGATGGATGATTATAAGGTCTCTGGGATGCCTTGTTGTTAGTCGGTGAAAGCGCTCGTGTGCGAACCGTTTCATGGTTCTCTTGCCAAACTCTTCTTAGCGTGTAAGAGCGTGCATAGCCACACGTAGCTTATTTGCTCTCAAAAGTATAAAAAATTCGGGACTGCAAAAAGTACAAGAAAAAAAATGTTTCCTTTTCATGCCCAAGACGGATGAAAGTATGTTTTTTAGCAATGTGGTTTGGGGCAGTCTCTCGTTTTTTATACATTTGCAAGGATTAACCGCATGCCTCATTAGCGGGTGGACCTATTAATTGCCATCGTTCAATGTGTATTATAAGCCATCCTGATAGGTCGGGCATAACTAAATCTGAAACTTTAAATATAGACAGTCTATAGAGAATTTCTTCCTCTTCGGATATTTCTCTCCTTGAATAACCATGACTAAATTAGACAAATACGACAAGGCTTCGGTAAGCGAAGCGATGAACGAATTGTGGACGTTGCTTACAGACGAAGAGCAGCAATTGTTTCTTACTCATATGTCGGTTTACCGCTACCGTCGCAATGAGATGATTTACCACGAAGGCGAGAGTCCGGACTATCTGCTGTGCCTGCTTTCGGGAAAGGTGAAAATCTACCGCGATGGCTATGGCGGACGTTCCATTATCAACCGCGTGTTGCGACCCGTGCAGTATTTCGGTTACCGTGCTTCCATGGCGGGCGAACCTTACGTGACGGCTGCCGCCGCTTTTGAGGACAGCTTGGTGGCATGGGTGCCGATGAACGTGGTTTACCGTGCCATGTCGACCAACAATCAGCTTTGTGCTTTCTTTATCCGTGCGTTGTCCATCGACCTGGGGTTGGCGGACAAGCGTATGGTTAGCCTCACGCAGAAACATGTGCGTGCGAGGTTGGCAGAGACGTTGCTTACGCTTTGCGAAATCTATGGTTTCGCCGACGACGGCGAAACGCTCAATTCGCTAATTACCCGCGAGAATATGGCGAGCTTTTCAAACATGACTACCAGCAATGCCATCCGCACGCTGATGAGTTTTGCCAAGGAAGGCCTCGTGGCAGTGGAAGGACGTAAAATCCGTTTGCTCAACATGGAGAAACTGATAACGGTTTCCGAGCAGGGCTGAGAAGGCGCCCGGTACTTCGTGGTAAATAAACGTGCAAGGCGAAAGCAATACTTTGGTCGCTTTCGCCTTGCACGTTTATTTTGTGGGCTTCTTGCGTTGTGACGCCAGAACTTTCGGCTTTAAGTAATATGTAAAAATAGCTTGCGCATTTTGAAGCGAAGCGCATGGGGTAAGACGAGTGATCACACACAGTGGGTTTTAGCATGCTTCGCTTTCAATAGTCGTGTAGAGCTGTCAAGACTGGAGTGTTGACCTCCATGTGCTTCGCCCACAAATGTTGCTTGAATAAATGCTCAACTTATCGTGAAATGCTTCTGCGGCTGTGACGTTTTGAAAACGTCATCCTTCTAGCAAGCGCTGCTGTGCTAAGTCTTATGGTATAATAAACTCGATGGCTTCGGGATGGATGGTGATTTCCAGCGAAGTGGATTTCGTGTGGATTACTCTTCCGTCGATGCTCAATGGAGCATGGGACGTATTGCTGATGTGGAGATGGGGCGTGCGCCAAACCTCTATGGATTTGTGGCTGAGAAAACGTCCGGAGAATAGCAACCAAAGTCCGTGGACTATTTGCGCGGCTTTCGGGTTGCGTACGAGCGTCACGTCGAACATGCCGTTGTAAGGCACTGCGCTGGGCGTTTGGCCGTATCCTCTTGCCGATCCTATGCAGAGGGTGAGTGCGCGGCGACGCGTGGTGACGCCATCGATGTGGAGTTCTATGGCGTAT
This sequence comes from Bacteroidaceae bacterium, assembly GCA_963649665.1. Taxonomy (GTDB): domain Bacteria; phylum Bacteroidota; class Bacteroidia; order Bacteroidales; family Bacteroidaceae; genus Alloprevotella. Next base: position 3,911 of record CAVJJO010000035.1, on the reverse strand, counting down.
TTCATTTTGTGGAACAAAAGGAGAAGTGCGGAAAATGCGTACGACAGGGCATTGAGGGAGAAAATGCGCCGTGTTTTTCGCCGCAGGTTCGTGATGGATGCACCTACTCCCAGGTTGACGCAGTTGAGGAAAAAGTAGTTTTCGCTCTTTACTCCATCTTCCGTGCTTGTTCTTTGCGGTGATGCAGACCGTGTGAGTCGGTCTGTGAAGGACACATCGCTTCCTTCCTGTGCTGAAGGTGTAGTTTCGAGTGTGAGTTGCCCGATGTCCACTTTGCGTGTGTGGTGACGTTGCAAAACGGCGATGGTCTGCTTGTAGTTGTCGGGATGAAGTCCCCAATATCTTGCAAAGTCGTTGCCGAAGCCGTTGGGAATCACGCCGAGTGTGGGCAGATGACAACCTGTTTCGGCGGCGGCTTGAATGATGCCACACAGTGCGTGCGAGAGTGCCGAGTCGCCGCCTACCACGATGATGGTGGTGTAGCCCGTGCGTGTATACATGGCAGCCAAACGTTCCACGGAGCCGGGAGCTTCGCTTTGTACGTAGTCGAAATTGATTCCTTCGGCGTGGAGGTGCTCGCTTATTTTCTTCCAACGTTTGCGGCTGCTTGCACTACCTTCTATCGGGCAATAGATGATGCCCCACGGTTTTGTTGCCATATGTGTCCTTTTATTCAGAATTTTCAGACTTCTTCGGGGTTGAACTTCTCTGCTTCTTCCGCTTTCATCCAGTGTATTTCTATTCCTCTGCGTTCCATGCCGCGGAACCATGTCATTTGCCGTTTGGCAAATTGGTGAATTGCAATTTCCAGTTGGCGGACCATTTCGTCGTAGGAGAGTTGTCCGGTGGCGTGAAGGGTGAGGTATTTATACTCCAGCCCGTAGTAGATGAGGTCTTCGGGCGGTATGCCTTCTTGCAGCAGCGCTTTCACTTCGTTGAGCATGCCTTCCTTCAGTCTTTCGTGCAGACGGCGGCTGATTCTCTCGCGGCGTGTTTCTCGGTCTACGTCAATGCCTATGGTGTAGGACGTGATGGAGGGGAACGGACGGTCGTCAAGAGGCTCTTTCTGGTAGTGGTCTGCTATCTCTATGGCGCGGATGGCACGTTGCGCTGTGTCTACGTCGGTGGTGTTGTGGAGCGTTTTGTAGGTGGAAAGGATTTGTGTGAGTTCTTCAAGGCTCTTTCCTTGAAGGCTCTTTCGCAGTTCGGGGTTTTGCGGAACGGGGGAGAGCCGGTAGCTTTTGAGTATGCTTTCCAGGTAAAGCCCCGTGCCTCCGCAGAGAATCACGCGGTGGCCTCTTTCGCGGATTTCGTTGTAGGCGGCGAGGAAATCGCGCTGGTATTGGAAGAGGTCGTATTTTGTGCCGGGCTCGGCTATGTCGATGAGGTGGCATGCCACGGGGGTGCCTCCTTCGGTGTAGTCGGTGAGGTCTTTTCCCGTGCCGATATCCATGCGGCGGTACACCTGTCTGCTGTCGGCACTGATGATTTCGGCATTGAGTCGTCTGGCAAGACTTACGGCTACGCGGGTTTTTCCGCTCGCTGTCGGTCCGAGTATGGTGATGATATCGGTTTGCATGTTCTGCTCTTTTTTCAGCTTGGTGGAGTGAGAATGGGGTAGGGCGGTGTTTGCCTTAAAGAGTGGCGCACGCCGCGTTTGTGCAAAGGTAATAAAAAAATACCGCTGCAACACGCATGAGTGCTGCAGCGGTAAGTGTGTAGTGTGTGGTTAAAGGTGTGGGCTTATGATTAGCCGTTTACCTTAGCCATGTGAGCGATGAGTTCGAGCACCTTGTTAGAGTAGCCGATTTCGTTGTCGTACCAAGAAACAACCTTAACGAAGGTGTCGGTAAGAGCGATACCAGCCTTAGCGTCGAAGATAGAGGTGCGGGTGTCACCGAGGAAGTCGCTGGAAACGACTGCGTCTTCAGTGTAACCGAGTACACCAGCGAGTTCGCCTTCTGAAGCTTCCTTCATAGCTGCGCAGATTTCTGCGTAGGTAGCGGGCTTAGCGAGGTTAACGGTGAGGTCAACTACAGATACGTCGAGAGTGGGGACACGCATAGACATACCGGTGAGCTTGCCGTTGAGTTCGGGGATAACCTTACCTACAGCCTTGGCAGCACCTGTAGAAGAGGGGATGATGTTGCCGCTGGCAGCACGGCCACCGCGCCAGTCCTTGAGAGAGGGACCGTCTACGGTCTTCTGAGTAGCGGTAGTAGAGTGAACGGTAGTCATAAGACCGTCGGTGATGCCGAACTTGTCGTTGAGAACCTTAGCGATGGGAGCGAGGCAGTTGGTGGTGCAAGAAGCGTTAGAAACGAACTGAGTGCCCTTAACGTACTTGTCGAAGTTTACGCCGCAAACGAACATGGGGGTGTCGTCCTTAGAAGGAGCGGACATAACCACGTACTTGGCACCAGCTTCGATGTGAGCCTGAGCCTTTTCCTTAGTGAGGAAGAGACCGGTTGATTCAACTACGTATTCTGCGCCTACAGCGTCCCACTTGAGGTCGGCCGGATTGCGTTCAGCGGTTACACGGATGTGGTTGCCGTTTACGATGAGCTCGCTCTTTTCAACGTCAGCCTCGATTGTGCCTTCGAAGTGGCCGTGCATCGTGTCGTACTTGAGCATGTATGCCAAGTAATCTACGGGGCAGAGGTCGTTGATACCTACAATCTGGATGTCGCTGCGAGTCTGAGCAGCACGGAAAACGAAACGGCCGATACGACCGAAACCGTTGATACCTACTTTGATCATGATTTTAAAGTTATGAATTAACTGTTAGAGGTTTGTATTCGTGTTGATTATCTCGGATAGTGGATTGAGGGTCGCACTTTTTAGGTGCTTGGCCTGTAAGTTCTTCCCTTTTTCCACCGCAAAAATACAAATTCCTTTTTATTTTTGCACCACGTTTAATTATTAATTTTTTCAAAATGAAGAATTCCAAGTTTCTCCAGGAGTTTAAGGCATTTGCCGTGAAGGGTAATGCCATTGATATGGCTGTCGGTGTGATCATCGGCGCCGCTTTTGGCAAGATTGTTTCGTCTATCGTGGACGACCTTATTATGCCTCCCGTCGGTTGGCTAATTGGGGGTATCGACTTCAAGGATTTGAAGTATGAACTTCCCGTCAATCCGCTCAACGAAGGTGGAGCACCGGTGGCAATCGCTTATGGCAATTTCCTTCAGACGTGTCTCGACTTCCTCATCATAGCTTTCTGCGTGTTTATGCTTGTGCGTCTGCTTATGAAGCTCTCGCGCACGAAGGAAAAAGAAGCGGCGACGCCCGTAGCTCCTCCCGAGCCTTCCGAAGAGGTGAAGCTCTTGCGTGAGATACGCGACTCGTTGAAGAAGTAAGCGTACCTTCCATAATATACTCCTTTATTATATACGCGTGCGCGCGTGTCTGCGAAATGATTGAGGCGTGGTTTCGCATTTTCGCAGCCAAGAAAAAGCGGAGGTGGTGTTGCTTCTCGCTATGTGAAGATTTCTCAAAAACTCCAAGGCGGCCCAACGTATTGGGCCGCCTTGGAGTTTTTACGGGATGCCTTGGTGTTTTTACGGCGTGCTTTGGAATTTTTACGGCGTGCTTTGGAATTTTTACGGCGTGCCTTGGAATTTTTACAGGGCATATCCGCAAGGCAACTTGCGCGAGTTTGATGCGGCGGCAGTCATGTGGCGTTTTTTCAGCTGCGCATGGGGGTGACGTTTTCAAAACGTCACGCTCTACACGGAGTCTTGTAGTGACTTTTGGGTGGCTTCGCTTTCAATGTCCGTGTAGAGCAGTTAAGTCCCTATGCGCTTCGCCCGCAAATAAAGTTTGAATAAACGCTCAAGTTGTTTTCTAACGCTCGCTTAGTAATATGTAAAAAATAACTTGAGCAGTTTTTGATTAGATAAATGTGCCAA
>CAVJJO010000034.1:0-24067 GCA_963649665.1 Bacteroidaceae bacterium | reverse complement strand
GCGCGTAAAATCATCCCAAGAACTGCAAAGCCTCACGTCTGCTAATATAAGGCTTTCTGTGTCGTCCCCGGCGATTCGGAAAGTCACTGCTCGTGTCTACCCTCAAGAGCTATTTTGAAGGACAGAAAGAACTGTTCAAAGGACTTGCCATAGACCGGCTGGAGAAGGATTGGAAGCAATATCCCGTGTTTCACATCGATTTCAACGGCATAAACTTTACTGAAGCCGGCATGCTCGACAAAGTGCTGGAGGAAGTTGTGGCTTACGGCGAGCGCCTTTACGGAAGAGAAGAATTGGCGCAGACGTTAGGGAGCCGTTTCAAGGCCGTTTTAAAGGCCGCGCACGAAAAGAGCGGACAGCGTGCCGTGGTGTTGATCGACGAGTACGACAAACCATTACTTGACGTATTGGACCAAGAGCTAACGTTCTCCATTAACGGACAGGAAAGGAAACTGGAAGAATGGAACCGCGAAGTGCTGAAAGGCTTTTACTCCGTGTTCAAGGCTGCCGACGACGATTTGCAGTTCGTGTTGCTGACAGGCGTGACGAAGTTTTCGCAAGTGAGCGTGTTCAGCGGCTTCAACCAGCCCAACGACATCAGTATGGACGACCGCTACGAAGCGCTTTGCGGCATCACCGAGGAAGAACTCTACACGGTGTTCGACGAGCCTATCAAGGCCATGGCTGCAAGATACAAGGTTTCGGAAGAAGAAATAAAGTATAAGCTGAAGCGTAAGTTCGACGGTTACCATTTCAGTCCGAACATGCTTGACATCTACAATCCGTTCAGCATATTAAACGCGCTGAGCAAAAAGACTTTGGCTAACTATTGGTTTTCTACCGGCACGCCCTCTTATCTGATTCGTCTGCTCTCGCACTGCAAAGAGAACCTGAATGAATTGACGGGGAAATATTATCCGCGCGAAGCCTTCGTGGACTATCGGGCCAACGTGGAGTCGCCGTTGCCCATGATTTACCAAAGCGGTTATCTTACCATCAAGGACTGGAACATGAACATGGATTCCTACCTTTTGGACTTCCCAAACGACGAGGTGAAGAACGGTTTTCTCACCGTGGTTGCCGCGAGTTATCTGCAGCCGCAAGAGTCGGCAGACACTTTCGTACTGCAAGTGGTAGACGCTATGGAAAGCGGACAATGCGACAAACTGCAAACGCTGCTTACGGCATTCTTCGCCAGCATCCCTTACAGCCAGCGCCGAAAGGACAACGAGCGGGAGAAAGAGCGTTATTTCCAGTACACGTTCTATCTCGTGCTGAGAATGGTAAGCTGCTTCACGGTTTTCGTTGAGAAGGAGCAGAGCGAAGGAAGAGTCGACTGCGTGGTAGAGACTCAGAACTACGTTTACATTTTCGAATTCAAGCGAGACGGTTCGGCAGTGGAAGCTCTTGAACAAATAGAGCGGATGGGTTATGCTAGAGAATATGCGGCAGACGCCAGGGCCGTTTATCAGATAGGTTGCAGCTTTTCTTCCCAGACCGGCACCATAGAAGGTTGGGAAGTGCAATGTGGAGATAAGTGACCCATGCGCAGCGCCTCAAAATCGCGCTCATCCTCCTCACCTTGCGCTTTACGCCTTTGCGCAGCGCACAAGAAAAATCCCCGAACGCACATCTGCGAAAGATGGCGTTCGGGGATTTTTGTGTGTATGCGTCTGTACGTGCGGGAATTACTTCACGAGCAGCTTCTGTGTGAGCACCTTGCCGGAGGCGAGCTGTACGCTGAGCACGTAAGCGCCGGCGGGGAGCGAGGTGACGTCGATTTCGGAACCTGCGGCTTGCTTGGCGGTAACGCCTGCTGCGCTGACGAGCGTGAGGGCTTTCACCTCTGCGCCGCTTACGCTAAGCACGGAGCCCTTGCGGTCTACGGCGATGGTTGCCACGGTGGCATCGCTGATTCCGGCGGTGGCGAGGGTGAAGAACACTGCCGTGCCGCGCACGCTGCCCTTCACGTCGTAGATGGCATCGACGCGGAGCGTGTGGGAACGCGTGGCATCGGCATCGTCGAGCTCGTGCACGTAGGTGTTGGCGGTGACCGTCTCCGTGTTGACCTTCTTGCGGTCCACGTAGATGTCGTAGCCCGTGACGGGAAGCGCCATCTCGGTGGGCGACTCTACGTCCATGCCTATCATCCAGTTGCCGTGGAGCGAAGCGTTGTCGTAGAGCGAGGAGAAGTTCTTGCCGCTGTCGGTGGAGAGGAGGTTCGAAACGCCGGAGAACTCAGGCATGTCGTCGATGGGAAGGGCAGCCTTCTCCGATTCCACGTCGTAGCAGTCCACGACGAGGCGGTAGGTCTTTCCGGCTTCGATGGTCACGGGAGTGGAGAGCTTCACGCTGTTCCAGGAGTTGAGCGTATAGGTTTCGGGTTCTGCCACGGCCACATCCACACCGTCGCACTGAAGCGTAAGGGTGTAGACGGCGTCGCAGAGGGGCATGTAGCGGAGTGCCGTCACCTTGTAGCCCTCGTAGGAGTGGAGGTAGGAAGGCGTGTAGTCGGCGGCAGCCATGTAGCTATAGTTGACGTCGGCATTGCCCGTCACGCCCTGCTTCATGTTGCCTTTGGCGTAAGAGATGAGGGTGTTGTCGGCATCGGCGGGTACGTTCCAGTCGGCACGCACGCTCTTTTCGCCCTCCTTCTTCACGCTCACTTCGCTGATGGCCTTGTAGAAGTCGTCGTTGGGCGTCACGTTGAGGTTCACCGTGGTGGCTGCCGACGTTTCGCCTGAGGCATAAACGGCTGCCACGCCGAGTGCGTGAGTGCCTTCGTCCATTGCGGGCACTTCGTAGGAGAGGTCGGAAGTGGTGCCTACTGCTGCACCGTCTACGCTTACGGTGTAGTGGTCAACGAGGTCGACGTTGTCGGCCGTTCCTTCGGGCGAGAAGATGGCGTCGATGGCCCAGGATACGGGGAAGATGGAACCGCTCTGCTGTGCCGACTCATAAACGGAGTAGAAATCGGCTTCGCTTGCCTGGCGCACCATGTCGGAGAAACCTGCTTCGCAAAGTCCGTAGACCTGACCCACCACGTTGGTGGAAGCCGAGGTGCTCGTGGCGTCGACGTTGACCTTCACAGCCACATAGATGTCCTTTCCTGCGGGAAGGGTGAGCGGGTTGACGAGGTTCACGGTGTTCTTCTTGCCGTAGGCGAGCGTCTGGCTCACGGGCTGCGAGGCAAGGAGCGTGAGGTCGTTGCCGCCGGAGGTTTTGGTGTAGACGTTGATGGTCCACGCCTTCTGTTCGCTCATGGGGTAGAAGCTCACGGCGGTGAGGCGCTGTGCGGAGTAGAGCGCCATTTCGGTGGCGGGGAAACGCAGTGCGCACTCGAAGTCGTTGGCTCCGCCGCCGAATCCGGTGATTTCGTCGTCGGCGGTGTAGAAGTTCTTCACCGTGAGGTTGCTCTGTGGCTGCTCCCACTGGAGGCGAGCACTGGAAAGACGCGACTGGCGGGCGGTGAGGCGCGTGGGTGCCTGAAGGGCCTTGGGGGCTACTTCCGCCGTGGCTTTTTCGCTGCTTTCGCTCGTGCCTTCGGCATAGACGGCCTTCACGGTGTAGTCGTAGGTGCCGTCGGCGAGGGGGCCGTCGAAGAAGAAGCGGTCGGAGGGCTGGCAAGTGCCCACCTTCTCGGTGCCGCGATACACTTCGTAGCTCTTCACGTCGGCAGCGCCTGCGAGGGGTTCTTCCCACGTGAGACGTACGCTCTGCGTGCCGGAAAGGGTGCGGGCGGCGAGCTGTACGGGGGGCAACTGGGTGAGCTGCTGGTCGAGCTTGATGATGGACGAACGCGTGCCGTAGTTCTCGTCGGTGTAGTAGATGGCAAAGGTCTTCTCGTCGTCGGAGATGCCGGCGCAGGAAGTGGCTTCGATGTAGCCGGGAAGTGTGGTTACGTCCACTCCGTGTTCCTTGAGGTATGCCACGAGGTCGAGCGTCTTGCCGTCCTTGTACATGATGAGTGTGGTGACCACGCTGTCGGTCTGTTCGCCGTCGAAGCGGTAGGTGTATGTGCCGCGGCCCACAGCCGTTCCGTTGGCGTTGATGTCGGTGAGTTCGAGGTCGGCGCCGTCGTCGGCCATGCAGGGCACGGCTATCTTGGTGTCGGTCTGCGTGTCGTAGATGGCATTGAGTCCCACGCCGTAGGGCATGGAAGCGTCGTCGACGTATCCACCCCAGTATACGAGCCAGCGGTCGTTGGAGGAGAAGGCGCGTGCGTAGCTATAGCCGGCGAAGGAGTCGTCGGCGAGCCATACGGGGTCCTTGCCCTGGCGCCATAGGATGGGCACACGCTCGCCGTCGTAGGTGGAGTTGGACGGAGTGGCCCAGCCTGCCATCATGGTACCGTCGGACGATACGGCATAGACGTCGTTGCTGCTGCCCACGAGGCTGTTGGGCACGGACTGCGACTGGAAAATCTGTCCGTCCTTCCACACTACGGCTGCGCCCCAGTCCTTGGCAAGTCCGCCCACGAAGTGGCCGTCGGGACTGATGGCGCGTGCGCGCGTCACGCCGTCGACGGTCGAGGCGGGTTCGTTGTCAACGTTGGGGAGGGAGTGCCAAGTGCCGTCCCAGTAGCCTGCGCTCTGAGCTTTGGCTCCGTTGGCGGTGGCGTTGGCGTCGTAGAACCATCCGCAGACCACGCCGTTGTTGGACACGTCGAAGGCGCAGCTTTCCACGTCGTCGTTGCTGAGGATTTCCACGTTGTTGGTCTTGAGGTTCCAGCGGAAGGCATAGGCCTGAAGGCTGTAGTTCTCGAACCATCCGCAAGCCCATTCGCCGTTGGGCGAAAGGTTGCTCACGTGGTATTCGGCCAAGCTGTTGAGAATGAGCGGGCCGCGTTGTGCCTGCATGCCGCCTATTCCGAGGAGGGCGGCACAGAGTGAGGCATAAACTCTTTTCATTGGTTGAGTTGTGTTACTATGTTATTTTGGTTGAATGCGAATTAGCGGACTACCTTGTAGGCGTTCACCTTACCGCCGTTTTCGGCCGAGATGACGTAGACGCCCTTGGGGAGAGCCTGGAGGCTGACGGAGGAGGCGTCGGCTGCGGCGGCTACGGCCTGGCCGGCGGTGTTGAACACCTTGAGGTTTGCCTTTGCGCCGAGGTGGAACGTGGTGCCGTCGAAGCTTACTGCGGTGCCGTCGGCAGCTGCCTGGCTGATGCCGGAGATGACATCGTTGAGCACGAGGGTCACGCTTTCGCTGGACACTTTGCCGAGGGTGTAAACGGCCTGCACGCTGAAGGTGCGCTGGTCGTAGAAGGTGTAGAAGTTCACGTCCCATTCAGTGGCCTGTCCGTCGGCTTCGTGGTTGTCGGCGGTGCGGGCGTTCTGCATCATCACGTTGTAGCGGAGGAATCCCATCTCGTCGGTGTAGGCGGGAGCGTCCCATGCTACGGTCACGATGTTGTCGGAACCGTTCTTGTAGTAGTTGGTGGCATGCACGTTGGTGGGTGCGGGGAGCTCGGTGTAGTTGTCCACGATGGCGAGGTTGGAGCAGTTGAGCATCGTCTGGTTGTCGCCCATCTCGTCGGAGGCGAGGGTTACTACGTAGTAGTCGTGCTGACCGTTCTTCTGCGCGTTGTCCACGAAGGTGTAGGTCATGTCGTCGATGTTGAAGTTTTCTTCGTCGGCGAAGTCTACGCTGCCGATGAGAACGCCGTCGCGGTAGATCTGGAAGTTGTAGCCGCCGATGGCTGCACACTCGGGAAGGGTGATGGTGAGCTTGTTGCTGTTGAGGCGGTTTTCAACGGGAGCCACGGCGAGCTTGGCGGACACGGAGGGATCGAAGTCGCGGTAGACGCCCACGTTGTAGGTGGAGTAGCTGGTCCAGGCGGGCGTGTCGGCCCAGGAGTCCCAGGTGTAGCTAGTTTCGCGTATGCGGTTGGGGTCGTCGTTGTCCACGGTGTAGGCAATGGAGTCGGTGGGGATGAGGTCGCCGTTCTCGAAGGCCTTGCTGTAGTTCACGGAGTAGAGCTGACGGCCGGTGGCTTCGTCGTAGCCATACTCGCTGCGGGCGGTGACGTTCTTGGTGATTACGGGTATGCCGTCGTCGCCGGTGGTTTCGGTTTCGGTGTATTTGTCGGAATAGACGAGTTGGTTGGCAGCGTTGTATTTACGGTCGCTCTTGTAGGCGAGATATTCCGAGCGTGCGGCGCTCTCCACGTGGGTGGGGCAGTTGGGGGCAACGTAGCCGCTGTAGGTGATGGTCTGGCGCACGCTTTCGGCTACCCACTGGGTGGCCTTGTTGTAGATGGTTTCGGTGGCGATGTTGCCGTCGGCGTCGTAGGTGTAGTCGGAGAAGGTGGAGGGTTCCGTCTTGCGGGTCACCTGACCGAGGTCGTTGTAGGTGTACTTCACGGAGTCGCGGGCGGTGTTGAAGCCATACTCGTCGCCGTCGTAGAGGCCCCACTGGCGGCTGCAGGTGAGGAGGAGTCGACCGTTCTCGTCGTAGTTGTAGGTGTAGTAGTAGCTGAGGGTGTACTCGCTGGTGCTGTAGTCCTTTCCGTAGGATGCTTTGCGCACGAGGCGGTTCTGGTTGTCGTAGAAGTAGAGTGTGCGCTGCGTGATGCCTGAGGCGTCGCCCATGGAGCTACCCCAGCGCTCTTCTTCGGCGATGAGGTGGTTGGGATTGGCGGTGGCTGCGTCGGCGAGAATGCCGGGTACGTTTTGTGCTGCAAGGCTGCCGGTGGCGAGGAGTGCGAAGGCAGCGAGCGAAAGGGGCTTGAAAGTAAAAATCTTCATAAGCGCTATTATTTTGGTTTGTTTAGTTCGTGGGAAGAAAGCCGCATGGGGGAATGCGGACTGCAATGTGCTTGCAAAGTTATGCATTTTGCAGTGATTTGTAGGTGATTGATGGCGAGAAAAGGGCAAATGGCAAACGTTATGGGCGGTTTGGTTTACTTTTGTTAAGGGAATGGGACGAAGTGGATAGTTGAAACTTGAGTGAGAAGCGTAGGGCGAAGCGCATGGGGGGCAAGACTCCTGTCTTGACTGCTCTTTCGCGGCAGTTCAAAGCGAAGCCACACAAAGACTCCGTGAGGCCGTGTAGAACGTGACGTTTTGAAAACGTCACCCCCATAGAGGGCGGAGCCTCGCTCTAAATTCTCCTTGAGGCTGAAGCCATTTAACACTCCGCTACGGCCGTAGAAGTCAGCGCGCCCACACTCGCACGGAAATACGCGATTCTCAGCGTGCATATTTATGCGGTTTTCGGAGCAAAAGGGTGCATATCTGCGATTTATGCACGCTTTATGCGCATAACTGGCTGCGGCGGAGCATTTTTTCGCCCGCAGCGAGCAAAAAAAGTAAGGCATCTAGGAAAAATTCCAAGGCGGCCAAAAAAAATTTGCTGCCTTGGAATTTTCACCAGATGCCTTATCGGGAGAAATGGGTGCGGAAAAGGTATGTTTTAACACTTGATTTCCGCTAGATTGAAGGTGCCGATTGTCAAGAAAAAGTCACAGCGGTTAACACTCGCAAGGTTCCGCAACGCGGTGCGGGGTGCTGCGACCTCAACAGCGGCATGGCGTCAGTGGATGGGGCGTGCCACGATGGACTTGGCGCGGTCGAGGGCCACGTTGATGTTGGGGCAGATGTGGTCCTTGCCCAGGAGTTCGCAGAAGCCGTTGTGCTCAAGCACGCTGTAGACGTTGGGGGTGACACCGGAGAGCACGATGTGGGTGCCTTCGCGGTGGCTGATTTCGCAGAGGTTCTGCAGGTTGTGGATACCCGTAGAGTCGATGAACGGCACGCGGCGCATGCGGATGATGCGCACGCGGGGATGGTCGTCGAGGGCTGCCATGAGTTCCTCAAACTTGTTGGCAATGCCGAAGAAGTAGGGGCCATTGATTTCGTAGACCTCCACGCCCTTGGGGATGATGAGGTGCTCTTCGTGTACCTCGGCGTCGGTTTCGTCGTTGGGGTCGATTTCGTCGGCGATGACCTTTATCTGCGTGCTTTCGGCCATGCGGCGCATGAAGAGGAGACAGGCAATGAGGAGTCCCACCTCGATGGCGATGGTGAGGTCGAAGATGACGGTGAGGAAGAAGGTGATGAGGAGCACGGTGATGTCGCTCTTCGGATTTTTCATCAGCTGGAGGAAGGTGCGCCATCCGCTCATGTTGTACGACACGATGACGAGCACGCCGGCGAGGCACGACATGGGGATGTAGGCGGCGAGGGGCATGAGCACGAGGAAGATGACGAGGAGCACCACGGCATGCACGATGCCTGCCACGGGGGTGCGTCCGCCGTTGTTGATGTTGGTCATCGTACGGGCTATGGCTCCCGTGCAGGGAATGCCGCCGAAGAGGGGCGTGCAGAGGTTGGCCACGCCCTGACCTATGAGTTCCTGGTTGGAGTTGTGGTGGTCGCCACACACGCCATCGGCTACGGTGGCGGAGAGGAGCGACTCAATGGCGCCGAGCACGGCGATGACCATGGCGGTGGGGAAGAGGCCCTTGAGGCCTTCCCACGTGATGTCGGGCACCTGAAGGGAGGGGATGGTGGCCTTTATCTCGCCAAACTGGTCGCCGATGGTTGTCACGTGGTAGTCGGTGTAGGCATTGAGGAAGTAGCCTCCTATGGTCATCACGATGATGGCAACGAGCGAACCGGGCACTTTTTTCGACACTTTGGGCGTGAGCACAATGAGAAGGATGCTCAGAAGGCCCACGGCAGTGGTGACGCCGTCGATGGTTGAGAAGTTTTGGAAATAGAGCGCCCACTTGGAGAGGAAGTCGCCGGGCATTTTTCCTTCTATGGTAAGGCCGAAGAGGTCTTTAATCTGCGTGGTGAAAATGGTGACGGCGATACCGCTCGTGAAGCCCACTACAATGGGATAGGGAATGAACTTGATGATGGTTCCCAGGCGGCAAACGCCGAGGAGGATGAGGAAGAGTCCGGCGAGCATGGTGGCAATCATGAGGCCGGAGAGTCCGAGCTGCGGATTGCTTACGATGCCGTAGATGATGACGATGAATGCTCCGGTGGGTCCGCCGATCTGCACGCGGCTACCGCCGAGGGCGCTCACGATGAAGCCGCCGATGATGGCAGTGAGTATACCTTGTGAGGGTGACACGCCAGAGGCTATGCCGAAGGCTATGGCAAGGGGTAGCGCCACGATGCCCACGATGAGTCCGGCCATGAGGTCGGCGGCAAACTTGGCTTTGTTGTAGTGGCGCAGTTCGGTGAAGAGGCGCGGAGCAAAGTTGGAATGGTTCATCAGTAGTTTTGTGTTTGATTAAGCTTTGAGCCTGCAAAGTTAAGCATTATCCGTGTAAACCTTAAAAAACGTTGATGAATTATATTAACTATGAGTGAGTAAAACATAGTTTCTTCGTGATTTGTTTATCGCTTAAGGGGCAATGTTTATCTTTGTATTTCAACCTCAAGGAAGAAACGCAGGAAAAGTTCCTTACATTCTAAAACGCACACCAAACCGCAATGGCACTTGCAATAAACATAAATGATCTGCTCAACAAGCAGAAGATTGAATCCAACCGCATAGAGTTCAAAAAGGGATGGAATCCTGCAAGCATATACCATAGTGTATGTGCTTTCGCTAACGATTTTGACGATTTGGGAGGTGGATACATCATCATAGGCGTAGACACCGACGAGAAAACGGGCATGGCAATTCGCCCAGTAGAAGGCGTAGCGATAGAAAAGATTGACGGAATCTTACAGGAAATGGTTGGCTTCAACAATAAAATGACTCCATACTACTTGCCCCGCACGTCCGTTGAAGAGGTAGACGGCAAACAGTTAATAGTGATATGGTGCCCCGCCGGAAGCTATCGCCCATATTCAATTCCCTACAACGTAACAGCCAAGGGAACAAAAGAATGTTTCTACATCCGTAGTGGTACAAGCAGCATTGAGGCAAAAGGAGAAGCGCTCGTTGAACTTCAAGAATCGGCCAATCGTGTGCCATTTGACGAGCGTGGGAACAACGAAATACGGCTAGAGGACATTTCATTGGTATTGCTTCGCGATTATCTAGTCAAGGTCGGCAGCAAGTTAGCCGATGACGTGATTGCAGCTCCGCTTCCTACTATTCTTGAACAAATGGAACTATACACAGGACCGAAAGAGAACCGTTTGCTTCGTAATATAGCAGCCATGATGTTCTGCGAGAACCCGAGTAAGTTTTTTCCTTATACACAAATTGATGTGGTAACTTTCCCAAACGGAAAAATAAAAGACCCGAACAATTTCACGGAAGTCACATTTAAGGGCTGCGTCACACAAATGATAAAACATACAATGGACTACATCAAAAGCAATGTGCTGAAAGAGCATGTACGAAAGATTTCGGGCAGGCAGGAAGCAGAACGCTTTTGGAACTTTCCATACGACGCTATTGAAGAGGCCGTTGTAAACTCTGTGTATCACAGAGATTTCTTGCAGCATGAACCAATAGAGATAAGCATTGAGCCGAGCGGAATTTCTATTCTCAACTGTCCTGGACCTGATAGAAGTATTTCCAAGGAGGATATCGAAAAAGGCGATATGATGAAAAGCCGCCGCTACCGTAACCGTCGTTTAGGTGACTTCTTAAAGGAACTTGACCTTACTGAAGGTCGCTCTACAGGGGTTCCTACGATACAAGCCAAGTTGGCAGAGAACGGTTCTCCACGTGCCGTGTTTGAAACAACTGACGACCGTTTGACTTTTTTAGTTACGATTCCTATCCATGAGGGTTGCGCAAAAAGTTCGGAGACAAACACTAAAAGTTCGGAGAGAGCACCTAAAAGTTCGGAGAGAGCACCTAAAAGTTCGGAGAGAATCCTTGACTTGATAAGGAAAAGCCCCAAAATTTCGGCTGCGGAAATCGCAATGGAAATTGACATGTCGTCGCGAGGTGTTGAGAAGCAAATCAAGAAACTGCGAGAGGCAGGAATTCTTAAGCGCAATGGCGCTGACTATGGCGGATATTGGGAAATAATGTCTTCAGACAACCAATAAGGAGATAGACTACACGAGCGCACACAAGATTCACAAACGCACAAACACACTAATACAAACATGAAAGAAACAAAACGATTCGTCTCCCTAGATGTGCTTCGGGGCATTACGGTGGCGGGCATGATTATGGCCAACACCCAGGGCGTAGGCGAGCGCTACGAGTTTTTGGCGCACTGCGCATGGGACGGTTGCCACCTGGCAGACATGGTGTACCCGTTTTTCCTGTTCATCGTGGGCGCAGCCATCTACTTCGTGTTCCGAAAGACGGACTTCGAACTAAGCGGCGCAGTGGTGAAGAAGATAGTGAAACGCGGCGCACTGATATTCCTCATCGGGTTCCTGCTGAACATATTCCCGTTCACGGGCGACCCGACCTATTGGCGCATTCCGGGCGTGATGCAGCGCATAGCCTTGGTGTATGTAGCCGCATCGTTCCTCACGCTCTGGCTCAAGTCGGTGAAGCGCATAGCGGTGCTTACGGCGGCCATTCTGCTGGGCTACTGGGCATTGCTTGCCCTGCCGGGATACACGCTGGAGGAGAACATGGTGCTAAGCGTAGACCGCTTCGTCTTCGGCGAAACGCATTTGTTTACGGGCTACGGCATCTATTTCGACCCGGAAGGCCTGCTGAGCAGCATTCCCGCCATTGCCAATGCGCTCATAGGCTTTATGGTCTCTGCCTTGCTGCTCGCGGACCACAGAAAAAACGCCTTGCCGTGGCGCACGGGGGCGATGGGCGCGGCACTGATTGTCGCAGGACTGCTCTGGAACGTGGTGTTTCCCTTCAACAAGCCCGTGTGGACAAGTTCGTTTGTCGTCTACACCTGCGGATGGGCCACGGTGTTGTGGGTCGTATCGTTCGTCATGATAGACCTCAAGGGCTGGACGGGATGGACGGGTTTCTTCCGCGTGTTCGGCACGAATGCGCTGTTTACCTACATCCTCTCCGAACTGCTGCTCATCCTCAACGACATGTTTCCCTTCAGCATTGGCGACGAAGCGTATCTCGTGAACACGTGGCTTGACAAATATCTCTTCAGCGCACTCACCACCACACCGATGCGCGCTGCGCTTTGGGGCGTGCTCATGGTGGCGGTTTGCTGGATGGCAACGTATCCGCTCTACAAACGCAGGATTTTCATCAAACTCTAAAACGCCGGCAACAAAAAACTTCCGCAGTTTCAACGAAACTGCGGAAGTTTTTTTTATCCAAGGGACGGCTTCACTTAGCAGATGGCCATGCCTTCAATCTCTATGAGCCACGTGGGACGGCACACGCGGGCTTCGAGAATGACGAAGGGCGTGTGGGGATAGTGTGCCTCGAGGTAGTTCTTCACCGTGCGGTAGTCGGCAATGTCGCGCAGGTAGACGAGGAAATACTTCATGTGGGAGAGCGTGGCATCGCCGTCTTCAAGGAGTTTCTCTATGTTGACGAACAAACGCTTGGTCTGCTCCACGACATCGCCCACGTGGAGCACCTGTCCGTGCTTGTCGATGCTCGCCGTGCCGGACATAAAGATGTGACGACCCGTGGGAAGGTCCACGGCAGTGGCGCGCTCAAAGGCTACGCCGTATTCGCTCGTGGGGTTGAGGTACTCAAGGGCGTTGAGGTACTTCACGTCCTTCCGCTCAATGCCTTTTACGGAGAAAAAGTCAATGCTGACGATGGCGGAGGGATTGTCGGGGAAACCGCCGATGCCGGTGGAGGCGATGTAGTGGGTAGTGGCGCGCAGGCCGGAACGGAGGAACACTTCGTTGCGCGCATCCACGAGGCCCTGGTAGTTGGGGTCGATGTCGCGCACATATATCCACGTGCGGTGGCAGTGCTCTTCAAGGTTCATGCCTTCGGCACGGAGTGTGGTGACATGGCGGGCAAAGGCTTCCATGGTCTGGGCGTAAGAGTCGGTCTCGAAGGCTTCGTCCTTGGTGAAGCGCACGGTTTGGAACACGTAGGTCACTTCGCCGGCCTTGAGGGTGTAGCCGTCGGGGCGGACGGTGCGCTGTATGTCTGTCTCGCCGGTAAACCATACGAGAAGGGCTACCTTCGCGCCGCAGAGGGGCGGCTGCTCTATGAAGGAGCAGGCTCCTTGCGCCTGAAGGGCATTGTAGAGTTCGTGACCTTTCACCACGGGCCACTGGTTGATGGCGTCGGACAGGTAGAAGCGCGCCATGATGGCCTGCTCCATAGTGAGTCCGTTGCGCGTGAGGTATTCGTTGAGCTGAACCTGAAGGTCGGTCGTTTCAGCAAGGATGCCACCGCCACAACGCGGAGTGAAAATGTTGCAATATTCGGAAGTCATATTTCGTGTTGTATTTTTTCAAAAAAGATTATGCGTAGGAGTGCATGCCGGTGAGGAAATAGTTCACACCGATGTAGGTCATGAGCACGGCGAGGAAGGCGGCCACGGCAAATGCGTGGAAGGCACGCGGACGGCGCAGCCAAGGGAAACTCGCGGAGTGGAAGGCTACGGCGTAGACCATGAAGGTGATGAGCGCCCACACTTCCTTGGAGTCCCAACTCCAATAGCTGCCCCACGACTGGTTTGCCCACACGGCGCCGAGGAAGATGCCTGTGCCGAGGGTGAACACGGCGGGATAGAGCAGCAGACGGCTCAAGAGCATGAGGCGCTCGCCTTCGCGCGGAAGGCAAAGGCCCGTAATTCCGTTGAGCATGATGAAGGCAAGAAGGGCATAGCTCATCATGACGAACGACACGTGGAAAGAGAGCCACGGCGAGAGGAGCACGGGCACGAGGGGCGTGATCTGCGGATTGAGCTGCCCGAGATGCGACACGAGGAGAGTGAAGCCGCAGAGGAGAAAGCCGAAGGGCATCATCACAGGGAAGCGGCGGTGCATGGCAAGCGCAAAGACTATGGTGACGAGGGCAAGGAAGAGCATGGTTTCGTAACCATTGCTCAAAGGCACGCGTCCGGCTATGTACCAGCGCAGGGCGTAGGTGAACGCCATGGCCGCCATGGAGAGCCACATGGCTGCACGCGATACGGCGGTGAGGTGCCGTACTGCGCGTTGGCTCTTCACGCTTCGGTGGCCCTGGCATCCGGCATAGAGAAGGAGGCCGAAGGAGAAGAAGCCGAAGAGTAGGTTTGCCATGAAGAGGATTTTCGTCAGTGGCACGCGGTTGTAGAGGAGTTCGGCGCTGATGCGTGCATCGGAAAGGCGTTGCACACTGCCGTCAGTGGGAAGGGGCTTGAAGAGGGTGCCGTTTTGTAGCATGAGTATGATGCCCACTTTCTCGTCGGTCTCTTCCACGGCTTTCTGGAAGGGCGACTGTGCTGCGCCCATGCCTCCCTGTTTTTCCACAAGGCCCATGAGGCGATAGTTGCCGTCGGCGTCGAAGAAGTCCACGAAGCGGGCTTTCTCGCCGCTGAGTCCGAGGCGGCGTCGCAACTCGGCATTTTTCACGCTTATCATGGCTTCGTACTGCCAGGCGTCGGGACGGAAAAGCCAGCCGGTAACGACTTGCTCGGGCGATAGTCCGCCATAAGTGGTGCGGCCGGTGAGTTTGAGCAGGAAATCGCGCGCCATGGTGTTGAAGGGCGCCACGCGGTCGTTGTAGAGAATCTGTCGCGGCGCAAGGCTGTCGGCGCGCTCGCGGCTATAGGCGGGCAGACTGCGCACGGCGTGCATTTGCGACGAGGCGGCAAAAAAGAGCGCAAGGGCCAAAGCTGATTTGCGCAGCAGAGGATGGCGGAGGAGGCGCATAAACTCTTCTTTTCGGGAGAAGAGCACGGCGAGCATGGAAAGGGCAAGAAGGCCGTAGCCGAAATAGCTAAGGGCGGTGCCCCAAGGGTCGTAGTTGACGGAGAGCCAGGTGCCTTTGCCGTCGGCATCGTAGGACGACTGATAGAAACGGTAGCCGTCGCGCTTGTAAATGCGGTTCATGGAAATGTCTACGTGCTCGTCGCCGCCGGAAGGGGCGGAAAGGCGCACGCGACTCACGTAATCCTGAGGGGCTTCGGTGCCGGGATAGCATTTCACGCTGAAGCGTTCAAGACTTATGCGGAACGGAAGGGTATGGACGGTGCGTGCATCGTCCTGGTCCGTGAAAGTGTCGGTAGAAGAGCCGGGAGTGAGATGGATGTAGCCTTTCTCGGAGGTAAGAAACGTGGTGAGGCCGCCGGCGAGGATTACCACGAATGAAAGATGGAGCATGGCCACGGAAAGCCGCTTCCAAAGTTGGCTTCGCGTCATGGCTGCAAGGAGAAGAAGGGACAATGCCGCCCAAAGCGCCACAAACCACCACGCATGGTAGATGTGTGCGGCCACGAACTGGCTTCCATTCTGGTGTTCCACAAAGGTGGCCACGCCGAGAAGCACTGTGGTTAAAAGATAGAGGACGGAGATTGCTCGCTTCATCTGTTGTGTTGGAATTTTCCCGAAGATTCTTGCGGGACTTTGCCGAAGATTTTCGGCGGAAGGGATGGTTCTTTGTTGTTTGTCTTTGCCTACATTATATATATGGAGTGCAAAGTTAGGCATTATCGGGCGAAGCGTTACACACACGACGGGCGAAACTACGGCTCGGTAAATATGGAAATGTGCTTTTGTGCGAATGAACGGTGCCTGGTACAGGGCGTCATTTGCACACAAGCACATTTACACATTCACGCTGCTGCGCCTATTCCTTTGCGCCGTTGTCTATCCAGTCCTTGATAAGCTGGAGACCTACGGCGTCGGTGCGCATGATGCCTTGGTGGTCGTGGCGCCAGGAAGCGCTCACCTCTGTGGCGAGAGCATGGTAGAGGACACTTTCTGAGGAGTTGCCGGGAAGCACACGCTTCTTGCCTTCTTCAAGATGGGAGTCGGCATTGACGAGATTGGCGTAGCTGTGTCCTTCGTTGAGGTTGAGGGAAGCTGCCCAGGCATTTCCGCTGTGGCACGAAGCGCACTGTTTGTCGAAGATGTTGGCCTGGATGCTGTGGAACATTCCCGCGTTGACAGAGCCGGCATCAATGCGTATGGTGTCGGTGGTTGTGGGGGCTTCCATGCTGTAGAAGGTAACCACGCGGCGACGGATGGAGTTAATCACGCACACTTCGAGGGTTTTCACGCTTTCGGGGATACCCTTCATTACCACTTGGCAATGGCCGGTGCTGTCGGCGGTGATGGTTTTTATGATGTCGGCGTAGTTGTCGGTATCGTTGAAGCCTGCAAGCACCACGCTGTAGTTCTGCGGATAGGTACCGAGGCCAGTGATGTCTACGTCGAGTTTCGCCACACGTCCTTCCTCAGTGAAGTCTATGGTCTTCTCGGCAATGCGGCCTTCATCGCACGAAGCGAAAGCCGCCGCGGAAAGGGCGAGGGCATATAAAAGAGATTTTTTCATGTTTGTCCGCTTTCGGATATAGGGGAAAAGTGGAAGAACGGCGCACCGGCGCAGAACGGAAGCGCAGCCGCGCCGTCCTTCCTTAGGTATAATTAGAAATAGTACTGAAGCTGTACGGTGGCAGAGTGGGTAGCGAGACCGAGGTTGTCGTTGTCGCGGTCGAGCTGGGTGTCGTGTCCGGTGCGGCCGGTGTACTGGTACATGGCCTGGAGCTTGAGGTTGCAGCCCTTGAAGAAGTAGTTGAAACCTACGGCGGGCATGTTGAGCAGACCGTCCTTGGAGGAGCTGTTGCGATCCATGAAATCGTAACGGGCGGCTACCTGGAAACGCGGAGCCACGAAGTAGCCAGCCTGAACGTAGGCGCCCCAGTAATTAAACTTGTCGGAGATTTTCTGGCGGTCGGTGAAGCCGACGTGCATCCAGTAAGCCTCAGCAGCAAGATAGAGACGGTTGTAAAGCATGGCGAACTCGAAGCCCATGCGTCCGTCGTTGGTGCTCTCGCTTTCGCTTTCCACGTTCAACGAACCGCTAAGGCCGAAGAGCATCTTCTTCTCGTGGAGAAGGTTGGGGTTGCCCTGCGTAGAAGGCATCACGCCCCAAGGCATATAAGTGATGCGGCCGGCATAGAGAAGGGAGGGAATGTGCCAGTCGTCGGAGATGGTTTTCGTGGCGGTGTTTACAGACGAACCGGTGCCGTTGAAAAGTCCCACTTCATAGCCGAACTTTTGGTCAACCACGCCGTGAAGTTCCACACCGAGGTCGAAACCGGTGTTCATGGAGGGTGTTACGGCATTGAGCACGTAGGGCATTATGGTGGAAGTGGTCAGCGACGTAGGTATCTGGGGGAAGAGCGTTTCGCCGATGGTAGTGAGGTAAGCGTGGGAGAAGGGAGTTTTGAACTTACCCGCGCGAAGTTGGAGGGCTTCCTTGAACTTTACGTCGAACCATGCTTGCTGCAAGAGGTTGCCGCCGGTCTTGGCCGCGTTGATGGAGAGGTTGAACGTCACTTTGTCGAAGGCTTTGCCGGTGAAGCCGAGGATGGCGTTGGGAATGGCAAAGCCGGAGTTCATCACGTTGTCCTGATTGTAGGCTTTGTCGAGTCCTTCGTCGTCGTACCAGTTGAAGTTGGCGGAAGTCTGCACGAGCATGTAGGGCTTGAAGATGAAGTCGCCCTTCTTGGTCTGGATGGTGAAACCTTTGCTGCCGGCGAGGGAAACCACGCCGTTTTCGGTGTCGAGGTCAACGGGAGCGTATTTGATGCGTGCTTCGCCGTCGCGATTTTCTTTGGTGGAAGAAGGAGCGTCCCCGGCGGAAGAGGCAGCGACGGTGAGTTCGGTGGTTTCCTTTGCGGCATCGTCGGCCACGGGAGCATTGTCGGCAAAAGTTGTTACGGGGAGCGAGCCAGCAGCGAGAAGGGCGGCGAGGCTCAGTATGCGGTTGTTCATTGTTGTTTTGTTTTTGGAAAAAGGATGAGAGTTGTTGGGAGTCACGTTACAGTGACTGGAGGAAGAGGATAAGGGCGTCGCGGTCCTTCTTCTGCATTTTTTTGAAAATGTTTTTGGATGCTTCGCCCTCGCCGCCGTGCCACATGATGGCTTCCACGTAGTTGCGTGCGCGGCCGTCGTGGAGGAAATAGGTGTGTCCGTCCACTTTCTGCTGGAGGCCGATGCCCCAAAGGGGAGTGGTGCGCCATTCGTTGCCGCGGGCGAGTCCGCTGACGTAGTTGTCGTTGAGACCTACGCCCATTATCTCGGAACCCATGTCGTGAAGCAGGTAGTCGGAATAGGGGTGTATGGTCATTCCGCCGAGCCAGGGGATGTGGGTGCCGTTGAGGAGCGTGGAACCGGTCTTCTTGGTGTGGAGCGTGGTGACGTGGCAAAGGTGGCACTTTGCTTTGTAGAAATTCTGCTGACCTATGCTGACCATCTCGCGTTCGGTGATGGTTTGGTCGCCATACTGCACCTTGGTCTGCGTGGAACCGAGGCGACGGGCGGGAACGCCGAGACACTGCATGTAGAGGTCAACGTCCTCCATGGCTTCGGTGCTTACGTCGAGTCGGTTGGAGTAGACAAAGCCCATCATGGAGCCGTACTTTTCCTGCGTCTGGCCAGCGCAGATTTCTTCGGGGTAGCGGCTGTTGGTAGCGCCCATGTCGCTGGAGAAACCAAGCTCTACGGTGAGGTCGAGGTGCTGTGCCTTGTTGCCCGAAACGCCTACGCCGGTTACGCCTTTCTCGGTGATGTAGTTGCAGCGTCCGCTGATGCCGTACTCGGGATAGTTGCTCTTGGCAGCGAGTGCTTCAAGCTCTGTGGGGTCGAGCGCCATCATGGCACCCATGCCCACGTGGCGCAGCGGCTGACGGTAGGTAATGAAGAGGTCTTCGGGCTTGACGGCCTCGGGTGTGGCGGTGCCGTAGTTCTTCATGCCGTCGGTGTACCATTCGGTAATCTTGTACTGCGGATAGGCAAGCTCGTAGGTTTCGCCGTCGGGGAAGGAGAAAGTCTGCTTGTTCCACTTCACCTTGAGTTTGCCTTCGGCTTTCATTTCATACTGAGTGCCGTCGGCTGCCACGTAGGTGCCCTGAATGCACTGGTCGTGGAGCACACGACCGTAGTCGGGGAAGAAGGACCCGTTCTTGCGGGTGATGTAGATAAGTCCGGAGGTGAAACCTGTTCCGCCGGAAACTTGGCAGTAACCTTCGTCGTCGAGTTTCGACTCGTCGTAGTTGCTCCAGATTGAGGGCTTGGTGCGTCCTGTGGTCATGTGGCAACTGCGGCATGAGAATCCGGCGTAGACGGGACCTAAACCGCCTGCCTCTCCGTCGTAGCCGCTCGGTATGGCGTTGTCGTAGAGTTTGTTGCCGGAGTTGAAACGTGAAAGATATTTGCCGGACACCCAGTTGGCTTCTACGTCGTAGGCTGTGGAAGAGTTGAGGAATATGGTGGAGATGTCGGCTGAAAGGGCGTATCCGTCGGGCACTTTCAAGTCGCTTGCCACGATTCCGTCTTCGTCGTCGCTGCAGGAAGCGAATGCCAGCAGAGCGCCAAGCAGGAGTGAATATTTGGTTAAATGGTGAGCCATTTCCTTAGTGTTGTAAACGTCTTGTTTTTTAAACGCACAAAAGAGAGTAAAGGACTTTCGGTGCCGAAAGTTCACTTTACTCCCATAGTATTTGGCGTACCAAGTGGCGGGCAGATTTGTTGGCGTCTGCCTCGCCGCGAGGTTTGGTTCTTTATTTTACAGTACGGGGTTTGCCGTCCTTGAAGATGAGGAATTCGAGGGTGTGGAAGCCGCGTACGTTCTGTGCCGATTCTACCTTGGCGTCGTCGTCGCCGTCGGTCCATTCGAGGCTAGACCACTGAGCCGACTTCATGATCTGCACGATGGCGTCCTGGTCGAGAGGCCAAGAGTCCATGTTGGGGTCGAGACCGAAGATGTCTACGGGGCCGAAGAGGAAGGCTTCGCTGGTTTCCCACGGAGTACGTGCGTTGAGCCAAGCGGTGGTGCAAGCTTCGAAACCTGCGTCGGAAGGACTTGCCACGAAGCTGTTGACAGCAGCGAGGAGGGCAGCGTTCTGAGTCTTGAGATCGGAATAGGTGGGAACGACTACGTTGTCGACATAGTTCTCGATGATGGGCTGGAGTTCAGCTTCGCTCTTTGCCAAGAGGGCATCGCGAAGGTTCACGTCGTCGCCGTCGGCTTCAACTTCGCCGTCTTCGTTGTCGATTTCGGAGAGCATTTTCTGAAGCTTGGAGCAAGCTTCCATGGCAGCCTGAGCTTCTGCGCTACCGATGTGGTTGCGGAAAGGCTGGGTGATAGCCTGAATGGCGGCCTTGGCATCGGAGATACCCTTGCGCACCTTCACGTCGATGGGCGTGCCTTCGAGGAGTTTTGCCATGGAGGCATCGGCTACGGCGCCGGTGAGGGCGTGGTTGCGGTTGCCATAGTAGGCATTTTCGATGGATACGATGTTGTTGGTGTAGTCGTCACGTGAGTGCCAGCTGTACCACGACTCTACAGCGTAGAGGGCAGCGGTCTGGTTGCCGCTTGTCCACTTGTCGTAGGGGTCGCCAATCTTTGAAGAACCTACTTCGTTGGCAATTTCGGCCATCTTCTCTACCATTTCCTGAATGCAGCTCTGAGCGCTGGTGTAGGTGGTTTCGGAAGCGTGGTTCTTGAAAAGTGTGGCGTAGGGGGTGCCGGTGTTATTGAAGTTCTCTGCCCACTGAGAGTAGAGGTTTGAGGCATCGTTGTTGAGGAGGATGGCCACATTCTTCATGTAGTTGCCCCAAGCCTTGGCGTTGCCGGAGTTGTAGTTAAGTTCTGAGCTTTCGCCTGAATAGGGATCAGCGTTGTCGCTGTCGCTGCAGGAAGTTGCGCCGAAGAAGGCGAACACGAGCGCGAAAAGGGAACCGAGCAAATAGGTCTTTTTCATTTTTGCTGTTGGGTTTGGTTTATTGTGAATATTTGATTTCTTGGGAATTAAGCTGCACTTAGCAGCGGGGCTTTAGCGCTTGGTGAACCAGCCTACGTAGGCTACGCCGATGGAGAACTCGTTCTCGCTGTTGTACTTACCCTTTCCGAAGATTTTGCCCGTGCCGATTTGGCGCGTGGCGTAGTCGGCTTTCACCACGAGGTTGGGAAGTGCGAACCAGTTCAGACCGGCTGACCATTTGCGCACCTCGCAGCGCTTTTCTTCGGTGTAGAGTCCGGCGCACTTCTTCTGCGTGTTGTAGTAGTCGAAGCGGGCGAAGGGATAGATCACGGGGCACTTCGTTCCTGCGAAGATGCCGGCAAGGTTGAGTCCCACCTCGGCACCGTAGCTTACGGAATGGTTTGCCACGGGAATGACGCGGGTGTAGGGAGAGTTGTTGGAGAGCTTGGTGTTGACTGCCGAAACCTTGTCGGCATTGGTCAAGCTACCCCACATGAAGTTGGCGCGCGCCGTAACGATGCTGTTCTTGTACTGGGCATCGGCGGTGTAGATGCGCACGGGTGCTCGGAAGGAATATTCCGTGAGCTTGTCGGAATTGGCAGCGGTGTTGGCGCAATAGTAGAAGGATGCGCCCACGCGGAGTCCGGGCACGCCGTTGTAGTTGAGGCGGAAGGTGTAGGCAGGCGAGGTGAAGTTGTCTTCCTCGAAGATGCCCTGCTTGCCGCCCTGCACCCAGTTGTTGCGGTCGAAGCCGCAGGCGTTAAGTCCTGAGGTGACGAGCACTTCGTAGTTGAAGTTGGCGTAACCCTTGCCGAATTCACCGAACACTTCCAGACCGGTCTCGTGCCAAGTGGAGGGAATCATGGTGGTTTCGCCCTCGGGGCGTGTGGTACCGAAGAAGTTGATGGGTTCGTGGTGCTCATTGGTAAGACCTACGGGGAGAATCATGTGACCGGCACGCACGTTGAAGGCGGGGTGAATGAGACGGGTGATGTGGAACTGCTCGAGGGCCACTTCACCGCCCTTCTCGACTTCAGTTTCGTATTCTCCGTTTTCGGAGTTTTCTATCTCGTAAGCGGTGCCTACGCCGCCGGATTCAAACTCTATCTCGGCGCCGAGAATCCACTTGGGCGTGAACTTGTAGTCGAGGGCAAAGACGAAACGGGGAATGGAGATGGTGTTGCGGCCTTTCTTGCGGTTGCCGTCGCTACCGCCGTAGAAGCGGTTTATTCCGTAGTCCTTGAAGCTGGCCACCATTTCGCCGTAACCGCCGAAGCGGAACTTCTGGTAGTCGTCGTCGGAGGAGATGGACTTGAGTTTCTTGTCTTTCTTCTGCACCGAAGCCACGCTGTCTACAGCGAGGGCGGTTTCGGTTTCTGCGGCTTGCACCGTGCCTGCTCCCATGAGAGCGGCGAGGCTAAGCATTGCAACACTTTGTTTCATTGTATGTCTTTGTCTTGTATCTTGTTGAGCGGTCTTCGGCTCAGCGGCTACTCCTTATTATATATATAGGAGAAATGCGCCGTGCGCCTCGGCCTTGAGTAGATTCGGTAATCTGCGGTTGTTTAGTCTTGTGTGGAAATGCCGGCGGTGCTTTTCTGCTTTCCGCCGTTCTTCTGGCTTTTCTTAGCCTTCTTGTTCTTGCGCGGCTTTTCGCTCTTGGTTTTCGTGGTGTCCTTCTTGGCGGGCTTGACCGGCGGTGTGGCGCTTGTGATGGCGTCGACCACGGCAGTTTCGGCTGCACTTTCTGCGCCTACGACCGCAGTGTCTGCCGCCGAGGCGCCGGTGAGAACAAGGAGCGAGGCTGCGATAAACGTTTTCGTCTTTAAGCCTTTCATCGTTTCGTTGTATAATTTTTACGGTGCAAAGGTACGGCGACCCGTAGGGGCAGACAATCACAAACTTGGGGCATTATGCGGCGTTTTTCCGCGTTTCCGCCCCCGTTTTGCCCCCTCTTGCGACGGGCGATACCCATATTTGGGTATCGCTACGCTTTTGCATGGTGCGCATTTATCCGTAATTTTGCCACATGGAAGCGCAAAAACTGACGCACGCTACCCATTTTTAGACGGGAAAAGCGCGTAAGACGATTGTTTTGCGCAGCAAAACGACAAAACTGACGGTATGAAGTTATACACGAACTACAAACCGACCGACCGCATGAGCGACGTGATCAGCGACGAGCCTTCGCTGCTTCAGATGATGTCGCGCTTCGGCATTTCGC
Source organism: Bacteroidaceae bacterium (assembly GCA_963649665.1). GTDB lineage: Bacteria > Bacteroidota > Bacteroidia > Bacteroidales > Bacteroidaceae > Alloprevotella. Next base: position 1,083 of record CAVJJO010000034.1, on the reverse strand, counting down.
TCGGATTCGGTGAACAGAGCGTCGCCCAGGTCTGCGAGGCCAACGACGTAGACACCACGACATTCCTTGCCGTAGCCAACTTTACAAAGAACGGAGCCAAGGGAGCTGCCGAACAGCTCGGCGAGCTTTCCGTACGCTGCCTCACGGACTATCTGAAGCAGGCGCATACCTATTTCCTCGACTTCCAGCTGCCTGCCATCCGCCGCAAGCTCCTTGAGGCGATAGACTGCTCGCAGAGCAACGAGGTGAGTTTCCTCATCGTGAAATTCTACGACGAATACATGGGCGAGGTGCGCAAGCACATGCAGTACGAGAACCGCAAAGTGTTCAGCTACGTGGAGGAACTGCTCCAGGGCCGCCGCTCCGCCGACTACAGCATCAAGCAGTTTGCCCGCGGCCACGGCAACATCGACACGAAGCTGCAGGAACTGAAAAACATCATCATCAAGTACTACACGCCGACGGACAAGGCGGAAATGCTCAACAACGTGCTGCTGAACATTTTCACCTGTGAGTACGACCTGCGCATACACTGCCAGGTGGAGGAGGACATCTTCGTGCCCGCCGTGGAGATTCTGGAAAACAAGGTGGCCTCGGGCGAAGCGCAGAAAGAGGCCGACAGCGAAGCGCAGCAGGACTTGCTCTCGGAACGCGAGCGCGAGATTGTGCACCTTGTGGTGTGCGGACTCTCCAACAAGGAGATTGCCTCGCAGCTCTACATCTCGCTCAACACCGTGCTTACGCACCGCAAAAACATAGCGCGCAAACTGAACATCCACTCCGTGGCAGGTCTCACCATCTACGCCATCGTGAACAAGATTGTAGACATTAATGAAGTGAAGGTATAGCGCGGGCGCAAATTCTTCCGTAAAAATATGCACAACCGGCGGAGGCGGTTCACCACTTGTGGTGAGCCGCCTCCGTCGTTTGCATTTATGCAAGATGGGACTATGACTTAGTAATGTGTAAAAAATAACTTGAGCAGTTTTTCGAGAATCATACAACGCATTCATCAACGACGGGCTGAAAGCCCAACCTGCGCCTAGCCCAGGGCAACGCCCTGGGTAACATCGTGAGTATCAA
>CAVJJO010000033.1:0-24936 GCA_963649665.1 Bacteroidaceae bacterium | reverse complement strand
CTGAAATCCATGGCACAAGTCATGTTAGCCAATGGAATGGCAATAGAAGTCATTGCGCAAGCAATAGGCAAGTCTGCAAAAGAGATTCAGAAACTGCTTGAAGAATAAAGGCATAAGACATTGCCCGATAAGCAAACATACTTACAACCTTTGGATTTATTCCGACAAGGGTCTATACGCCACCTATCGTCGTGGCATATAGACCCTTGTCGTTTTATTTCTTGCTTTGTCTGAGGATTTATCCAGAAGGTAACTACTCAGGTTGGTATAAATGTTGGTGCGAAGCGCATTGTATACCACACATACAATAAGGATGTACGCGCGTATATGTACGTATAGATTGTGACGTTTTGAAAACGTCACCCCCATGAGCAGCCGCAAACGCCACCCATACGCTTCAAACCAATGCTAGATGCAAGTTCGTTCAATGGGCAACGCATGTACGTGCGTTCTCAGAATTCGGTAGAGTTTCTAATTTTTTCGGCTTGACCTGTCAAGCATTCCCGTAAATCCATCTCTTCAAGATCTTGGGAAAATTCTCAAATTCTCTAATTCTTGACCTATTAATATTGTATAGAGCAGCCAAGACTAGAGTCTTGACCCCATCCGCTTCGCACCACAACCGCGCAAATTATTTATTGAACCTTTTTCTGAACATCAGACTGCAAAGTAAACGTGCAATCGCGTTTATACCCATCTGATTAGTTACTCCAAAAGCGATGGACAGAGCCACGCCTCTATTTATCGCTGTTTCCCTCAGCGTGCCTTTACGGGCACATAGTCGCGAATGTCGGCTACGCAGCGGTAGGCAGGACGTATGATGCGACGGCCGGAGAAACCAAGTTCTTCGTTGCGGTGAGCGCACCAACCTACGATGCGCGCCATAGCAAAGAGCGGCGTGTAGATTTCCACGGGAAGACCGATGAGGTCGTACACGAAACCGGAATAGAAGTCTACGTTGGCGCAGAGCGTTTTTCCATCGCCCTTCACATTGTGGATGGCCTGCACGGCAAGGCGTTCAATGCGTTCCATAAACTCAAACTCTTCCGTACGGTTCTTCTCTTGTGCCAAGCGGCGAGCCATGCCCTTGAGTTGCACGGCACGGGGATCGGAAAGCGTGTAAACGGCATGGCCGATGCCATAGATGAGTCCGGTTTTGTCGTAAGCTTCCTTACGCACGATGGATTCGAGATAGGTGAGGATTTCATCCTCGTCGGTCCAGTCGGATATGGCACGCTTGAGATGCGTGAGCATATCGTGCACACGAATGTTGGCACCACCGTGCTTGGGGCCTTTCAGCGAACCGATGCCTGCAGCTATGGAAGAATAGGTGTCCGTGCAGGTAGAAGAGGTGACGCGCACGGTGAAAGTGGAATTGTTACCGCCGCCGTGTTCCGCCTGAAGGATGAGGAGCAAGTCAAGCGTGCGAGCATCGAGTTCGGTGAACTTGTTGCCTAGCAGCATGAACAGGAAATTTTCTGCTATGCCGTATTCCTCCTGCGGGTGGCGGATATGGAGCGAACGACCTTGCGTTTTGTGGCGCAGCATGTTGTAGGCATAAGCAATGATGGTGGGGAATTTTGACACCAGTTCTATGCTCTGCCGCATGAGATTGTCGCGCGAGATGTCGTCGGGACGTGGGTCGTAAGTGTAGAGTTCGAGCACACTGCGGGCAAGGATGTTCATAATGTCGCTTCCCTCAAGTTCGATGATGTTGAGCGTGGTTTTCGGCATGAGGGGCATCCCATCGAAGAGAAGCCGCTTGAAGTCGGCAAGTTCTTCGGCATCGGGAAGTTTGCCGGAGAGAAGCAGATAGGCTATTTCTTCAAAGCCGAAACGTTTTTCTTCCAGCACAGAGCCTACGAGATCGGCTATTTCGTAACCGCGGTAGAAAAGTTTTCCTTCTATGGGCTGGAGTCCGTCGGCAGTGCGCTCGTAGCCTACCACGTTACCGATGTTGGTGAGTCCTACGAGCACACCCGTGCCGTCTTCGTTGCGCAGGCCGCGCTTCACGTCGAGTTTTCGGAACAAGTCGGCATCGATGCGAATGCAGCCCTTCATGCTGTCGGAGAGCTTGTAAATGAGATATTCTTTCTTGTCGGCCATCGTACGAAGAGGATATTAAAGGTTTTGGATGTGTGCTACAATGTTGTCACCAAAGGCTTTGGTGCCGAGCGCCTGACCGTGGGGCATGAAGCGCGCAAGGTCAGCAGTGGTCTTTCCTTCCGCAAAACTATTCTCCAAAGCTTGAGGGATGAGTTCGGCAGCTTCGCCGAGCCCTATGTGCTGAAGCATCATGGCGGAGGAGAGGATGATGGAAGAAGGATTCACCACGTCGGTGCCGGCAATGTCGGGCGCTGTTCCGTGGGTAGCTTCAAAGATGGCACGTCCGGCGTCGTAGTTGATGTTTGCGCCCGGCGAGATGCCGATGCCGCCCACTTGCGCCGCAAGCATGTCGGAGATGTAGTCGCCGTTGAGGTTGAGCGTGGCCACCACGTCGTAAGCCTCAGGCTTGAGGAGCGCATTCTGGAGAAAGGCGTCGGCTATGCAGTCGTCCATCTTCACTTTGTCCTTGAATTCGCTTTCGGCAAGGGCATAGCCCCAGTTTTTGAATCCGCCCTCGGTAAACTTCATGATGTTTCCCTTATGAACAAGCGTCACGTGGTTGAGGTTTTGCTGCACGGCATACCGGCAGGCTGCACGAACCAGACGTTCGGAGCCTTCGGACGATACGGGTTTCACACCGAAAGCCGAAGTGGCGGGGAAGCGCACGTTGCGCACACCCATCTCGTCGTGAAGAAACTCATAGAATTTCTTCGCTTCTGCCGATGCAGAGGGCCATTCTATGCCGGCATAGATATCTTCGGTGTTTTCGCGGAAGACCACCATGTTGACACGTTCGGGATGCTTCACGGGCGACTCCACGCCTTTGAACCAGCGCACGGGACGCAGACACACATAGAGGTCGAGACCTTGGCGCAGCGCCACGTTGAGCGAACGGATGCCGCCGCCGACGGGGGTCGTGAGCGGCCCTTTTATGCCCACGTGATAATCGGCAAAGGCCTTAAGCGTTTCTTCGGGGAGCGGAGTGCCGAGTTCGTTGAATGCCTTTTCGCCGGCAAGGAATTCTATCCAGTTGATGGAACGCTTACCGCCATAGGCCTTTTCCACGGCAGCGTTGACTACCTGCTGCATAACTGGGGTTATCTCCTGCCCCACCCCGTCGCCGGAGATGAAGGGAATGTCTATCGTGTCGGGCACCTGGAGTGCGCCATCGGTGAATTGTATTTTAGCCATTTGTATGTTTCGTCTTGTTTAGTTTTGAAGGAATATATATGTCCGCGTCACTTTGCCCTCAATGCCGAACCGGCTTTGAACCATGCAATCTGTGCGGAGTTGTAGGTGTGGCGCGTTTCGATGGACTCCACCACGCCGTCGGGGCGAACCACATCGACCATCACCGTAGAACCCGGTGCGATGGATGCACAATGGATGTTGAAACGCGAACCTTCCACCACGAGGGCATAATCGGCGGGACGTACGAACGTCAGGGCCAACACGCCTTGCTTCTTGAGATTCGTTTCGTGGATGCGGGCAAAGCTTTTGGCTATGACGGCCTTCACGCCGAGATAACGCGGTTCCATAGCGGCATGTTCGCGGCTAGAGCCCTCGCCGTAGTTTTCCTCTGCTACCACCACGCTTCCGCCACAAGTTTCGCGATAGCGTTCTGCCACTTGCCACGGTTCGGCGGTCTGTCCGCTGAGCTGGTCCTTCACTTTTGCCGTTTCGCCCGTAAAAGCATTGACGGCACCGAGAAGGAGGTTGCGCGAGATGTTTTGCAGATGTCCGCGATAGCGCAGCCAGGGGCCAGCCATGGAGATGTGGTCCGTAGTGCATTTTCCCTTTGCTTTAATGAGGAGCGGCAAGGAAATGAAGTCTTTTCCGTCCCACGGCGCAAAAGGCTGGAGGCGCTGCAAGCGTTCGCTGTCGGGAGCTATGTCTATTTCGGTAGTCGGCACGGCATGGCTTTCGTAAGGCGGCATGGCGCCGGCAGCGGCCTGGTAATGGTTGCCTTGAGGCGGAAGCGCTTCGCCTTCAGGTTGCAAGGCTACGGCCTGTTGAGCGTCGAGACAAGGATGCGAGCAGAGCGTTCCCGAGAAAGCGAAGCCAATGGCCGTTTCGGGCGAGGTGATGAAAGCGTAGGTATTGGGGTTGCCGTCGGCACGCTTGGCAAAGTTGCGGTTGAACGTGGTGACGATGCTGTTGGGGCGTTCGGGATGGGGATTCTCGCGTTTCCACTGACCGATGCAGGGGCCGCAAGCATTTGTCATAACTGTGGCACCGGCATCAAGGAACGTATCGAGGAGCCCGTCGCGCTTAAGGGTCTGGCAAACGAGTTCCGAACCGGGACAGAGAATGAGCTGGCTTTTGAGTTGGAGTCCAGCCTGAAGTCCCTTGCGGAGCGTGGCTTCGGCACGGGCTATGTCGTGGTAAGAAGAGTTCGTACACGAACCGATGAGCACCACCTCCACCTCGGGCGGAAGGTTTTCGCTCTGCACCTTATGACTCATTGCCGACACGGGTGTGGCGGCATCGGGCGTAAACGGTCCGTTGACGTAAGGCGTAAGTGCGGAAAGGTCTATGGTGATTACTTGGTCGTAATAGTCTTCGGGATGGTCCGCAACCGCGCTGTCGGCACGAAGTTCTTCTGCACAAGCCTCAGCGAGTGCCGCCACTTCTTCGCGCCCCGTAGCCACAAGATATTCCGCCATGTGGGCATCAAAGGGGAACACGGAGGTGGTGGCACCTATCTCCGCTCCCATATTACAGATGGTGGCCTTGCCCGTGGCAGGAATGGTGGCGGTGCCCGGACCGAAGTATTCCACTATGGCGTTGGTGCCTCCCTTGGTGGTCAAGAGGCCAGCAAGATGGAGAATCACGTCTTTCGGCGAAGCCCAACCGCTGAGCTGGCCTACGAGTTTCACGCCGATGAGACGCGGCACCTTGAGTTCCCACGGCGTGGCGGTCATCACGTCCACGGCATCAGCCCCGCCTACACCAATGGCCACCATGCCCAAGCCGCCGGCATTGGGCGTATGGCTGTCGGTACCTACCATCATGCCACCGGGGAAGGCGTAGTTTTCAAGCATCACCTGATGAATGATGCCAGCGCCGGGTTTCCAAAATCCCATGCCGTAGCGCTCGGCTGCCGACTTGAGGAAGCGATACACTTCGCTATTCTCCTCAAGCGCCGTGGAAAGGTCGACCGCTGCGCCTTTCTGCGCACGGATAAGGTGGTCGCTATGGATGGTGGTGGGAACGGCGGGAAGTTCTCTCCCGGCATTCATAAACTGAAGGATTGCCATCTGTGCCGTAGCGTCCTGCATGCACACACGGTCGGGACCGAACGTGGCGTAGCTTTCACCCCGCGTGAAGGTTTGGGGTTCTTGCCCTGCGGTGAGATGGGCAAAAAGTATTTTTTCGGCACACGTCAAGGGACGCGCGAGTTTTTCTCTGGCTTGCTCTACACGCTGCTTGTAAGCTTTGTAAAAAGCGCGGAGCATGTCTAAGTCGTATATGTTCATAGTTGAGTTTGTGTGCTTGATTGTTATTCCCAAAGGCATCAATTAAAGCATTGCGCTTTCTTTTTGCCTTTCGACAATGCAAATGTAAATCTTTTTGCTTATATTTTCAGTATTTCAAGCGCATAAATACGCTAAAATCGGCAAATATACGGCTTTTTGAATTGTTATGCAGAATATATTCACCCGTCGTGCTCACAGGGCATATCATCTGTGCGTCGACGTTTATCACGGAAAAGGAGCTCTCTAAGCAATATTTAGGAAGAATAGCGGTTATATATAAGGCAAGGCGAGGGAGAAAGCCATGCTCTGCGTTGAAGTCTTCCGAAAAATGCCTACCTTTGCCCTATATTAGAAAAACGACGAAACATCCACACGACATTTATGAAAAAGACCATTTTAGCGTTCATGCTTATGCTTCTGCCGTTGGCAGTTGCAGCACAGCAGACATCAGACGACAGCCGTTACCTCAGCGGTGCCGTGCCCGTGGTGAACGGTTATGTACAGTTCAGCAAAACGTACAAGGCAGAAGGGAAGTCGCAGGCAGAACTTTTCAGCCTGCTCAAGAGCTACACGCAAAAGAGCGTGGTGGAAGGTCCCGACCACCTTCCCCAAGCGCGCATCACCGAGGCCGACAGCTTGAGCGGCACCATTGCGGCAAGCATGGACGAATATCTCTACTTCAAGCGCACCAACTGGCAGATTCACCGTGTACATTTCTACTACCAGCTCATCTTTCAGATAAAGGATGGCGAATACACCGCCACCATGCGCAACCTCCACTACAAGTACGATCCCGAGGCCAATCCCGAACAAGCAGGCCAGGACTACCGCGCCGAGCAGTGGATTACGGACGAGGCCGCTCTCACGAAGAAAGGCAAACTTCAGCGCGTCAGCGGAAAGTTCCGCGTGAAGACCATCGACCGCAAAGATGCCATATTCCGCGGTTCGGCTGAAGCTACGGGAGTGAAGAAGAAAGTGAAACTCGTAGAGGTTGAAGAAGAAGACTGACGCCCATAGCGCCATCAACCAATAACGCACATTAAAAAAGTCCAACGCGGCTCACCCTGCTCAAGGGTGAGCCGCGTTGGACTTTTTTGTTGCATAAGGAGCAGAGTACTTGGCGGGATTCATTTCACCGCCCAGCCATCAATCGTTCCTGTTCGGGAAGAGAAGTTGCAGCCTATCTGATAAATGATTCTTCCGTCTGCGGCATACTCCCTTGCATATCCCATATTCTCTATTTGGGCAAGGGCTTCGTCTGCCGAACCGTCGCGTTTGAACTCGAAGACATAGACATATTTCGGAGTTTCCACAACGCAGTCTACCCTACCCTCGCTCTGCTCTTTCTCTACGTAAACCGTAAAGCAGCTTATCATTCTCAGCAGAAGATAAAAGGTATACTGGAAGTAACGCTCCTTCTCCCGCTCATCATCCTTGCGGCGCTGGCTATAGGGAATGCTGGCAAAGAAGGACGTAAGCAGCTTTTCCAACTTGCCGCAGTCGCCGGTTTGCATGGTTCTTACCACTTGCAGCACAAAAGCGCCGGCAGACTCTTTCGACTGCAAGTAGCTCGTAGCCACCATTGACAAGAAGCCGCTTTTCACCTCATCGTTGGGAAAATCCAGGAGATAGGAGTTGAGATACATATCCCAGTCCTTAATGGTAAGGTAGCCGCTTTGGTAAATCATCGGCAACGGGGCTTCCACGTCAGCCCTGTAGTCTATGAACTGGCTCGTGGGATAATACTTGCCCGTCATTTCGTTCATGTTCTCCTTGAAATGAGCAAGCAGGCGCACCAGGTAGGTGGGTGTGCCCGTCCGGAACCAATAGTCGTCAAGATTTTTCTTTCCCATCGCGTTCAATATGCTGAACGGATTATAGATGTCGAGCATGCTCGGGCTGAAGTGATAGCCGTCGTACTTGCGCTTCAGCATTTGCTTCATCTCCGCCTCAGACAACTTGTATCGTACGGCCATAGCCTTGATTGGCTCGTCGAAGATTGAGTACAGTTCTTCCTCCGTAATGCCGCAAAGAGCCTCGTAACGTTCATCCAGACTGATGTCGTCGGGCTGGTTGAATCCGCTGAACACACTCACTTGCGAGAATTTGGTCACTCCGGTCAGCAAAACGAACTGCAAATCGGAAGCGGCGGCCTTGAACGTACTGTAGAAACCTTTCAGCACTTCCCGGTTCAAGTCTTCCAATTTTCTTCTCTCGCCTCCAACCGTGGCATACAATTCTTGATCCAATACGTCCAAAAGAGGCTTGTCGTATTCATCTATCAGCACCACGGCACGGAGCCCCGTCTTCTCATGGGCAGCTTTCAGTACGGCAGTGAAACGGTCTCCCAATGTTGAAGCAAAAGCATCCTTACCATAAACGGCCTCATGCCTTTCCACAAAGCCCGTTATGGCATTCTCCAATTCCCGTGTATTTGTAAAATTCTTGCCATTAAAGTCTATATGGAACACCGGATATTGCTTCCATTCCTTCTCCAGGCTATCAATGGCAAGACCCTTGAACAGTTCCTTCTTTCCCTCAAAATAGCACTTCAAGGTAGATACGAGCAAGGACTTTCCGAATCGTCGGGGACGACACAGAAAGTACACACAACCATTGTGAACCAAATCATAAACCAAGCCCGTCTTGTCAACATAGACATAGCCGTCTTCCCTGATTTGTTCAAAGCTTTGTATTCCTATCGGATATTTCATGTTGTGATGCCTCGTATTATACTTTTCGTCTGCAACAATACGAATTTATTTTGGAACGGCAAAATTCCTCTTTGTATTGCTCACCGCCCTTGCAGGAGATGGCTGTTCACGAAATCGTTGACACGCGAGCGGTAGCTTTCCGACACGGGAAGGTGTTTGTCGCCAAAAACAATCTGTCCGCGCTCTATGACACGCACTTTCTGCATGTTTACGATGAACGAACGGTGCACACGGAAGAAGGTGTCCTGCGGGAGCGTTTCTTCCATGCTGCGCATAGAAGAGAGGCTGAGTATGGGGCGCGGCTGCGATTCGAGGAATATCTTCACATAGTCCTTAAGGCCTTCCACGTAGAGGATGTCGGCATGGTTCACGCGGATAATCTTGTAGTCGCTCTTGACGAAGAGGTAGCCGTCGGCAGGACTCGCCTGAGCGGGAGCAGCCGTAGCGGCAATGGCTTCGCGCTGCTGGTGCAATGCATCGAACCAACGCTGGGCGCGGCTCACGGCGGAAACGAAGTCTGCATAACTGATAGGCTTCAGCAGATAGTCGATGGCATTGACCTTGTAGCCTTCCAGGGCATATTCGCTGAAAGCCGTGGTGAACACGATGCGCGTACGCGCATGGTCTATCATACGCGAGAAGTCGAGCCCGTTGAGGTCCGGCATCTGAATGTCCAGAAAGAGCAAGTCGACGGGTTCGTGCTGAAGTCCCGTCATGGCTTTAATGGCGCTTGGATATTTCCCGCAGAGTTCAAGTCCGGGCGTCTTCGCCACATAACTTTCAAGAAGTCCGAGCGCCAGCGGCTCGTCGTCAACAATGGCACATTTCATACGCTAAGCTTTATTCTGATGGTTAAAAACTGATTTCTATCTCTGAGCGGTAAACGCTACCGTCGTCGGTCACGGAGTTCGTCCACACATAATGTCCGGGGTATGCTAGCTCGAGTCGGGCTGCCACTTGCTTGAGGCCTATGCCGCCGGGCGATTTGTCGCTTGCGTTTTTGGGGAAATTGGAATTCTCGCAAGCGAACACTAAGCGCTCCTTTGAGGCGGACAGCCGAATGTGGATGAAGCTCTGCTGCGTGGGACTGATGCCATGCTTGAAGGCATTCTCTACCAATGAGATGAAAATGAGGGGAGCCACGAACACGTCGCCGTCCTGGATGTCGGTTTCAAATCTTACGTCCACATCCTGTGCTATGCGCAGCTTCATGAGTTCTATGTAGCTCTGCATGAAGTGGAGTTCTTTGTCGAGCACCACGCGGTCGCTTTGGTTTTCATAGAGCATGTAGCGGAGCATGAGGCTGAGCTCGTGAATGGCGTGCTGTGCCTTTTCGCTGTCGAACGCCGTGAGCGCATAGATGTTGTTGAGTGTGTTGAGGAGGAAGTGGGGATTAATCTGATTCTTCAGATTCTTGAGTTCCGCCTGCGACTGGCGCAGTTCGGCCTCAGCGCGGGCACGCTCGCTCTGCCGCCATTTCAAGCTGAGACGCAGCGCCACGGAAGCGGCTATGACAAACACGAAAGTGAGGAATCCGCGCACGATGAAGAATATCTTGGGCGGGAAGTGCTGGTCGAAAGCGTTGCGCGCTTCGTTGCGTGCTTCATGAAGCATGTGGAAATGCACCTGCAGTTCAATAAGCCCCATGAAGATGAAACACATCAGCACGTTCACGGCCACAAAAGCCTTGATGCGCTGGCGGTCAATTACGAAGCGGGGAATGAGCAGAAAGTAGTTGATATAGAATGCGATGCACGTGCCGAGCGGGAAGGTTATGGTGTGGAGGAAATGGTCCCAATTGATTACCTCGTCGCTGCGCTTGAAGAAGAGCGGCGAGAGGAATATGTAGCACCACGTAAGCACGTGGATGACCGCTTCTATGCTGCGTTCGGTAGCAGAACGCTGAAGTGGCGGAATGGATTGTTGCATGCGTATTGGAGAATAGAAAAGGGTTATGAAGTGGCGCCATAGGCCAGCGCCCTTGTTGCCTGACAAAGCTTTCGCTTACAAATGTAATGAAAAGAGCCGGAATGTGCGGCACAAGCATTGTGCTGCGCCACAATTCCGGCTGCTTTTTGGGGCAGTTCTATCATATAGAACCGCACCTTATCGAACAATTATGGAAAGTATTATTCGTAGCGGATGGCTTCGATGGGATCGAGGCGTGCGGCCTTCTTTGCCGGATACCATCCGAAGAAGATACCCGTGGCAGAGCAGACGGCAAAACTGAGGAGCACGCTCCAGGGCTGGATTTGTATGGGCCAGTGGGCAAACACGTTGATGCCTACTGCAGCACCGATGCCTACCACCACGCCTATGAGTCCGCCGGTCACGCTGAGAAGAATGCTCTCGATGAGGAACTGGCTGAGGATGTCGATGCCTCTTGCGCCGACCGACATGCGCAAACCGATTTCCTTCGTGCGCTCCGTCACGCTGACGTACATGATGTTCATGATGCCTATACCGCCCACGATGAGCGAGATACAAGCCACCACGAGAAGGAGGATGGTCATGGTGTCGCTCGTGGAGTTCATCATCTCCGCCATTTCCTGCTGGCTGCGTATGGTGAAGTCGTCCTCGTCGGAAGTCTTGAGCTTGTGGTTCTCACGCAGGAGCGTGGTCACCTCGCTGATGGCAAGGTCGGTCATGTCCTCCGTCACGGCCGAAGCGTTGATGCCTTCGAGATAGGTGACGGAGAGTATGCGCTTCATGACGGTGGTATAGGGTGCGAGCACCATGTCGTCCTGGTCCATGCCGAAGGAATTGTAGCCTTTCGACTTGAGCACGCCTACCACGCGGAAGGGTATCTTGTTGAAGCGGATCACCTGCCCCACGGGGTCTTCACCATTGGTAAAGAGGTTATCGGCCACGGTTTTACCGATGAGGCACACTTTGGCGCTCGACTTGATGTCGTCGTCGGAAAACATCTCTCCGTCCTGCACCTTAAGCTGGCGTATCTCGAGATACTCGGGCGATATGCCGTAGAGCGTACTGGGCGTGTTGTTGTTGCCAAAGATAAACTGGCCGGAGGAGTTGACGCTCGGTGAGATGGCGGCAAGATACTTGGAGTCTTCCTTGAGCGTCTCGTAGTCCTTGAGCTTGAGTGTCTGCATTTCCGAGGCGTCCTGCCGGGCACCGCCGGGTCCCTTGTCCTGTCCGGGGCGAATCATTATCATGTTCGAACCCATCTCAGAGATGTTGGCCTGAATGCTTTTCTTTGATCCCTGACCGATGGCGAGCATGGCTATGACGGATGCCACACCGATGATGATGCCCAGCATCGTGAGGAACGAGCGGAGTTTGTTGGCGGCAATGGCACGAAGGGCTATCTTGAAAAGGTTGGATATGTTCATATAGCTGTTTTTGTGGTTACCTACTCTTCAGGTTTGGGAAGTGCGGCAAGCGCCTCGGCAGCCGACTGTATGTCGTGGTTCACCACGTCCTCCCGCACGAGTCCGTCGCGGAGCACGATGTTGCGGCTCGAGTAGAGCGCAATTTCGGGGTTGTGGGTGACAAACACGATGGTTCTTCCGGCAGCGAAGAGTTTCTGGAAGAGCACCAGAATCTCGAAGGAGGTGCGCGTGTCGAGGTTACCGGTAGCTTCGTCGGCGAGAATCACGGCGGGGTCGTTGACCAGCGCACGGGCGATGGCCACGCGCTGCATCTGTCCGCCGGACATCTGGTTGGACTTATGGTAGAGGCGTTCGCCGAGGCCTACCATCTGCAGGGCTTTGATGCTGCGTTCGCGGCGTTCCTTGGCGCTTACGGCGGAGTTGTACATCAGGGGGAGTTCCACGTTCTCCACCGAAGTAGTCTTCGGCAGGAGGTTGTAGTTTTGGAACACGAAGCCGATCTTGCGGTTGCGGAGCACGGCGCGTTCGCTGCGGCGCATGGTGCGCACGCTCACGCCGTCGAGGAAGTAGTCGCCGCTCGAGGGTGTGTCGAGGCAACCGAGTTGGTTGAGGAGCGTGGACTTGCCGGAGCCTGACGTACCCATGATGGTGACGAACTCACCTTCGTGTATTTTGAACGAAACGCCGCGCAGCGCGTGCACCGTTTCGTCGCCCACGATGAAGTTGCGTCGCACGTCGCGCAGTTCGATGACTACCTTGCGCTGCGAGAGGTCTTCTCCGGGCGAAATTATCTTTTCACTCATAGTGCTATGGGCGTTTGGGTTGTTTCTTTTTTTGATTCCGTTATCACTTCTTCTTGTTCTTTCCCGGAGGGCCGGGTGAGAACGGACTCTGCTCGTCGCTGCTTTCAGAGGTTTCGGAGGAAGAGCTGTCGTCGGTTGCGGCTTCCTTCATGTCGACCACTACTACGGTACCTTCCTTCACGCCGCTGAGAATCTCCGTGCGTGTGCCGTTGGTGATGCCGGTCTGCACGGAATAGGCCTTGAAGGTCTTGCCGTTGCGCACCCAAAGCTTGTGCGTGCCGGTGCAGTCCTCTATCTTGTCCTGCTTGCCTACGGTCTCTGCCGTGGGCGTGAAGCGGAGCGCCTTGGTGGGCACGCTCACGATGCCGGTGCGCTCAAGGGTGTAGATGGTCACGTTGGCGGTAAGTCCGGGTTTGAGCTTGAGGTCGGGGTTGGGGGCAGAGATTACCACTTCGTAAGTGACCACGTTGTTTGTTGTGGTGGCTTCGTTGCGCACCTGGGTCACGGTGCCTTCAAACACGTCGTCGGGGTAGGCATCCACCGTGTAGGTGACGCGCTGGCCCACGGCTATTTCGCCTATGTCGGCTTCGTCCACGTCGGCCACAACGCGCATGTCGGTCATGTCCTTCACAATGGTGAAGAGCGTAGGCGTGCTGAAGCTCGATGCCACGGTCTGGCCTTCTTCCACCGACTTACTGAGCACGATGCCGTCGATGGGGGAAGTGATGGTGGCATAGCCGAGGTTGGTCTTCGCCTTGTTCACCGCTTCCTGACGCTGCGCCACGGCGCTCTTTGCCTGTTCGAGCGAAAGGCGTGCGCTCTCGAAGTCGTTGGCGCTGATGAGGCCTTTTTGGTAGAGGGTCTTCTGTCGGGCGAAGTTGCTCTGCTGGTATTCAAGGTCGCTCTTGGCGCTGGCGAGCTGGCTGTTGGCACTGTTGAGTTCGCTAATGAGGTTGGTCTTGTCGAGTTCGGCAATCACCTGACCCTTCTTCACTTCGGAGTTGTAGTCCACGTAGATTTTGTCGATGATACCGGACACCTGCGTACCGACGTCCACCGAGGTCACGGCTTCGATGGTACCCGTAGCGGTTACGCTGTTACCGATGGTTGCTTTCTCCACCTTCGCAGTTTCGTAGGTCACTTCGAAGGGTGCTTTCTGGGAGGATTGCCAGGCGTAGATGCCGCCCCCTGCCGCAGCGAGGACAACGACGCCCAGAAGTATGTTTCTGGTGAGTTTCTTCTTGTTCATATTGTTTCTCTCGTTGGTTGTTAGCTTGTGTGAGTGTTATTTTGGTTGCTGTCCGCCGGCTGTTCATTTCAGGTCTTCGCCTGCGTAGAAGTTAAGCAAGTTGCGGTTGAGATAAGCGGTATATTTGTCCTGGAGCATCTGCTGCTGGGCGCTGAGCAGACTGGCACGGCTCGCGAGAAGCTCGGCAATGTTCTTGAGTCCCACGTTGAACTGTTCGTTCATCAGCCCGTAGCTCGTCTGAAGGTTCTCCACGTTGTCGGTGGCGGCTATGTACTTGGCCTGCGAGTTGGTGGCGTTGAGCCAGTAGGTCTCCACGCTCTTGTAGAGTTGCTTCTGCGTGTCGAGAAGGTCGAGCTGTGCGGTGGTTTCTGCCACTTTGGCGCGCTCCACGGCACTCTTCGTCTGACGGTTGTCGAAGATGGGAATGGACACAGACACGCCAATTTGCGTGTTGAAGTTCTGCTTCATCTGATTGAAGAAGTCGTTCTGTGCGCCAGTCATGTGGCTATCGCCAAGACCGCCCATAAGGCTGATGGTGGGATAGTAGCCGGCCTTGGCAATCTTCGTGGCGAGTTTGCTCTGGTCTATGGCGAGCTGCGAGCGCTTCACTTCGGGACGGCTGTCGAGCGCAGCGGCATAAACGCTGGCCTTGGAGGGTATCTGGCTGAGCACTTCGGAGGCGGTGACGTCTACCGAAACCACGTCGAAGTCTTCCGTTGCGGGAAGTTCGAGGAGTTGCTTGAGCTGCATCTTGGCATCGGCTATCTGGGTCTGCACGTTGACGATGTCGTAGCGTCCCTGGCTCACCTGCGACTTGAGCTGAGCGAGGTCGGCCTTGGCAAGTTGGCCCACGCTCACCATCTCTTCGCCGCGGGCGAGCACGATGGAGTCTTGCGTGAGGAGCGTGCGGTTTACCTTCTCAGCTTCAGTCATGTAGAGTATCTGCGTGTAGAGCTGTGCTATCTGTTCCTTGATGCTGTTGGCAGACTGCTGGGTATCAAGTGCGGCGAGCTTTTGGTTCATCTGCGCATTCTCGATGTTCATCTTCGTCTTGTTGCCGTTCCACACGGTCCACTGTGCGTTCACGCCATAGGAACCGCTCTGCGTGGCTTTGTCGGCAGCCGAAGTGGCAATGCCGCCGTTCACGAAGTTGCTGCTGGCCTCCTGAAAGGGACGGTAGGTGAGATTTTGGGAAACGGAGGCGTTCAACGACGGAAGGCGGGCGGCTTTGGCTTCGAGCACGTTCACGGCTGAAGTCTGTTCTGCGGCCCGGCTCTTCTGCAACTGCACGTTGTTCTTCACGGCATAGTCGATGCATTCCTGCAGCGTCCATACGCGTTGCGCAAGGAGCGTGGAGGGCATGCCTATCGTCACAAAGGTGGAGAGCAGTGCGGTCACGAGCTTTCTATTCATTTTCATAGGCTCTTGTGTTGGGATAAATTGTTTCTGCTGCAAAATTATGGCTCACGTTTTCCAATCTTCGTGAATAAATGTTTGTTGACGCGTCAAACTCGACGAATCTCGCGCTTTTGCCGACCATCACCCGCACATATTCGGCTAGAACAGACGTTTTTCGGCGCCAAACGGGCATGAAAAAGAATAGTTTGGCCATATTTGCACCGACGGAATGTTAACAAACCGCCTACCGAAGTTTCATTCGACGACTTGAAGCGACAGCGCATGAGATGACTTTCAACTGCGCATGGGGGCGACGTTTTCAAAACGTCACGCTCTACACGGCCTCACGCAGTCACGGACTGTTTTGCGTGCTTCGCTTTATCACCTCCGCGCTCAACAGTCAAGACTGGAGTCTTGACCCCCATGCGCTGCGCATTATACCGCACATATTATAATGTACGCGCGCATATGTACGTGTAGAGCGTGACGTTTTGAAAACGTCACCCCCATGGGCGGCAGGAATCACCGCTCATATGGAGCAAGAGAATGCGCTGCGCATGGGGGCGAGGTTTTCAAAACCTCGCGCTCTACACGGCCATAAGAATAATTAAACAATAGAAACACTGCACTAAATCAGTCCTGCCATATACAATGGAAGATAGGTGATTCCATCTGCAATTTTGACATCCGACACATGAAGAACAATGCCTCCGGAAACAGCGTTATCGTATTTCCTGCAAAATCTTTCAAGTGAAGTCAGCGTGTAACGAGTGGTTGATTTCACTTCTATCGGCTGTATGTTATGCCGGCTGCTGATGACGGCCTTTGGAACAAGGAAATCTATCTCCATACGGTCGTTTGCGTCGGTCTTGCTGTACGAAGAGAAAAAGTACAATTTATGTCCGGCTGCACGCAGCATTTGCGCTACAAGATTTTCCACAAGCATACCCTTATTGATTTCCAATTTGTCGTGCATCAATTTCCGATACAATTCCTCCGCACGGATTTTCGTCTCTGAAAACGCATGGGATATCAGCAACCCAGTATCTGCCATATACAATTTACGAGAACATTCGTCCATGCGCATATCCAATCCCACAGTGGGTTCTGTCGCTGCAAAGCAGGTACTGACCACACGTGACTCGTCGAGCCAGAAAAAAGCTGTTTCTACATTTCTGGTTCTTGTTCCCTTGCCAAGAGCAGACAAGCGAAATTTTTTTTCATGTTTTTGTAGTTGTGCGGGAATCGTGTCAAATATCTTTGTAACACGTTCCTCCTGTCCTCTTGCATATTTACTAATATCATTGCGATAGAGCGACAATATATTTCTTTTCGTTTTATCAATTTCGTCAAAATCTCTTGTTTCCACCCATTCGTTCACAACTTGCGGCATACCCCCGACTATCATATACAGGCGCAAGTAATCCATCATTTTGCGGTGAAGAGATTGCCCCAACGGCTTTTTTGCCACAAAACACTCTTTGACATAATCCATCATCATGTCATCTCCCAAAGCCCAAAGGAATTCTTCAAAATCCATCGGGTACATATCTATTCTATGCTCTTCGCTTGGAATGTTTATGTTTTTCACATTGGCGTTGATGCTCATTAGCGACCCTGTTTCTATATAGTCGTAACGCCCATCCTTAACCAGATATTTGATAGCCTCACGTGCTATCGGGTATTTCTGTATTTCATCAAAGACGATGAGAGATTTCCTTTCGTACAACTTTACACCCGTTTCCAACATCAAATGCATGAAGAAGGCGTCAAGTTGACCAGCGTAGTCGGTGAACAGATTACGAACGGATTGGGTTGTATTCGTAAAGTCAATAATAATGTATGAGTCGTATTCCCGCTTTGCGAACTCCTCCACAATCCAACTCTTTCCTACACGACGTGCTCCGTCTATCAAAAGGGCTTCCTTCTGACTTCTCTTCTCTTTCCATAAGAGTAATTCGTTATATATCTTTCTACGCATCGGCAATCTGTTTTAAAGCAGGAAAGCACCATTCCAAGGATTAGCATCACCTAAAATATACACCATTCCAAGGGTTAGCACTACCTAAAATATACACCATTCCAAGGGTTAGCACTACCTAAAATTTACACCATTCCAAGGATAACAGCCACAAAGTTACTTTAATTGTTGAATAACGGCAACTTTTAAATCATTTGGTTCTCTATAAAAATTCAATTCCAAAATGCGACCACACGAATAGGGCTTCTGCGTGCTTCGCCTTATAAAGTACGTGTAGAGCGTGACGTTTTGAAAACGTCACCCCCATGGGCGGCAGGAATCACCGCTCATATGGAGCAAGTAAATGCGCTGCGCATGGGGGCGAGGTTTTCAAAACCTCGCGCTCTACACGGCCAACCCCCCCCGCACAAAGCGCGCACACCAAAGCACCGTGTAAAAATTCCAAAGCACCATGTAAAAATTCCAAGGCACCCCGTAAAAATTCCAAGGCACGCCGTAAAAATTCCAAGGCACGCCGTAAAAGCCACTCCCTTTCCGCCCCCTCTCACAGAACTTCCCTGACATTTCGGTACAAACATTTCGGTACATGCGCTCATTCTCACGCACGCGTGGAGCATTTTGCCTCTTTTCCAGCGCACGACATCTGCCAAACACGCGCCTTCACCCAATTTTCACACCCTTGCGTGCCCACATACCAAGAAAAAGTGCCAATTTTGTTGTCCATTAACAATCAAAGGCGAATTATTTCATCACAAAAAAAACAAATGTCACACCTTCATTCACGGCGCTTGCAAACCTTAAGCGCACTCTTCATCCTTGCAGTAACACTGCTTGCGCAAACAGCCCCCGACTATTACTCTTCCGCCAAAGGCAAAAAAGGCAGCGCACTCAAAACTGCCCTCTCAAACATCATAGCATCGCACACCGCAAGTTCCTACTCGAAAATCTGGACCGACTTCAAAAGCACCGACGTACGCGAGGACGGAAAAATATGGGACATCTACTCCGACAACACCAACTACGCACCCGGAGGAAGCGCACAAGGAGCAAACTACAAGAAAGAAGGCGACTCCTACAACCGTGAACACTCCTTCCCCAAAAGCTGGTTCAACGAGGCCAGCCCCATGTACACCGACCTCTTCCACATCTACCCCACCGACGGATACGTCAACAACCGACGCTCCAACTACCCCTTGGGCGAAACCGACGGCGGAACCTACCAGTCGCACGGAGGCTTCAGCAAGCTCGGCACGTCCACCATTTCGGGCTACACCGGCATCGTGTTTGAACCCGCCGACGAATACAAAGGCGACCTCGCACGTTCCTACTTCTACATGGCCACAGCCTACGAGGACAAGATAGCCTCATGGAGCAGCCCCATGCTCGCCGGCAACAAATACCCCGCCTACACCAACTGGGCACTCACCATGCTCCTCCGCTGGGCACTGCAGGACCCCGTAAGCGAAAAAGAAACCAAGCGCAACGAGGCCATCTACAAGATACAGGGCAACCGCAACCCCTACATCGACTATCCCGGACTGGAGCAATACGTATGGGGCACCATGACCTCCACGGCTTTCGACCCCGTGGCCTACGTCAAGCCCGACGGCACAACACCCGACCCTACTCCCGATCCCACTCCTGACCCCACTCCTGACCCCACGCCCGATCCTACGCCCGAACCTTCCGAAGGCGAAGCCGTCTACGTGATGGCCACCAGCAACGCCTCCATCACCTCCGGAAAGCAAGTGCTCATCGTGTGCGTCAATAAAGCCACCGCTATGGCTGAAGCCAGCTCCGACATTCGCTCTTATGCCAGTGTGGAACTCACCGGTGGCACGTCCGTCACCACCGCCACAGGCGTAAGCGGCATGCCCTATGCCCTCACCCTCGGCGGAGAAGAAGGAGCATGGACACTCTACGATGCCGCTGCAAACACTTACCTCGCCCTCACCTCAAGCGCCAACAAGCTCCACTCCTCCGCAACCTGCACGGAAAAGAACGCACAGTGGACCATCAGCATAAGCGCCGACGGCACGGCACTGATTTCGCCCCTCGCCTACCCCAACCGCGCCATCTACTACAATGCATCCGCTCCCCGCTTCGCTTGCTACACCAGCGCGCAGGCTTCCGTAGCCCTCTTCGTGAAGCAAGGCACCGATGCCATAAGCCAAATAGTCGGCACCACTGAGAACGGACTCGTCAACGTATACAAAACCGACGGCACGATGGTGCGCCAAAACGTAAGCGCCCGCACCGCACTCAGCCAGTTGCCCAAAGGCATCTACGTGGTCAACGGCCACAAGGTGCTTGTAAAATAAGGCTAAGTATGCGTTAAGGAGCAACTTCAACATTTTGCAAACGATTTTTGTGGGCGCCAGCGCATGGGGGTCAAGACTCCAGTCTTGACGCTCTACACGGCCTCGCGGAGGCTCTTTTGCGTGGCTGAGCTATAAACTGCGCTATAAACATCGTGTAGAACAGTCAAGACTGGAGTCTTGACCCCCATGCGCTTCGCCACAAAATCAGCGCAAACCATAGCAAAAGCATTCACACACATCGGGGCAAATTGCGTTCGAAACACCATTCGGGCAATATTTGCCCCGATTCTCCGTTATAAAATAAATTGTAGGGAACTACCCTTTCACCAAACCTGCAACCACATGAAAATAGACCTCACACAAGGATATGCCGTAAAGAAATACGACGGCCCCACCAAGCGCTTCTGCCAGACACTCGACCTGCGCGACGACCCCGAACTCATTGCCACTTACCGCAGGCTCCACGCACAGGACGGCATCTGGCCCGAAATACTCCAGGGCATCCGCCAGGTTGGCATTCTCGAGATGGAAATCTATCTTCTGGGCACACGCCTCTTCATGATAGTGGAAATGCCCGCCTCCACCGACTGGAGCGAGGCCATGAGCCAACTCGCCACCTTGCCCCGCCAAACCGAATGGGAAGAACTCACCGCACGCTACCAGCAAGCCTCAGCCCATGCCGGTTCGGCAGAGAAATGGAAACTCATGGAACGCATTTTCCACCTCTACGAAGCAGAGTAAACGTCACAACAACACCGACTTGCACGTTTATTCAAGCGATATTTGCAGACGGATTGCACAAAACGGAACTTGTCCGTTTTGATTCCGTTTTTTAAGTTCCGCGGATAACCTACCTAACGCGCACCCCAATGAAGATACTCCTCTCCATACCCCCATCCGAAACCGCCGGCGGAGGCGAAAGTCCAAGAGCCATCCACACCATCCCCGACACGGCGCTCCACAAAGCCAAAGTGCCGTTCTTCATCCCCGACTTCGCACCCCGTTGCACCGCACACCTTGCACTCGCCGTACGCATCAACCGCCTCGGACGGAGCATCCACGCCAAGTTCGCCCCGCGCTACTACGATGCAGTGGCACCCGCCATACATTTCACGGCACACCCCCTGCTCGAGCAGCTGAAGGCCAACGGCCTCCCCTGGGACATGGCCTTCGGCTTCGACGACGCGCTCTCCGTGGGCGAATTCACCCCCGCCGACGAAGCGCTCAAGACCGGCAGCATAGTCTGCGAAGCACACCTGAACGGCAGTCAGGCGCTCTCCTTCACATTCGGCAACACACGCGAAGCGATAGCCGAATTCATTGAGCGGGCAAGCAGCTACTACATCTTCCGCCAAGGCGACATACTCCTCCTGCCCGCCACCCCCGACGGCTTCGACGTGGCCATCGACGACCGCATAGAAGCCCGCATCAACAGCACGACGGCGCTCACATTCAATGTGAAATAACAATCCATCCCTCAAGGTTTCCTCACCAACACCCTCCGACACACACATGAAAAAGTCACATACGCACCACATCCCCTCCATACTCCTGATGGCCCTGCTCTCCGCCGGCCCCGTCAAGGCACAGACAGGCTTCGTAGAAGTGCCGTCGCCTGCCGTGTGGATGACGAAGAACCAAGTGCCGCACTGTTCGCTGCAAGTGCCGTTGGGCAAACTCCTTGAGGGCGAAACGGTAAACTTCACTATAGCTTACCCCGAATACGTCACCCTCACCGCCTCGCAAAAAGCACGCTTCAAAGCGCTTGGCGCACGTCCGTCCGCCCACATCGAACTCAGCGTGGCGCAAGGCATCGAACGCGGCAACACCATTGCCGACGTGTCCTTCACGCCCCTTATCGAGCGCAACGGCAAATGGCTCCTGCTCAGCAACTTCAAGCTGCAGAAAACATCCTCTGCCGAAAATCTGCCCCAAGCGTTCCGCCTGGCAGCACAAGCCGCCACACAAGCACAAGCCGCTAGCCGCTATGCCAGCCACAGCGTGCTCGCCTCAGGCAAATGGGTAAAGATAAAGGTGAACAGCGAAGGTCTGTACCAGCTCAGCGCCTCGCAACTCCAGAAGATGGGGTTCAGCGACATCTCCAAAGTGAAACTCTACGGACAGGGCGGCCGCCCGCTCGTAGAACTCGCCTCCACTTCCGACAAGGACGCATGGGTTGACGACCTCAAGGAGATTCCCCTCTTCCGCCGCGACAACTCCGTAGTGTTCTTCGCAGAAGGCACCATACGCTGGAACACCGACGGCTCCCACCGCCAAAATGCCTTCTCCGCCTCGTCGTGCTACTTCCTCACCGAAGGCGACAGTCCCGCCCAACTCACCACCCTCACCCAACCCACGGCAACCGCCACGGAAGTGACGCAGGTGAAAGCCCACGCCCTGACCGACAACGACGGCTACTGCTGGTATGAAGGCGGACGCGACTTCTACGAATCGGAAACGGTGGGTTCTTCCAAGCGCTACAAGCTGCAACTGCCCGGTCTCGTCGGCGCAAGCAGCGAATCGGGCACGTCGGCAAACGTCGACGTGGCATGGGACATAGCCTGCTCCAACGCCGTAAGTTCCACCACCGTCAACCTGGTGGAAGAATCGTCGGGCAGCGTGCTCTCGCGCGGAACCATCAGCGCCGCCAACGGCGACGGAGAAAGCGCCCGAGGCTACCGCGCTTCGTTCAGCACCAACCAAATCACCTCTCAGCAACCCGTGCTGCAAGTGCGCTCCACCGACACGCAAGCCCGACTCAACTACATACGCATCAACTACCCGCAGCAACTCGCAGCCGACAACCCCGCGGCGGCATTCTCGCCCAACGTGAAAGGCGCCGTGAAACTGGTCATTGCCAATGCCGACGCCCACACCCGCGTGTGGCAAATAGCAAGCGGCAACGCCGATGCCGCCGTTCTCCCCTCCGACCTCAGCGGAACGACCCTCACCGCCTATGCCCCCGACGGCACGCAGCGCTTCGTCATCGTGAACGAAGAGCAGACCTTCTCGTCGCCCCAAACCGTCGGCAACGTCAGCAACCAGGACCTCCATGCCGACAGCGGCATACAATACGTGGTCATCGTGCCCTCCTCCGGCAAACTCACCGAGCAGGCCAACCGCCTGGCGGAAGAACACCGCACACGCGACGGACTCACCGCAAAAGTGGTCACGGCAGAAGAAATCTACAACGAGTTCTCCTCCGGCACACCCGACGCCACAGCCTACCGCCGCTACCTCAAAATGCTCTACGACAAGGCTGCCACCGACAGCGAGCGCCCGCAATATCTCGTGCTCTTTGGCGACTGCCTTTGGGACAACCGTGGCGTGACAGCGGAATACGCCTCCGCCAACCACAACGACTACCTCCTTTCCTACGAGCGCAACGACCAGGAGAGCTACACCAATTCGGGCTACTCCATAGGCACACTCCACTCCTACGTCACCGACGACTACTACGGACTCCTCGACGACAGCGAGGGAAACAAGATAGAGTCGGAGAAAGTAGACGTGGGCATCGGACGCATGCCCTGCCACGACGCCGCCACGGCAAAGATCCTCGTGGACCGCACCATTAAATATATGGACAACAAGTCCACGGGCGCATGGAAGAACAACATGTTCTCCATAGCCGACAGCGGCGACGAAAACAGCCACATGACCGACGCCGACACCATCTGCGCACAAACCTCGCGCGCAGCCGGCGAGAACTTCCTCGTGCGCCGTCTCTACCTCGATTCCTACACCGCCACCCAAACGGCACAAGGCACCGCCTACCCCGCCGCCACCGAGCACCTCAAGCAGCTCATGCAGCAAGGCGCGCTCATCTTCAACTACAACGGACACGGTTCGCCCGACCGCCTTTCCCACAAGTTCCTCATCTACAAGGAGGACATGGCTGCCAATGTGTCGCAGGCGCTTCCCCTGTGGATCTACGCCTCGTGCGAAATATCGCCCTACGACCAGCCCATCAGCGACCTCGGCCGCAATGCGCTCTACAACGTAGACGGAGGCGCCGTAGGCGTAATCTGCGCCGCACGCTCCGTTTATTCCAACTACAACCGCGCCATCGACAAAGGCATCGTAAAATATCTCTTCTCAAAAGACTCCGAAGGCAAGCGCCTTACCTTTGGCTCCGCCCTACGGAAAACGAAGAACGAGCTCATCACCAGCGGATCTACCATCGGGTCGGACTACACGATGAACAAACTCAAGTACGTTCTCCTCGGCGACCCCGCCGTGGCACTGGCCTATGCCGACGACGGCATCAGCATAGACAGCATCAACGCCACAGCACTCAAGACATCCGCCACGCAGACCATAGCCACGGGAGCCGTCACGCGTTTCTCAGGAAAAGTCACCGGTTCGGGCTCTACGGCCGACGAGTCGTTCAACGGCACGCTCACCGCCACCCTCCTTGCCCCTGCCGAAACCATCACCTGCAAGGGACAGGGCAACTCCTCGGCCGACCCCAAAGTATACAAGGACTACACACGCTCCCTCTACCAGGGCGACGTGAAGGTGACGAACGGTGAATTCTACGTAGACATTGTGCTGCCCCGCGGCGTGAACCTCAGCACAGACTGCGCCTTGCTCTCACTCTATGCCGTCAGCGACGACAGCACACGGGAATACAAGGGTCGCGAAACGCGCTTCTGCATCAACGCCACGGGCCAGGCAGAAAAAGCCGACACGCTGGGACCGGACATCTACGTCTACCTCGACCGCCCCGACTTCCCCAACGGTGGCGTAGTGGACGTCGACGCCACCTTCTACGCTTCGGTGAGCGACTCCACGGCGCTCTCCGTAGCCTCCGGAGCCCTCGGCCACGACGTGGAACTCATTCTCGACAACGATGCCAGCAATGCCATCCGCCTCAACGACTACTTCAAGTTCGACTTCGGCTCCTACAACAACGGACTCGTGGAATATCCCCTCACCGGACTCACGCCCGGAGTGCACTCCCTCTCTTTCCGCATGTGGGACGTCTACGACAACTCCACCACCGCCCGCCTTCAGTTTGAAGTGCGCCAAGGCGGCGCCTCTTCCTTTGAAGTGAACGCCACCGAACTCTCGCCCGGACAGACGGCACGCTTCGTCACCTCCTTCATCCGCCAAGCGGAAGGCGACGTCGACGTAGTCACGGAAGTCTACAACACCTTGGGCTACCGCGTATGGATCGCCACCCAGCGCGTAAGCTCGGGAGAGTACGCCACCGCCGACTGGAACTTCTGCGACCAAGCCGGACACCGCCTACCGCAAGGCGTCTACTTCTACCGAAGCAAAGTCTACGGAAAGGAAACGAAGACGAAGAAGATTATTGTAAGGTAAGTGAATTTCAAAAAATAACTTGCGCAGTTTTTCAATTGGAAAAATGCGCCAACGACGGGCTGAAAGCCCAACCTGCGCCTAGCCCAGGGCAACGCCCTGGGTACCATCGTGAGTAGCAACGCGCCCTGAAAGGGCAAAAGCGTTTATATCATATGGTTTCGTATCGAATCTGCGTGGTGTATAATAACGCTTTTGCCCTTT
>CAVJJO010000032.1:0-25893 GCA_963649665.1 Bacteroidaceae bacterium | reverse complement strand
CGCAGGTTGGGCTTTCAGCCCGCCGTGGCACATTTCTCGAATCAAAAACTGCTCTAGTTATTTTTTTGACATTCACTTAGAACTCGCAGCAAAGGACTTTTCTTCACCGCGAATAGAGCTTCCATGCAACGCACATGGGCGCTTTCATGCAACGCGAATAGAGCTTCCATGCAACGCGAATAGAGGTTTACGTGCAACGCGCATAGACGCTTTCATGCACCGCGCATGGGGGCGAGGTTTTCCAAACCTCGCGCTCTACACGACCTTTGGGACATATCGCACACCTTATTATCTGCCAATTACAAACAGCCTCACAACACACCATTTCCGCTCCAAAGCGTCTACAAAACGCTGCAATCGGCACAAAAAACCGGCGAGTGTGCATATTTTCTGCCGTTTTCGGCACAAAAGTTTGTTCGTATAGAGATTATGCACTACTTTTGCAGCCGGATATAAGGAATTTTCCAAACCGAATCTAAAGTAATCACAATAATAAAACAGAAATTATGTCTGAAATTGAAGCAAAAGTAAAAGCTATCATCGTTGACAAGCTCAGCGTTGACGAAGCCGACGTAAAGAACGAAGCAAGCTTCGCTAACGACCTTGGTGCTGACTCTCTCGACACCGTAGAACTCATCATGGAATTCGAGAAGGAATTCGGCATCACCATTCCCGATGACAAGTCCGAGAAGATCGCCACTGTAGGTGACGCTATCGCTTACATCGAGGAGAACACCAAGTAAACTTGGACAACGAATCTCCATCTGCATTTAACGTTTAACGTTCAGTGGCGGCTTTGCGGCTTGCGTCGTAAGGCTTGGCAACTGTACGTTAAGCGTTAAATCGTTTTTGGAACATACCCTCCCCGCGCGCACCCTTTTCTTCTCGTTTTCATGGAAAGGAAACGCGCTCCGGCAAGCACGGCGAAGCATTCCTTACGCCCTGCGCAGCCACAAAAGAAGTCCACCATTTTTGTCCGCCACGCAACGTGAAGCACCAATCTTAGGCTCACAAGCTGGGGAAACGGGCAGTCGGCAACGGCCGTTCACCCCGTCGGCACGCACATTCAAGAGATAGAAGATTAACGGGTTCAATGCCCGTCAACGGCAGAGCAGCGGAACCTTCATCCGCACCTGTTAATCTTCTATTCGTGGTAACGACGAGAGAACGTCGGCTGAAGACAAACCGCTCCGCACACAAGGAACGGACAAAAGCGTGGCACCATTTTTCCACCACAAATCAACAACCACAGCACAATGGAACTCAAAAGAGTAGTAGTTACTGGCCTCGGTGCCTTGACTCCCGTCGGCAACAACGTAGCCGAAACCTGGGAAAACATAAAGAACGGCGTCAGCGGCGCCGGCCCCATCACCCACTTCGACGCCTCTAACTTCAAAACGCAGTTCGCCTGCGAAGTGAAAGGCTTCAAAGCCACCGACTTCATCGACCGCAAGGAAGCCCGCAAAATGGATCTCTATGAGCAGTATGCCCTCGTGGCAGCCATGGAAGCCATCAAGGACTGCGGATGGGACCTCGAAGCCATCGACAAGAACCGCATCGGCGTAATCCTCGGTGTAGGTATCGGCGGCATCCACACCTTCGAAGAAGAAGCCGGCTACTATGCCCTCAACAAAGAGAACGGCCCCAAATTCAACCCCTTCTTCATCCCCAAGATGATTGCCGACATCGCAGCCGGACAGATCTCCATCCAGTACGGTTTCCACGGCCCCAACTACACCACCACCTCAGCCTGCGCTTCTTCCACCAACGCTCTCGCCGACGCTTTCAACCTCATCCGCTTGGGTAAGGCCGACGCCATCGTCACCGGCGGTGCCGAAGCAGCCATCTGGCCCTGCGGCGTGGGCGGCTTCAACGCCATGCACGCCCTCTCCACCCGCAACGACGACCCCACCCACGCTTCACGTCCCTTCAGCGCAAGCCGCGACGGATTCATCATGGGCGAAGGTGCCGGTATCCTCGTTCTCGAAGAACTCGAGCACGCCAAGGCACGCGGCGCAAAGATCTACTGCGAAGTAGCAGGTGTAGGCATGTCGGCCGATGCTCACCACATCACCGCTTCCCACCCCGAAGGACTCGGTGCAAACCTCGTGATGAAGGCAGCCCTCGAAGACGCTGAAATGAAGCCCGAGGACATCGACTACATCAACGTGCACGGTACGTCTACTCCCGTAGGCGACATCTCCGAGGTGAAAGCCATCACCAAGCTCTTCGGCGAGCACGCTTTCAAGCTCAACATCTCTTCCACCAAGAGCATGACCGGTCACCTCCTCGGTGCCGCAGGTGCCGTAGAAGCACTCATCTGCTGCCTCTCTGTGAAGAACGACATCGTGCCCCCCACCATCAACCACGAAGACGACGACCGCGACGAAAACATCGACTACAACCTCAACTTCACCTTCAACAAGGCACAGAACCGCACCGTACGCGCTGCGCTCAGCAACACCTTCGGCTTCGGCGGTCACAACGCCTGCTGCATCGTGAAGAAATATCAGTAAGGCAACACCCACATAGAAATGGAAGAACAGGCTACCATAAACTGAATTGGGAAAAGCCCTGTTCTTCCATTTTCATTCACAACGGGTGGCACAATCGGAGATGAGAAAACCTGTAAACCACAGCAAAGCCACCCACGCTTACAAGAAGCGTTGCCATACACCGCACTTTTTATGATACACAATCTCTTAGACCGCATGAAGCTCCCGTTCCGCAAGAACAAGGAGTTTCTGTCGGTACTCTATGACATACTCGGTTTCTACCCGCACAACGTCGAGATTTACCGCATAGCCTTTTCCCACAAGTCGCTCAGCTACCATGCCGACTCCAACGGCGGAAAAGACCGCCGCGACCGACGTCGCGAGAAACGGCCGCGCAGCGAAAACACGTCCAAGCCGCTCAACAACGAGCGACTCGAATACCTGGGCGACGCCGTGCTCGAAACCGTGGTCAGCGACATACTCTTCCGCCACTTCGAGAACAAGCGCGAAGGCTTCCTCACTTCCACCCGTTCCAAGATAGTGCAGCGCGAATCGCTCAACCGGCTCGCCGAGCAGATGGGGCTCGAAGCGCTCATCCAAGCCGCACAGGGCACGCGCATGAGCCACACCAACATAGGCGGAAATGCATTCGAAGCCCTCATGGGTGCCATCTACCTCGACCGCGGATTCAAATACTGCCACTGGTTCATCACCCATCGCGTGGTAGGCGCCTACATCGACCTCGACACCGTGGCGCAGAAAGAAGTCAACTTCAAGAGTAAACTCCTTGAATGGTGCCAGAAGAACCGCATCAACACCGACTTCCGCGACTCCGGCGGAGCCGACGGCGAACGCGGATTCCGTTCCACCATCGTGCTCGAAGGCATCACCGTGGGCAAAGGAAGCGGACGCTCCAAGAAAGAGAGTCAGCAAGTGGCCTCAAAGGATGCGCTCTCGCGCATGCGACGCGAGCAAAAGCTCTACGACAGCATTTTCCGTGCAAAGGAGAAGCGCACCGCCATGGAAGCCGACGAATCGTTTGCCCTTCCCAAAATTGACGAGGCAGACGACATCGTCATCAAGGGAAAAGGCAAGGACAAGCCCGTGCTTGAGGACGAAAACGGCCGCCGCAAAAAGTTTGCATCCGAAGCCGACGACTACCAGGACACGTCCGACGCCGCTTACAACGAAGCCTACGGCGAAAACCCCAAATACGAAGTAATCGACGACCCCGACAACGAATCGGAATACTCTGAATACGCCACGAGCATCCAGCCCGACGACGAGGAAGAGGAAGTGCTGACTGCTCCCGCCAAGGAACCTGCCGCTCCCAAAAAGGACAAAGCGCCCTCCAACAAGGACAAGGCTAAAGCGCCCCAGGCAAAGGCCGAAGGCGAAGAACCGGCACGCGCTCCGCAGACCAAGGCAGAGCGCAAACGCGAGCGTAACCGCACGGCAAAGACCATAGACGATGCCGTAAAGGGCAGCAAAAAGGTGAAAGCCGAAACTCCCGCCGTTGCCGAGCCTCAGCCCGAAACGGCCAAAGCGCAAGCAGCGGCTGAAAACGGCGAAGCCAACGTGGCCGACGACAAGCCCTTGAGCGAATCGGCAAAGCGTCGCCAGCGCCGCAAAGCACGCCGCGAAGCCATGGCCGCCGACGAAGCCAATCCCTTCGTTGACCTCGACAAAGCACGTCACGTCGACGCAGCCGAAGTAAAGGCTACGGCATCGGCCGACGAAACGGTCCTCCCCTCAGCCATTGAGGAAAGCGCACCTTCAACAGGCGCCGACGACGAACTCGAAACCGTAGAACTCCGCGTAGCTCCTGAAGCCGAAGAAGAGCCTACTCCCGTAGAGGCAGAACTCGGCATGGAAGAAACCGAGCAGCAACCGGCCGCCGTCGAATCTTCTGAAACGGAAGAGCAGGAAAGCTTCTCCGAGGCACAAATGCCAGAGCCCGCGGCAGAAGAGGAGAGCGACTCCGCCCAAAACGAAGAGCCGGACGCTGAAAGCGAACCGCAGCGCAACGCAGGCGAAGAGCCGAACGCTGCCGAAAATTTCAAGCCCGAAGTTTCAGCCGAAGCCGAACCCATCGAAGCCGATGCCGACGACATCGAGGCGGAAGAAGAACACGTCTTCAGCGAGCCGTCAACCGATGAAGAGACTTCTGCTTACGAACCAGCAGACGCAGCGGAACCCAGCGAGGCCGATTCCGAAGACGCCGCCGCCGAATACACCGACGACGCTTCCTTCGACGACGAAGCGAACGCTTCTTCCGAGCCTTACGCCCTTGACGATTCGGCAACCCGTCCCCGTCTACGCCACATCTCGCTCGACGACTTCGTGTTCGGAGCCACCGACGCCACCCTCTACGACCGCAACGAAGAGTCCGCGCCCAACGCAGAAGAGGTAAGCGACGAAAGCGACGAACGCCGTCAGCGCAACTCCCGTTCGCGCCGTCGCAAGCCGTCCCGCGCACCGAAGGCCGACGAACAGACCGCCGAAGCTGAAGGCCAAAGCGCCCAAGACGCCTCCAAAGCGCAGCCGCGAAAAGCAGCAAAGGCTGCCAGAAACGCAGAAGGCAAGAAAGGCGACAACAAGGCCAAGAAGTCGAGCGCCGAAGCCGACGAAGAAGCTCAGCTACGCGCCAACCGCGAGAAAGCTGCCAAGCGCCGCGCCCAACAGCGACGCCGCCGTCGCCGCGAGAACAACAGAGGCGACAACCCTTCCGCTGAAGACTGATGCGAAACACACATCCGCCATTTGCAGACAGCCATCGCAAAGAAACATAAGCACATAAGTGCCGTAGGACAAACGAAATGGCTATTTTTGCAAAGCGGAAATGCAACCGAAGTTCAAGGCGGACTCTTCCGTTCCGTCCTGCCAACACGCTATAGAAACCGGCCGAACGTACTTTCCGTACGTCCGGCCGGTTCTTTTTGCGCGTTCCGTTCCCTTATCCCAAACTCCCTCACCTATGCATCATCCCTTAAGCGACTTCATCTATTGCCCCCACTGCGGGAGCAACGCTTTCAACGAACACGACGCCTACAGCAAGCGCTGCGAAAAGTGCGGTTTCACGTTCTACCCCAATGCCTCAGCAGCCACCGTGGCAGTGATAACCAACAGCCAGGGCGAACTCCTCTGCATACGCCGCAAACGCGAACCGGCACGCGGCACGCTCGACCTCCCCGGCGGCTTCGTTGATCCGGGCGAAAGCATCACCGACGGGCTCTTACGCGAAGTAAGGGAAGAACTTGGTGCGGAAGTGGAAAGTTTTCAGTTTCTTTTCTCCCGCCCCAACGTGTACCCCTTCACGGGGCACAGCGTACACACCGCCGACGCCTTCTTCCGCTGCACACTATGCGATGAAAGCGCCGTGCATGCCGGCGACGATGCCGAAGAAGCGCTATGGATAGCCACGGACGACCTTCGCCCGGAAGAGTTCGGACTCGAGTCCGTGCGCCAAGGCGTGGCGCTCCTCAAAAAACAACTTTCTACACCCACAACCACCGACCGATGAATTTCGAAGACATCATACAAAAACTCGCAACGCAGCCTTCCGTAAAAGAGCAGACAAGTTCGCAGGCGGAGGAAAGCAACGACATACGCTTTGCCGTCGTCGTGGAAAACGACGAGCCCTTCCTTGAAGTACGCAACGAAAAGAACGAGCCCATCACTCCCAACAGCCGTTACCACTCGGGCGACGTGGGCGGAGCGTTGAGTGCCATAGAATCCATCGTGCAACGCAGATTCGACGAATTCTCGTGGGCGGGAAGAGACCAGCGCATCTCGCTCCGCAAGAATCCGTTCCTCGTATACCAAACAGTGCGCTGCACAATGACCGACGCCGAAGGAAATGTGCTCCGGCGGGCAGAATCGGCAGGAACGTATGTCCTCCATATCGAACCTTCCAAAAACGGCTACACCACATCCATCACGCTCGAATGTGGCGAGAACCACATACCACTCAAGCAGTGCACGCTGCTCAACGAATGCTTCACGCTACAAGGACACGGCATCTACGAAACGCAAAATCTGGGCACACAATATGAAGCCCTGCCACTCTTCGAAGCCACCATCAGAAAAGAGCAGCTCGAAACGTTCCTCTCGCTTTTCTACAGCCTTTTCCCCACCACCGTGACGCTCCGGTTCGGCGACGCGCAAGTGTTTCAAAACCGCGATGCCATAGAAGCGCGCACCGCCATCGTGTTTGAAAAAGTCGACGACGAGAAAACGCTCTACATGCGCCTGGCAGCCGCCATGCCCGGCGACACAGACACCGTGATGAACAACACGATGCTCAAATGTGCCGCCGTGCTCACCCCCGACGGCAACGTGGAACTGCGCATGCTCCTCCTTCCCAATCTCAAGGAGGAACAAAAGAAACTTCTAGCGCTCATCCACAAATGCGGAGCCTCAAAGACTGCGCTCTCGCAGGTGTATGCCGACGACGAGTTCATCCTCATTCCCCATACCGTGGGCGAGAAGTTCCTCTTTGAAGCCCTCCCTATCCTCACCGAACGCTACGTGCTCCTCGGCACGAACCATCTGCGCGCATTCAAGCTGGAAGCGTCCACTCCCCGACTCAATGTAGGCGCGGGCTCAGGCATTGACTTCTTCGACTGCCGCCCCACAGTGGAACTTGGCGACGAAACATTCCTACTCAAGGACTTCCTGAAGCAATTCGAGAAGCAGCACTACATACAGTTGTCCAACGGCAACCGCGCCATGGTCAACAACAAATACATCAAACGCCTCGAGAGAATATTCCGAAAAGCCGACAAGGGAGGAAACTACCAAGTCAGCTTCTTTGACCTTCCCGAAGTAGACCGTCTGCTCGCAGCACCGACCGATGCTCCCGACTTCTGCCACCACCGCGAAGTATATGAAGGCTTCAACAAACTGAAAGGACAGAAAATCAAGTTGCCAAACGTCAACGCCACTCTCCGCGACTACCAGCGCGAAGGCGTGAAATGGATAAACTATCTCTACGACAACAAGCTCGGCGGATGCCTGGCCGACGACATGGGTCTTGGAAAAACGCTGCAAACCATAGCCATGCTCACGCGCGTCTATCCGAAGGAGAAGAAAAGCACGCTCATCGTCATGCCGCGTTCGCTCCTCTTCAACTGGCAGAGCGAGTTGGCACGCTTCGCCCCGCAACTTTCGGTCTACACCTTCTACGGCGCCACACGCGAGATGGACGAAGCACTCAAGCATCAGCTCATCCTTACCACCTACGCCATGGTGCGCAACAACGTGGAGACCTTCCGTAAACAGAAGTTCCACTACATCATTCTCGACGAGAGTCAAAACATCAAGAACCTCACCGCACAAAGCACGCAGGCCGTTCTTCTGCTTAAAGGCGAGCACCGCCTTGCGCTCTCCGGAACGCCCATCGAGAACAACCTCACGGAACTCTACTCCCTTTTCCGTTTCCTCAACCCGGCCATGTTCGGTTCGCTCAAAGAGTTCAACGACCTCTACACCATGCCCATCACCAAACAGGCCGACCGCGAAGTGACGGAAACGCTGCGCCGCAAAATCAATCCCTTCATGCTGCGACGCCTGAAGAAAGACGTGCTCAAAGAACTGCCGGACCGCATAGAGCAAACGCTCTACGTGGAAATGGAACCCGAGCAAGCCGAACTCTACGAGCGCCGGCGCGCCTACTACCAGTTACTGCTCAAGGGAAACATCAAGGAAAAGGGATTGCAGCAGTCGCAGTTTCTCATGTTCCAAGCGCTCGGCGAACTCCGCCGCCTGGCCTCCGTGCCCGAGACTTCGGGAGAGGGTAACGTCAGTTCTCCCAAACTGCAGCCGCTCATGGACTCGCTCACCGATGCCGTGGCAGGCGGACACAAAGCCGTGGTATTCTTCAACTACATTGCCGGCATAGACCTCGTAAGCGAAGCTTTGGAAAAGGAGGGCATCAACCACGTGGTGATGACAGGTGCCACAACGGACCGCAAGAGCATCGTGGAACGTTTCCAAACGGACCGCACCGTGAGCGTGATGCTCATGACGCTCAAAACGGGCGGCGTAGGCCTCAACCTCACTGCCGCCGACATGGTCTACATCTTCGAGCCCTGGTGGAACCGCGCCGCAGAAGAGCAGGCCATCAACCGCCTCCACCGTTTCGGGCAGAAGAACACCGTGCTTTCCTATAGCCTCATCACCAGAGGCAGCATAGAAGAGAAAATCCAGGAACTCCAGCGCAAGAAAGCCGACCTTTTCGAAGGACTCATCACCCACGACAGCGCCGTGACGAAGGTGCTCACCGAAGAAGACATCGACTTCATTCTGGGAGGCTCCGACTTATAACCTTCTCTCATCGTTCGCCCCACGAAGGGGCAACCGCACGAATCTCCCCTTAAGCCACTAAAAGCCATCCCCTTATGAGCAACATAAAAGTCGCAGACAACAAACTCCAGCCCGTTTCCTTACAGAAGCTCCATAATATAAGCATGCGCATTGACAGTGCCTATAGAAAAGACCAGTTAACATACATCTGTCATTCCATCCAAGAACATTGTGCGCCCGACGCTACGCTTACTCTAGAACACGGGCCTGGAGAAATCGATTGTTACAATATTATCGCAGAATATTTCGCCACGAAGAACGGCAAAAAGTCAGTGTATGCCAACTTTGTGGCGCTCTTCCTGTCGTCCTTCCACAACTTTGCGATATACCTCAACAGCTTACCTCCGAATATCCGCAAAGTATGGTCGGACGTCCTATACACCAAACTCTTCAAATACAACGATGAAATAGGTGACACTGAATGGATAGATGCCACAAGTTGGTTTTCCGAATACTACATTAGGGATTACAGTTTTTATTGTGATGAAGTTACTTGCCTCACGCTTGAGCCTATAGCCTATGAATTGGTCTCCCCCTATTTGAAAGACTACTTTACGCATCCGCAAATTGTCTGTAAGAGCGAAGAAGAACTTACGGCAAGTGACCAAATCTCTATTTACAGCAACGTAGAAGGCATTGATTCCGAGTTCTTCATCATGGATAAACTCATGAAGCAAAACAAGGAATTGGCATCAGGCTACACCTTAGCCGTTGCTACAATCAAAAGCGTTGTAAACCAGCTGCAATTTCCCCTTCCCGTCAAAAACAGCACGACAAACCTTGCCTTTAACAAAACGGCTGCCTCACTCTTTATGTATGCTTATATTGACACAAAGTATTTCATGAAGAGACTCATAGGCAGTACCTCCATATACGAAGGGATGCGCAGTTCCCTAAAGTTGCTCTTCGGCAACTCATACGTCCTCCACACCAGATACCTGCCACATCTGAAGAAACAGACGTCACGTCTTTCCGAAAGCGCCAACCAAAGTTTTCTGATAGAAAACCTCATAAACGTTTTTGCCCAGGTTATGAATTCGGACATGAAGGGATGGTACGACATAGAAAGCCTCGTCTCATTGGCCGTAATGTACACACGCCCGTCTTCCGCTTTGTTCTACGAGCCTTATGCCTATTATTACCAAAACGTGAAAAGGCGCGACACAGGACCTATTGGGCCCGACACTGCCATAAAGGAAGTGGTGAATCCGCTTGCAAAAGCCATCCTGCTCATGTGCGCCACCATGGGACTTTGCGACCTGGCACTGGACCTTTCACGCGTCGACGACGTAAACAGCTACGTAGAACCCATACGCTACGTGCGCTTCAACGCCATGGCGCGCTATGTGTTCTGCCTCGACGACAAAATGCCCGAAATGGAAAAGGCAAAGAGCAACATGGCCGACGACTTCACACTCAGCGACGACCACCTCGTTGTCTACGTGCGCCGCAAAAGCCGTTTCGCGGGTATGCTCAGCGAATATGCCGTACGCCTCACCCCCACCCTTTGGCGCGTAAGCCATTCCACATTCATGCGCAACTGCACCACCATGGCAGAGATGAAGCAGAAGATAGACACGTTCAAAAAGAACATATGTCCCGAACCGCCACA
This sequence comes from Bacteroidaceae bacterium, assembly GCA_963649665.1. Lineage (GTDB taxonomy): Bacteria > Bacteroidota > Bacteroidia > Bacteroidales > Bacteroidaceae > Alloprevotella. Next base: position 15,420 of record CAVJJO010000032.1, on the reverse strand, counting down.
GAACTGGCAGGACTTCTTCAAGGAACTCCCCAGCCGCTTCAATGTACTTGAACAGTCGGAAAAGGGATACACCGTCTTCAACGTGCCTAAAGACCGTACGGACATTCAGCGCCTTCTGCTCTCCGACCCCATCCTTAGCAAACTTGCCATCCGTGCCGAGGGCTACCTCGTAATGGTCGACAACCTCAATTTTATGAAGTTCCGCAAGCGTTTCACGGAGTTGGGATACACCTTAGGCTGAGCCTGCGTGCACTTTCCGCAAGGAAAAGCAAGCCAAGCCTCACAATAATTCGTAATTTTGCGGTTGAAATAACAATAGAAAGAATATAACGCAACAAGTCATATGAGTTTACAATGTGGCATCGTAGGACTTCCCAACGTAGGAAAGTCAACCCTCTTCAACTGCCTGAGCAATGCCAAGGCACAGTCTGCCAATTTCCCCTTCTGCACCATTGAGCCCAACGTGGGCGTAATCACCGTGCCCGACGAGCGCCTCACCAAGCTCGCCGATCTCGTACACCCCGGACGCATCGTTCCCACCACGGTGGAAATCGTAGACATCGCCGGCCTCGTAAAAGGAGCCTCCAAAGGTGAAGGTCTGGGCAACCAGTTCCTCGGCAACATACGCGAAACGGACGCCATCATCCACGTGCTCCGCTGCTTCGACGACGGCAACGTGGTACATGTCGACGGCAGCGTAAATCCCGTGCGCGACAAGGAAATTATCGACACCGAGCTTCAGCTTAAGGACCTTGAAACGGTAGAGAACCGCATCAAGCGCGTAGAAAAGATTGCAAAGGTCGGCGGCGACAAAAACGCCAAAGTAGAATACGACGTGCTCCTCGCCTACAAAGCAGCACTGGAAGAAGGCAAGAGCGCACGCAGCGTGTCCTTCGAAAGTCAGGAAGAGGAGAAAGCCGCAAAGGGGCTCTTCCTGCTCACCTCCAAGCCCGTGCTCTACGTGTGCAACGTCGACGAAGGTGCAGCCGCCACAGGCAACCACTACGTAGAAGAAGTGCGCGAAGCCGTGAAGGAAGAAGGCGCCGAAGTGCTCGTTCTGGCAGCACAGACCGAAGCCGACATTGCCGAACTCGAAACCTACGAAGAGCGACAAATGTTCCTTCAGGACGTAGGACTCGAAGAGAGCGGCTGCAACCGACTCATCAAGGCAGCCTACAAGATGCTCAACCTCGAAACCTTCATCACCGCCGGCGAGATGGAAGTAAAGGCCTGGACCTACCGACGCGGCTGGAAAGCCCCACAGTGTGCAGGCGTAATCCACACCGACTTCGAGAAGGGATTCATCCGCGCAGAAGTCATCAAATACGACGACTACATCCGCCTCGGCTCTGAATCCGCCGTGCGCGAAGCCGGACTTCTCCACGTAGAAGGAAAGGAATACGAAGTGCAGGACGGCGACATCATGCACTTCCGTTTCAACGTATAAACCTCCAAGTTCTTGTAGGGCGGTACAATAGAAGTGCTGCCCTACAGGACTTTTTAATAAATATACCCCGCAATGGTCATCTGGAATCCATCCGAAATAGCCTTCACGCTCGGTCCCGTAGCCGTACGTTGGTATGCCCTATGCTGGTGCATCGGCCTGCTACTCGGCTACGTGGTAGTCTACAAACTCTACCGCCAGCAACAAATACCGCAGGAGAAATTCGACCCGCTCTTCCTTTATTGCTTCGTAGGCATTCTCCTCGGTGCCCGCCTCGGCCACTGCCTGCTCTACGAACCAGGCTATTTCCTCTCCCACCCCCTTGAAATGCTCCTCCCCATGCGCCAACTCCCCGACGGCACATGGAAATACACGGGCTATGCCGGACTCGCCTCACACGGAGGCACGCTGGGACTTATGATTGCCCTTTGGCTCTATGTGCGCAAAACGAAGGTCAACCTCATGCGCGTGCTCGACAACATTGCCGTGGCCACTCCCGTTTGCGCCTGCTTCATCCGTTTGGGCAACCTGATGAATTCCGAGATTGTGGGCAAATACACAGGCAACGACACGGGCTTCGTCTTCGCCGCCTTGCGCGACCCCATCACGCACCTCAACGAAACGCTCCCGCGCTATCCTGCCCAACTCTTCGAGGCCATTGCCTACCTCCTCATATTCTTTGTAGGCCTCTTCCTCTACCGCCAATATAAAGCAAAAGTGGGAACCGGCTTCTTCTTCGGCTACTGCCTAACCACCATCTTCGTGTTTCGCTTCGCCGTGGAATATCTCAAAGAAGTGCAGGAACCATGGGAAGTAAGCATGCAGCAAGCCATCGGCATGGACCAAGGCCAGCTCCTCAGCATTCCCTTCGTGGTGCTTGGCCTCTACTGCATGTGCGGAGGAAAATGGTGTCGGCGCTTGGGCGAAACCGCACACTAATAATGGCCTTCACTCTATTTCTGGCAAGTATTATATTTCCGGAAACGAACTATAATAAAATAAAAACTTCGACTGTTTCCTTTTGCGATTAAGCACGTTTGCGCTACCTTTGCGCCCAACGTCAGCGGGAAAAGGTGCCCGTCTTGGACGTTTTTAACCGCAACAAAAACACAATCCCTCACCGAATATGCAAAGCAAACTCTATCTTTCGTTGGCACTTGCAGGCACGCTCGCTCTCACTTCGTGCAACAAGCTCGGCCAACTCTCCGCAGACAATTTCACCGTCACTCCTTCGCCCCTTGAAGCCGTAGGCGGACAAGTGCCCGTGACCATCAACGGACGTTTCCCCGAAAAATACATGAAGCGCAATGCCACTGTGACCGTCACTCCCGTGCTCTGCTACAACGGCGGCCAGGCTAACGGTCAAAGCGCCACTTTCCAAGGCGAGAAAGTACAGGGCAACGACCAGGAAATCTCCTACAAGCTCGGTGGCAACTACACGATGAAGAATACCTTCACTTATGTGCCCGCCATGCAGCAGAGCGAACTTTACCTTACGTTCAAAGCGCTTGTCGGCAAGAAAGAAGTAAAGGTTCCCGAAGTGAAGGTCGCCAATGGTGTGGTAGCCACCTCTGCCCTTATCGGCCAAACGGCAGCTTCGTCCAACGCCGCAATCGCTCCCGATGCCTACCAGTATGCCATCAAGCAGACAAAGCAGGCTCAGATCAAATATCTCGTAAACCAGGCCAACATCCGCAATAGCGAACTCAAAGGCACTTCCGTTCAGAACTTCGTGCAGACACTCCGCGACATCAAGGCAGACCAGAAGAGCTTGATGCTCGACAACATTGAAGTGTCGGCCTACGCTTCGCCCGAAGGCTCGCTCAAGTTCAACACCGACCTGGCTCAAAAGCGCGAGAAGAGTTCAAAGGGCTACGTGGCTCAGCAACTCAAGAACACGAAACTCGATGCCGATGTCGACACGAAATACACTGCCGAGGACTGGGAAGGCTTCCAGGAACTTGTCAGCGCTTCCAACATCCAGGACAAGGACGTGATTCTCCGCGTACTCTCCATGTATAACGATCCCGAAGAACGCGAAAAGCAGATTCGCAACCTCTCGGCCGGCTTCAAGGAACTCGCTGACGAGATTCTTCCCGAACTCCGCCGCGCACGCCTTACCATCAACTACAACCTCATCGGCCGCAGCGACGACGAAATCGAGGAGCAGTACAAGACCGACGCTTCAAAACTTTCCGTAGAAGAACTTCTCTACGCTGCCACGCTTACTGAAAACGCCAAGGAGCAGAAGGACATCTACACCACTGCCACGAAGCAGTATCCCTCCGACTACCGCGCTTACAACAACCTCGCACAGCTTGCCTTTCAGCAGGGCGACGTGAAGGCTGCCAAGGAATACCTCGCTCAGGCCGAAGCCAAGAATGCCAACGCTTCCGAAGTGAACGCCAACAAGGCGCTCGTAGCGCTCTCTGAAGGCAACGCCGCCGATGCGCAGAACTACCTTGCCAAAGCTACTGCCGCTCCCAACTACAACGAAGTGCTCGGCAATCTTCAGGTAGCCGCCGGCAACTATGCCCAAGCCGCCCAAAGCCTCAAGGGTGTGAAGACCAACTCCGCCGCGCTTGCCCAGATTCTGAACAAGGACTACACCTCCGCTTCCAACACGCTGAGCAACGTGCTCCGTCCCGATGCACTCACCTCTTATCTCAAAGCCATTGTGGCTGCCCGCACCAATCAGGATGCCAGCGTGGTGAGCAATCTCAAGGACGCCATCGCCAAGGACAGCAGCCTCAAGGAGCGCGCAGCGAAAGACCTTGAGTTCGTGAACCTCTTCAACGACACGGCTTTCCAGAACCTCGTGAAGTAAAAGTCCTTCCCGCACTAACAAGCACACACTCGGCGGGCCTACAAGCACAAGAACCACGCACCGGCAAAGAGCCGCGCAGTATTCTTGCGGTTGTAGGCTCGCTTTTAGTTATTGTGCATTTGATGTTTGCTTGCAATTGGCTTCGTTCCACGTCTAAGCCTATTGCATCCTTCACCGAAACGCACTTCATTTTTTCTCCAATTATGTCACGTTGCACCACGCTTCCCCTTGTTTCGCTTCTTGTCTCGCTTTTACTTCTTACCGCCTGCGGTCCTGGGAAGGACAAGGCTCGTTTTGAGGGAACACTGACGAACATTACCGATGCCGAGTTCTATGCCTACAGCGATGACGGACTTTCCGGCGGAGTGGACACCATAAAGATTTCCGACGGCAAGTTCACCTACGAACGCACGCTCACCGAACCGCTTTTGCTTACGCTCCTCTACCCCAACTTCACGCAAACCTATGTGGTGCTCGAGCCAGGCAAAACAGTGAAGATGAAAGGCGATGCGGCAAAAATTGGCGAAGCCGGCATAAACGGTACCGACGACAACGACCTGCTCACGGAATTCCGTCAGGCGCACGTGTCCACCAACGCTGCCAACATGCGGCTTGCCGCAGCCGATTTCGTGCGCACCCATGCCTCTACGCTCGCAGCAGTGGCCGTATACAAGAAGTATTTCCTACAAAGCGAAACGCCCGATGTGCGCCAGTCGCTCTCGCTGCTCAAGGAATTGCAGAAGGCGCAGCCCAAGAGCAATGCGGTGCGCACGCTCTCCGTGCAGTTTCAGCCCCGTCTGCAAACCGGCATAGGCCAAACATTGCCCGACTTCACCGCCACTACCCTTTCGGGCAAGACGGTGCGCACCTCCGACTACCGCGGCAAGCGCTTGCTCATAGCCTTCTGCGCTTCGTGGCAATACTCGTCGCTCTCCATGCTCCGCTCTGCACGCAATCTGCTGAAGGAAACGGGCATGCAGCCCTGCGAGTGCCTTGTGGTGTCGCTCGATGCCGACAAAGACGCCTGGAAGCGTGCCACGAAGAACGACTCCATCTCCTACCCCACCCTCTGCGACGGCAAGGTGTTCAACACTCCGCTGGTGAAAACCTTCGGTGTGAAATATGTGCCTTCGTTTATCCTCACCGACACGCAGGGACGTATTGTGGCACGCGATGTGACCGACATGAACGTGCTGCGCACGAAGTTGAGGGAATAAAGCATAGTAAATATTAAACGGCCACAGCCTCACAGAGGCTTTTGCGCGGCTTCGCTTTAAAGTGCCGTGTAGACCTGTCAAGACAGGAGTCTTGCCCCCCATGCGCTTCGCCCCCATATGCGGCAATAAAAAAATCACTGGGGCGACGTTTCTCTTCGGAACGTCGCCCCAGTGATTTATTGTATGCGTGCAATACGCTGTGTGTTACCAGATGTGTGTGCGCTTCTCGGGACGGAGATAATATTTGTCGCCCCATTGTACGCCGTAAACTTCATACCATTTGTCGCAGTTCATCGTGGTGCCCAACACGCGGGCATATTCGTTGGCATGTGCATTAGTGCCCTTCCACAAATTCAAGTTGCGTGCTTCGGAGTACTTGCTTCTCCATATGTTGGCGTAAGCCTGGAAGAAACGCTTCTGCTGCTTGACGAGTTCGTCGCCGCGGTAGCCCTGCTCAGCCAACTTCGTGTTGTAAGCCTGAAGAGCCGCTTCGAGTCCGCCTAAGTCGGCTATGTTTTCGCTAAGCGTTATGGTACCATTCTGATAGACGTGCGGAGCGCAGCCCATGTAGGCGGGCAGATGGTTGTAGCAGTCAATGAGGAGCTGCGTGCGCGATTCAAAGTCCTGTTTGTCGGAAACGGTCCACCAATCGGTCTTTTCGCCGTTGACGCCGTATTTCGAACCGTTGTTGTCAAAGGCGTGGGTTATTTCGTGACCCAAAATGCAACCTACGGCATAGAGCGTGGCATCGGAATTTTCCGGAGAATAGAACGGTGTCGTCACCATCGGAGCGAAAATGTGTGCCGTATTGGTGTCAAGGTCGTACACACAGTTCACCGTATAAGTCGGGTAGTAATCCAGTATAACGCTGAAGGCATAATCGCGTGGGTCGAGTTTGTAGAGTTCTTTTTTGAGGTTGATTTTGGCCTGTCGGATTATCTGCATGTCGCCGTAGAGCGACTCGCCGGTCAGTTGGGGAAGCCCTGCGCTTATCCACTGGTCGGGATAGCAGGCGTTGAACTTCATGGCAGCGAGTTTATTCTTGGCGGCCTGCTTGGTGGTAGAACTCATCCAGGTGAGTTTGTCCAGGCGCTGAGCGAAAGCCGTGCGTACGTTCTCCATCATGTCCAATACGATTTGGCGCATCTCCGCCGTGACGTATTTTTCAACGTATTCTTTGCTTCGGGGATAGGAAAGGAGGTAGTCGGTAGCCGACTTGAGCAAAGTCTGCTCGTTCTGTTCGGTGTCTTCGAGGTATTTGTCCAATGCGCTGCGCGAAACGAGCAGCAAGTCGGCGGCTTCTGAGCAGATCATCATGCGCACGAGGGCTTCGTCGTTGGTGGCAATGTAATCGTCGACGTCCACGTCATCGTCCCACGTGTTTCCTACGCGTTCTTCGTCGGCTCCCAAGGGTTCGCAGAAGGCTTCCATAACTCCTTCTTCGGCTGTGACGGGGCTATCGTCGGTAAGACTGCTTGCCTTGAGTCCCTTTTCTGCCACGTCGGCAGCCTCTTCGGGCGTGAGTCCGAGTTCCACGAGCCACGATTCCATGCACGCTTCCGAGGGAACGCCCTGCAGTACGTCGGCAATGGACGTAGTGTCTTTGCTGATGTAGAAGTTTATGGTTCCTTCCATTCCCCTCATTTTACACTGGATGAAGCTCAATCGGCCTGCCGCGAGAAATTCGCCGAAGGCCTTTGCCACCTCCTTGGTGTCGGGGTCGTGGAGAAGTGTCTTGAGGTAAGCGATGTGCTGTTGAAGCGCTGCTTTCTCGCTGTCGTTCTCGTTCAGACGAGAGGCGTCGAGATAGAGTTGGTTGAGTTCGTAGTCGTTGAGCGTCGAAAGCTTTTCTTTCGTAAGCACCGAACTTTCAGGAATGGAGCCCAGCGCTTGCGTGGTAGGCGTTCCGGCGTTGTCGTACCATTTTCCCCAGCAGTAACGGGCAAAGTCGTCGCCCGGCTTTACGCTGGTGTCCATGTTTTGGTCGAGGTTCCACTGCTTGGGGTCTACGGTTGAGGCAATCTCATCGTCGTCGCTACAAGCCGCAACGAACGATGTTCCTACTACAACAAGCAAGGAACATAGTGCATGTTTTGCAAAAGTTTTCATCATATTTTTTGTTGTTGATTTCCTAACGCATGCAAATTTCCGCATTTTTTACCTATGAGGCAATAGTGAATAAACATTCTTTTTCATTGCATACCATCTTCACGGCGCGGAGCGCATATTTCAGAAATTCTTTGGGAATTTAAATGGAAAAGTCTTTGTGTATCACTTTTTGGGACACGCTGCCCCCACTTTTGCTGCGGATACGCTCGCCTTGAAGCTCAATAACAAGACTGACATGTCTCAGCATCAATGAGCGAAGCACTTGTCACAGAACTTACAAAAACAAGTATCCACAGAGAAGAGAGGAATCCCCATCATGCCAAGATAAATGGATTTGATGGGGATTCGATTTTATAAACACATTACAAAGCGTCCCGCTGCAAAGACTCGCGAGTCTTCGGTAGCGGGACGCTTGCTATGTGTGTTTATGCTGTGATCTTGCGAAGGAGGCTTACTCGGCTATGAGGCTGAACTCTGCACCGGAAGCGAAGTCCTGGCCGCTCTGCTCGTTGAGGGCGCGGAAGCGGATGTAGCGTGCACGCACAGGCTTGTCGAAGAGCACCTTCTTGAGTTTGGCATCGCGTGAGAAGGTTCCTTTGCATACGGGGTCGCCCCACGTCTTGCCGTCCTGGCTCACGTAGATCTCGTAGTCCTTGATCCATCCGTTCGTACCCTCCTGGCGGGGCAGGAAGGTGAAGCCCTTCATGAGTTTCGTTTCGTTGGCATCGAAATCAACCCAGTGGGGATATTTCGCTACGGTGACGGAGTACATGGTGTGCCAGATGGAGGAAGCGTCGCCGTCGAGCAAGTTCTCTGCCTGACCGCCGTAAGGTTCTACGCTGGAAGCGAAGACCACGCTTACGGGTACGCTTTCAATCTTGGCAAACGTCTGCGAAGCGCTGAGCGTGGGGTTTTCCTTGTACCATGCCTTTACGGTGCCGCCGGCGCGGAGATCGAAGGGAGCGGTGTAGGCAACGGCTTTCTTCGCGCCGTTCACGGAGTACATGATGGTGCGGTTCTTGGCGGCGGTGGAGAGCGTCACCTTACCCGTTGTGCTGCGTGCTATGCTGATGGGGCGCTCGCCGGAGGGCGAAACCTTTGCCGTTTCGGTAATCTGGCTTACCGCGGCGCGACCGATGTTGAGCGGACGGATAATGAAGCCAAAGTCGTAGTTGACGCTCTTCGTCTGGTCCGGTGTGAGCGGACCGCCCTGGCCGCAGCTTGCACCGCCGAGTCCCGTCACCTTGGCATCGAGGTGGAGATGCGTGCCGGTTGAAGCGGGAAGCTGGTGAGGATGGGCAGCGGGGGTGAGTTCCTGCTGGCTCCAAGGAAGTGCGGAAGCCGACATGGTGCTGTCGGCAACGAACACGGCGCCGCGTCCGCTCTCGTCGGTGAGTGCGCACCAGCGCACGTCTTCGCGGTTGCCCATGGCCTGGGGTTTGGGAAGGACGATGCCCTGCTCTGCCACGGTGCTGCGGTGGAGTTCGATGAACTGGCCCGTCTTGCGGTCGTTGTAGTTGTTCACAGGTCCGCGACCGTAGTAGGCGTAGTTCTTGAGCGAGGAGTCGAGCTTCATGGCGTAGCCTATGCGGGGGAGCACAATGCCGGGATTGTTGGCGGAGATGGCAGACTGAAGTTCAATGGAGCCGTCGGGGTATACGGTGTAGACCTCGTTGGTGATGAACTTGAAGTCGCTCTCGCCGAGCTTGTGCTTGCCGGTGTTGAACGTATATGCCGATTCGGGATTGCGGTCGCGGTCGGAGTAGTCCACGCGGCAACCTTCAGCGCCTTGGCTTTCCACGGTGAAGGTAAGCTGGAGCGTGCCGTCCTTACGGAGCTGCTGGGAGAAACTTGTGGCGCGGTGGTTGAGGTCGTAGAGTCCCTGCTCAAACCATTTGGAGGGGAAACCTATGCCGGCGTCGTTGTCGGTAGGTGCGCGGAAGGCGTCGAGCTTGGGTCCGTTGCCTTCGCTGATGATGGTCTGGTCGCCATAGGTGAGGGCTGAGAGCGAACCGGTAGCCTTGTCGAACTTGGCTACGAAGCCGTCGCCCGTCACGCTGATGGTGTTCTCGTCGGTGGCTTTCACCTGGAGTTTCGTTTCGCTCTTGGCTTCCTGCGCCACGGCGGGAGCCTGCTCGGTGGCGGTGCGCACGAGGAGCTGCTCTTCCATCTGTGCGTAGCCTTTCTTTGCCCAGGGCACGTCGTTGGCCTGGAGGAACTGCACCTTCACGAAGTACTCGCTCTGCGGGTCAAGCTGTGCGTAGTCGTAGGGGAGCGTGTAGATTTGCTTTTCGCGCGGACCTACAATGTTCTTCGCGCCCTGCAGCGGCTGGTTCTTGAGAACGCAAATGCCGTCTTTCCAAAGCGACCACACAATCTGGTAGCCGGTGAGGGGCTGGAAGTAGTTCTTGTTGAAGATTTCCACCTGGCCCTTGGTCATGTCCACTGCGCTTACGCCGACGTTCTGGTACACCTTCTTCACTTCGTAGTACTGTGCCTTGGGCGTGAGGTCGGGACGCATGATGCCGTTCATGCAGAACATGCCGTCGTTGGGCTTGTTGTCCTGTCCGAAGTCGCCGCCGTAGCCCCAGTAGCGCGTGCCGTTGTCGTAGCCGTACATGGCCTGGTCTACCCAGTCCCAAATGGCGCCGCCCATGAAGAAGTTGGTGCTTTCAATGGCGTTCCAGTAGTCTATGAGGTTGCCCACGGCGTTGCCCATGGAGTGGGCGTATTCGGAGATGTGGAAGGGATATTTAATGTCGTACTTGCCCGTCACGGCGCCTTGTACCCAGGCGATGGAGGGATATTGGTTGGAACCCATGTCCACGATGTCGTTGTTGCGCTCATACTGCACGGGGCGTGAGGTGTCGTAGGCTCTGATGGCATTGTAGGCGTCCACGAAGTTCTTGCCGGGACCTGCCTCGTTGCCGAGCGACCAGATGACCACGGAGGGATTGTTGACGGTGGCGTGTACCATTTCCATGTTGCGTGCCACGTGGGCGTTGCGGAACTCGGGCACGTGGGAAAGGCTGGCATCGCCGTAGTAGTACTCGTGGCTCTCTATGTTGGCCTCGTCTTCGAGGTAGATGCCGTATTTGTCGCAGAGGTAGTACCAGTAGGGCGCGTCGGGGTAGTGGCAGTCGCGCACGTGGTTGATGTTGCCGCGCTTCATGAGGAACACTTCGTGCTCCATCTGTTCACGGGTGATGTAGTGGCCCGTTTCGGGGTTGGTCTCGTGGCGGTTCACGCCCTTCATCTTGATGGGCTGGCCGTTGAGGTAGTAGTAGCGGCCGGCAATGCCGAACTCGTCCTGCGAAGCGGGCGTGTCCTTTATTTCTATCTTGCGGAAGCCCACATTGGTGGAGAACGTTTCCACCACGTTGCCCTTCTTGTCCTTGAGCTGACCTACGAGCACGTAGCGCCAGGGAGCCTCGGCATTCCAGGGCTTCACCTTGGAACCGGCATTGAGGGTGACGGCAGCGGTGAGTTCGCCGTTCTTGCCCACGGTGCCCACCTGCGCGGTGGCGGTCACGCCTTCCACGAGGGTGTTCTCGTCGGAGTAGAGTTTGTTTTCGTAGAGGGCATAGTCGATGGTGTAGCCTTTGGCGTCCTTGCCGGTGAGGTTACGCACTTCGGCAGAAATGTGGAGCGAGGCGTTGGTGTAGGTGGCGTCGTAGTCGGGGATGGCCTTGATGTCGCGCACCTGCACTTTGGGCTTGGCGGTGAGCGACACGTTGCGGAACACGCCGGGGAGGCGGAACATGTCCTGGCTCTCAAGGAAGGAGCCGTCGCTGTGGCGATACACTTCAAGGGCCACTACATTGTCGCCTTTGGCGTTGAGGTAGGGGGTGATGTCGAACTGGGCGAGGTTGCGCGAGTTCTTGGAGAAGCCCACGTAGCGGCCGTTGATGTAGAGGTAGAAGAAGGAGTCTACGCCGTCGAAGTTGATGTACACTTCGTGGTTCTTCCAGTCGGCGGGAACGGTGAAGGTGCGGCGGTAGCTACCCACTTCGTTGCGGTTCTTGTAGGTCATCCAGTTTTTGGTAGGCTCGCGCATGACGCCGCCTTTCCAGTCGCCGGGGCGCACGCTGTGCTGGAAGATGACGCGCTGGTTAGAGTAGAGGGGCTCGCCGTATTTAAACGTGCCGTCCTTCTGCGCGCCTGCCATGTTCCACGAGTAGGGCACGGGAATCTGGTCCCATGCAGAGGCGTCGAAGGTGGTCTTGTAGAAATCCGTGGGACGCTCTTCGGGGTTCTTTGCCCAGTGGAACTGCCACTGGCCGTCGAGCGAGCGCCAGAGCGAACTGTTTTCGGGGAGCACGCGGCGTGCCTCGTCGGTGTTCTTGAAGGAGAAGAACCAGGCGTGGGGCTGCTGCTTGTTGTAGGCTACGGAGTCGGGGCTCTGCCATTCCCAACCGGTGGGAGTCGGCATTTCTCCGTAGTAGAATCCGCCGAGTGGGGCTATCTGCGCCCAGGCCGGAGCGGCAAGAAGGCCGGCAAGAAGGGCCATCGTTGTCTTGTGCATATGCTATAGGAGTTTAAGGTGTTTTCTCGGAAAGTAAAACAAGTAGTTACGTTGTCTGCTACAAAGTTATGGAGAATGGTGTGCAAAAGCAAGAAACCTGCTCTTTTTCACCCCCGAAGGCGACCTTCATGCGGGCTTTTACCCCGATTTTTGGTTAATTTGGCGTATTGTGCTAAGCGTTTCCACATAAAATGTATAACTTGCGAACGAATATTTACGTTTATCATCTTGAACACTAAAACCGAAACGACATGAGAAACGCCGCATTCCTTATCCTTTACCTCTTCTCCCTTTGCACGCTCTCGGCACAGACTGCCACGGACGAAGTGGAGCAACTCTTCCAGCGCTTCAAGTCGGCAGCCACTTTCGACTACCGCTACCCGCGCGAGAAAGTGTATGTGCATTTCGACAATTCCGCCTACCTCGAAGGCGACACCATTTGGTACAAAGCCTACGTGGTGCGTGCCTCGTCGCATACGCCGACCAAGCTGAGCGGTGTGCTCTACACGGAGCTCCTCGACGCCGACGGGCAGCTCATGGAACAGCAAATTCTGCCCATCGACTCGCTCGGACAGGCCGACGGATGCTTCAAACTGAGTTTGCCCATACGTGCCGGCTACTACGAAGTGCGTGCCTACACGCGCGAAATGGTGAACTGGGGCGAGGACGCCTGCTTCTCCCGCGTGTTTGCCGTGTTTGCCCCCAAGCAGACGGCGAAGGCGGAAGTGGCAGCGGGCAACTTCGACCCCGAACTCCTTGAGCTTCCCATGCCCGATTCGCGCAAGGGCATTTCGCTCGGTTCGCCGCGCCCCTACACGTTGGGCACGGCCAAGGACGTGCGCCTCGACTTCTTCCCCGAAGGCGGATGGCGCGGAAAGGGTGTGAAGCAGCGCATGGCTTTCGAGCTGACCGACGGACGCGGCCATGCGCTTGACGAGGAAGTGAAGTTCTTCTCCGACAACGGCAAACTCCTCGCCACCGCCCGCCCCGAACACGACGGACGCGGCACCGCCCTCCTTCCCGCCACCGCAGGACGGGGCTATGCCACGGTGGGCGCTGCCGACAAGCGCTACGTACTGCCCGCCCCTGTGAGCGGATTCTCCCTTCGTGCCGACCGCGCCGACGACGGCCTGCTGCTGCAGCTCGAGGCCAACGACTCGGCACGCGCCGCCACGGGACTGCTCGGCATTGCCGTGTTCAACCGCGAAAGGGTCACCTACTTCGACACCCTCTCGCTGCAACCCGGAACGGTGGAGCGCTTCGTGCCGCAAAAGGCGCTGCGCGGCGGTGTGAGCCGCATAGAGGTGTACGGGACAAACGGCGCAAGCCGTGCCACGCGACTGGTGTGGACGAGTCCGAAGAAGAGCGAAGAGCGCCGCGCCAAGCTTTCCATCAAGCAAAACCGCGTAGACTACTCGTCCTTTGAACCCGCCGTGCTGAGCATGGAGCTGACCGACTCTGCCGGCCGTCCGCTTCAAACGACCTTCTCGCTTGCCGTGCGCGACGATGCGGGTAACATTGTGGCGAACGGCGACGGTGGCATGGAAGCCGAACTGCTGCTGGCATCCGAAGTGCGCGGCTACATAGCCAATCCCGCTGCCTATTTCCTTAAAGACGACGCTGCCCACCGCCGTATGCTCGACTTGCTGCTCATGGTACAGGGCTGGCGCGCCACACCCTTTGAGGTGATGTGCGAGGCCAAGGCTTTCGACCTCAAGCAGCCCATTGAGGAACGGCTCATTCTCCGCGGCTCGCTCTACAAGGACAACAAGCGCCGCCAGCCGCAAGCCGGCTACACCCTTTCCATGAAGATGTACTCGCTCAGTGGCGGCAGCTACGAAGGCACGACACAGACCGACCAAAACGGCAACTTCGCCTTTGAAACGAACGCATACTACGAGGGCGACTACCACGCGCTCTTCACCGCACGCGACGACGACGGCAAGCGCCACTGGGGGCGCCTCATGCTCGACCGCTGGTTCTCGCCAAGTCCGCGCACGTTCCGCGGCCCGGAACTGGACCTCTCGCTCTATTCGCCCGACGACCCCTCGCTGCCGCAGCAGAAACCGGAAACGTTTGAGTGGGTGGACACGCTGCCGAACGTGAAAGCCACGCTTCTGGGTGAAGCGAAGGTGGTTCACAAGAACAAATACCGCGGATTCACCGGCAACCGCTACACGTTCAACGGCGGCGAGAAGCACGGCATGGAGCGCGCCTCGAAGTTCTACAACGTGCAGCGCGAAGTGGAGCACTACAAGGACATGGGCTACTATCCCGGCCGCATCTGGGACTTCCTTCAGATTCTCGACAAAGAGTCGACACACCTCACGAGCGACTACAGCGACGTATACAACGGCGTGGAAGGCATAGACAACAGCGGAAATGCCACCACAAGCAACACTTCCAACGAGAGCACCTACGAAGCCCTCTCGGCAGAAGCGGCAGGAACGCAGAGCGCCAGCGCACGCATCTTCCAGGATTCGCAGGGCAACACCGACACCCGAAACGTCACGGGCACGGGATTCTCCATGAACGGACGCGCCATGAAGGTGTACGTCAACAACACGGAATACGACGCCCTCTGCCAAGATTATCCCGAACTTTACGTGGACCTCATGGCCGACGAGATAAAGTCGGCAGCAGTGGTGAAGAGCAACATTCGCGAAGACGCCTTCTCGGGTTCCGACGTGAACCGCAGCCGCACGAAGTATTCGCTTTTCCTCTATGAAATTCCCGACCTCTACCGCTACAAGTCGCGCAAGGAGAAAAAGGGTCAGGAGCGCCGCGTGATTCACGGCTACACCTCCGGCCTCACGTTCTACAACCGCAACTACCGCGGCTTCGACACGCCCACTTCAAAGGACGTGCGCCGCACGCTCTACTGGAACCCCTCCGTGAGCACCGACAAAGACGGCAAAGCCAACGTGGTGTTCTTCACCAACGCCCGTGTGGAGCAGCGGCTCGACATTTCCGCCCGCGGCATCACCTGGGACGGTCAGATCGTGGAGCGTTAAAGGCATTTCTCCCACAGAATTCACAGATCTCACAGAATATCTGCACTTTCGTGTCCAAAAATAATTCATGATAATTCATGGTCAATTCACGATAATTCGTGTCTTTCAAATCAACTCGCAAAGCGAGTGGTTATTTTCTTTTGAACACGAATTATCGTGAATTGACCACGAATTTTCATGAATTTTTTGTTTTAAAGCGCTTCGCCTCCATGCGCTTCGCCTTGAATTTCATTTCTCCCACAGAATTCACAGATCTCACAGAATATCTGCACTTTCGTGTCCAA
>CAVJJO010000031.1:0-25947 GCA_963649665.1 Bacteroidaceae bacterium | reverse complement strand
CACGCGCGTAAAATCATCCCAAGAACTGCAAAGCCTCACGTCTGCTAATATAAGGTTATCTATATCAGTTCCATTTTCATCATCAAGGAATCGGCTTTTAAAATACGGCAAAAAACTCTCTGCAAACATATTCTTCACTTTCTTGCTTTTGACAGAAAACGTTTTGTTTGTATTCTTATCTCTTAACGTGAACGAGTAAAAGCTAAAGCCATTCTGCAAAGCATTGCTCAATTCTAAAAGTTGCTTTTTATCTTCGAGTTCGTCTATTTTGGTATTTAAGTAGAACTTTGAACATTTATATTTCTCCAACAAGGTGGTTACATCATTCACAAAGGCAGAATCATTATACTTGCTATTCTGAGCATAAGCATCTACCCTCATTACGACATCTTGTGTCAGCTTGCTTAAAGCAGATTGGACATCATCCTTGTATTTGCTAACAAAAGACTGGTATCTAAGCAAATCTATCTGCTTGCTTATGTTAAGTCTGAAATGCGCATAGTCTTCAAGAGAATCCTTATATAGTTGAGCGCATTCGTCATAACGTGTACTTATGCTGCGTTCATCTTTGCAAGGGAGCATACAGATACTTTCTTCAACCAAGCGAAGAATCTCGTTTTTGTGTGCGTCGTTTGTGATAAGCTGTTCAAATTCCTCTTTTGTCATCTATATGTAGTTAATAATTTATAAATATTTCGGTTGACAGTCGGTTGACAAAAATAAAAGAGGAAGACAGCTAACCGATTGGATATCAGCGTGTTAATCTTCCTCTTTCGTGCGCCTGATAGGACTCGAACCTACACGGCCGAAACCACCAGATCCTAAGTCTGGCGCGTCTACCAATTTCGCCACAGGCGCAATAACGTCTGCAAAGATAATGCAAAGAGGGCGGTAAATAAAGGAAAAACTCATTTTTCTTGCGATAGCACAAAACAGACCAACTTTACGGCAAAGAAGTGGTGATATCTGCCCGAAAGCAAACAAAGCGTTAAGGAAAAGCAAGAATTATGTGGTTCTTCTTCTATTTTGCTCTTCCATTGCATTATCTTTGCACACGATTCGCAAACCGCAATAACTTTATTATGATAGACTTCGTACTGGCAAACCTCAACTACTGGTGGGTATTTGTCTTTATGGCTGTAGAAAGTTCGTTCATCCCCTTCCCCTCGGAAGTGGTGGTACCCCCTGCAGCTTTCCTTTCTATGATGGAAGACAACCCGATGAACATATTCCTCGTGGTTGTAGTGGCCACACTCGGTGCCGACGTCGGCGCATTGGTCAACTACTATTTGGCCAAATGGCTCGGACGCCCCATCGTATATGCCTTTGCCGACAGCCGTATCGGACACATGTGTCTGCTCGACCGCGCCAAGGTGCAGCACGCCGAAGACTACTTCCGTAACCACGGGTCGGCTAGCACCTTCTTCGGACGCCTCGTGCCCGCCGTACGACAGCTCATCAGCATCCCTGCAGGACTTGCCGGAATGCACATCGGCAAATTTCTCCTTTTTACCACGCTTGGTGCAGCCGTATGGAATTCCATTCTGGCAATCATCGGCTACGTAATCTACACCACCACCAACCTCAAGACCACTGCAGAGGTGGCAGAGCTTGCCACAAAGTATAGCCACGAGATTGGTTACGTGATTCTCGGTCTTGCCGTCGTGGCTGTAGCCTTCCTTATATATAAAGGAGCGAAAAAATAACCGCGCTACAATCGTCCCATCCCTGTCGCACCATGCACCATCGGTTCCGCAACACCTTACATGTACTTTTGCTTCTGTGCCTTGCCCTCAGTGCAAAGGCGCAGACAA
Source organism: Bacteroidaceae bacterium (assembly GCA_963649665.1). Lineage (GTDB taxonomy): Bacteria > Bacteroidota > Bacteroidia > Bacteroidales > Bacteroidaceae > Alloprevotella. The sequence continues at coordinate 24,133 of CAVJJO010000031.1, read as the reverse complement.
CGGCGTGCGAACCAGTTGATAGCAGCGGAGCAAGAAGCCGCATCTGTGAAAAGCAGTGGCTTTGGGGCATCGGGCGCGCCAATGTGCTCGACACCTACCTCTCTCCGCTTGAATACACGGGTAAAGACCTCTGCATGACGTTGCGCACCGAACGCAAGGCACGTTGGGGAAAGGGCGTCAACGTAGTGGCGCAATACACTGCCCACACGGCCTACCTCCATTCCCCCACCGACGACGGAAAGGAATGGGACGGCGAATTCTCTGCTGCCGGCGGTTGGATGCGTTCGTGGAAGCTCACCCCCCACTGGCGGCTCGCTGCCGGCGGACTGGCGGAAGCGTCGGGCGGATTCACCTACAACACACGCGGGTCCAACAATCCCGCTCAAGGGCGCATCGGTGTGCAACTCGAAGCCACCGCCTTGGCTGAATACACGTTCCGCATAGGGCGCAAAAGCGCATCGGCGCGCCTGCAGGCCGACGCACCGCTCGTCGGCGCACAGTTTTCGCCCGTCTACGGACAGTCGTACTACGAAATATTCTCACTCGGTCATTCGCAGGGCGTTGTCCACTTCACCCATCCCGGCAATGTGCCCACGGCACGTTTGCTCGCCGTAGCCACCCTTCCCCTTTGGCGTTCACACATCAGCATAGGCTACCTTGCCGACATACGGCAAAGCCGTCTCGGCGGACTCCGCCGCCACGCATGGCGCAACAGCCTCATGATAGGCTACACACGAACGCTCCACATCTTATAACGTACACACCCAAGCGCACACATCCGTTGACCATGTCACGCCTCGTTACCCTCATATTGTCCCTCGCCCTATTCGCCTCATGCGTCACACAGGAGGTGGAGGACAACACGTGCATAGGAAATTTCGATGCGCTTTGGACAACTCTCGACCAACACTATTGCTTTTTCTCCTACAAGAAAGAGCAATACGGACTCGACTGGAGCAAAGTGCGCGAAACGTACCGTCCGCGCGTGTCGGCCTACATGACGAACCGCCAACTCTTTGAGGTACTCTCCGAAATGCTCAACGAACTGCGCGACGGCCACGTCAACCTCTATGCCGCCCACAACACGGCACGCTACGGAAGCTGGTTCGACGACTATCCCATGAACTACAGCGACACGCTCATCCACGCCTATCTCGGCCGCACGGAGGACTACTACCAGTCGTCCGCACTGCAGTACCGCGTGCTCAACGACAACATAGGCTACGTGCGCTGCTCCACCTTCGATGCAGAGTTCGGCGGCGGCAATCTGCAGCAGATGGTCACCACGCTCGCCACTTGCAATGCCCTCATCCTCGACGTGCGCAGCAACGGGGGCGGCATGCTTACCTCTGCCGAAAAGCTCGCTTCGCTCTTCGTCAACGAAGAAACCATTGGGGGCTACATGCAGCACAAAACCGGCGCGGGCCACGACGACTTCTCCACCGCCCAGCCCATACGCATCAAACCCTTCGAAAGTCTGCGCTGGCAAAAGCACGTGTATGTGCTGACCAACCGCCGCACATACAGCGCGGCAAACAGTTTCGTCATGTATGTCAAAGGCCTGCCCAACGTCACCGTCGTGGGCGACCGCACGGGAGGAGGCGCCGGCATGCCCTTCTCCAGCGAACTGCCCAACGGATGGAGCGTACGTTTCTCTGCTTGCCCCATGTACGACCGGCAGATGCAAAGCACCGAAATGGGAATCGACCCCGACGTAAAAGTAGACATCGCCTCCGACGACTACGCGCGCACCGTCGACACCATCATCGAAACCGCGCGCCGGCTCGCCAACCAGTAAACCGAATATTCCTTCAGGCACATCATTATATACACATCATAGAACAATTATGGATTCACAGATAAAATACCAGGAAGAAAAAGAGGAAGAGATGGAATTCATCCCCCTGTTGCAAATATGTTTTCGCGAATTTTGCAAGCATTGGTGGTGGTTCGTAGTGTCCGTAGTGCTCTGCTTCTGCGCCGGCACCTACTATCTCATGCGCCAGCCGCGCGTTTACCAGCGCCAGTCCGTCATGCTCATTGAGGACTCCGAGGGCTCGTCGTCGGCATCCGGCAGCAGACGCGTATCACGCAGCAAAGGACTCAATACGATGCTCGAACTCAACGGCGTAAGCGTGGGCGACAACCTCAAGAACGAGATGTTCATCCTCTCATCCGAACGTCTGATGAAGCGCGTGGTGGAGCGTCTCCACCTCGATGTGAACTACACCACCAAGGAGAGCCTCCACACCATTGCCCTCTACGGCGACGAACGTCCCTTCGAAGTGCTTTTCCAGAATCCGCTGAACGGCAGCGCCGGCTCAGGCAATAAGGGCAAACAAAAGACCGGCGTTTCCTTCACCGTGAAGAAAACCGGTGCCAACACCTGCACGCTCACCGACCTCATCGATGCTAAAGGCAACGAACTGCCCGACGTGAAGTTGACGCTCGGACAGACCGCCAACACGCCCGTAGGCCAGCTCAGCGTGGTGCGCGGACGCACCTTCAACCTTTGGAACGACGAAGAAGTGCACGTTACCCGCCTGCCCCTCGACGTGGCGGCAAAAGCCTACACCGGCAGCATCACTGCTGAGGAATACGACAAAGAAACGTCGCTCATCGTGCTCACTTGCAGCGACATCAACCCCAAGCGAGCCACCGACATGCTCAACACGCTCTTCGACGTTTACAAAGAAGACGTGGTCGACAACAAGAACCGCGTGGCTGAAAACACCGCAAAATTCATCGACAATCGCATCGGCCTCATCGGCGGAGAACTCTCCAACGTGGAAAACCGCCTTGCCGACTTCAAGCGCCGCAACCAGATTGTCGACTACGAAAGCGCCGCCCAAGCCATGGCAGGCCAAACGCTCAGCGCACGCGAGCAAAGCCTGCAGATTGAAACGCAGCTCAACGTGGCACGCTATCTCTCCGACTACATCTCCAACCACGCCAACGACCGCGACCTCATCCCCGCGCTCAACATAGGCGACGCCTCGTTCAACACGCAGATTGCGCAGTACAACGAACTGATGAACCAGCGCAACCGTGCCGTGGGCAACTCCAGCGAGCAAGTGTCCATCGTGCGCGACTTCGACCGCCAGCTCTCGCAAATGCGCCAGGCCATCTCTTCAACCATCCACAACTACATAGCCTCCCTCCAACTACGCCTCAAGGACTCGCAGGCCAACGAGAGCCTCATCTCCGGCAAGATAGCTTCGGCGCCCGAGCAGGAAAAGCAGGGCATCGACATCAAGCGCCAGCAGACGCTCAAGGAAAGCCTCTACAACTACCTGCTCCAGAAACGTGAAGAAGTAGCCCTCCAGCAAGCCGTGAGCGAAGCCAACGTGCGACTCGTGGAAGGTCCGCTCGGCAGCGACGCTCCCGTAAGTCCCCGCTCCCGCATCATTCTCCTCGTGAGCCTTGCCATAGGCGTGCTTATCCCCGCCGGCATACTCTGGCTTATACGCATATGCGACGTAACCATCCACGACCGCAACGAAGTGGAGAAAGCCACCGGCATTCCCGTGTTGGGCGAAGTGCCCCACCTCAAGACTACGTCCAAGACCGGCACGGACATCACCGCTCTTGCCTCCGACGACCCCATAGTGGAAGCCTTCCGCCTGCTGCGCTTCTCGCTCGGATTCATGCGTACCAAGTCGCAGGTCATCATGACCACTTCCACCACGCCGGCGCAAGGAAAGACGTTCATCTCCCAAAACATTGCTCGTGTTCTCGCCATGGCAGGCAAGAAGGTGGTGGTAATCGATGCCGACGTGCGCAAGCGTACCCTCAGCAAAGGACTCCATGCCCACCTCGGTCTGACCACCTATCTCGTGGACGAACTGACGCAGGTTGACGACATCATCCGCCACGACGCCATTGGCGAGGGCATAGACCTCGTGCCCGCCGGTCCGTTGCCGCCCAACCCCGCAGAGATTCTCATGTCCGACCGCGTGGAAACGCTCATCGACGAACTCCGCAAGCGCTACGACCACGTGATTATCGACTCCACGCCGTTCTTCTCCGTGGCCGATGCCAACATAGTGAACCGCGTGGCCGACACCACACTCTACGTTATCCGTCTGGGCATGCAGCGACGCGACGTTCTCCCCATACTCGAAACGATGTACAACGAGAAGCGCTTCAAGAACATCTGCTTCGTGCTGAACGATGCCGACGGAAAGACATCGCGCTACAACAACGGCTACGGCTACGGCTACGGCAGAGTCACCGAAAGCCGTACGGAACGCGCCAAGAAAATCGTTCGCCGCCTGTGGCACTAAGCAAAACAGGCAGAGCCGACAATCCACATCAAGAAACCGCTTATGAGACGAATCGTTTCATAAGCGGTTTTTTGCGCAGCGCATGGGGCGACGAATGAAGGTAGCACATGATGCAAAGCGCTTGGGGGCGAAGCGCATGGGGCTCAAGACTCGCGTCTTGACAGATAAGCGCGGGTTTATGGAGATTATCCGCAGAACTTAAACAAAAGCGAAGCCGGGTAAACAGTCCGTGACTGCCGTGTAGAGCGCGAGGTTTTGAAAACCTCGCCCCCATGCGCGGTGAAAAAGTCTCAGGCTGTACGTGTAGAGCAGTCAAGACTGGAGTCTTGACCTCCATGCGCTTCGCCTCATGTTCCCTTGCTCAAAAAGAACAAAGCCCCCGCTAAAAAACTCCGAGGCGTGCCGTGAAAATTCCAAGGCAGCAAATTCAAATTATCTTTGGGCCCAACACATTGGGCCCAAGGCCCAAAATTTCCAAACCTTCACATTTTCTCTTTTCCCCTTTTCCGGTGTGAATCAATCCCTCGTTTGCCACTTTTTTACGTTACGTAGAGCTGCGCAAGCGCCCTTTCGGCATTTTTCCTTACCTTTGCAGCACATATTTACACACCAAACCCCTTCTCACAATATGATTCTGTTTTTTAGAACACCGCAAAAGAGTGTGATAGCCACAGAAGTGGATCATCAGCTCTCTGAAGCAGAAGTGAAAGAACTGTGCTGGCTCTACGGCGAAGCCGTCCTCGAAGAGGGCGATAGCCTCAAGGGCTGGTTCGTAGGCCCCCGCCGCGAAATGATTACACCATGGAGTACCAATGCCGTCGAGATTACACAAAACATGAATCTCTGCGGCATTGCGCGTATAGAAGAGTACTTCCCCGTGAAGGACGAAAAGGCCGACCACGACCCTATGCTCCAGCGCATGTACAATGGACTCGACCAGACGATATTCACCGTAAACATCAAGCCTGCACCCATTGAACACATCAGCGACCTCGAAACCTACAACGAGCAGGAAGGCCTTGCCCTCTCCCCCGCCGAAATCGACTATCTGCACGGTGTGGAAAAACAGTTGGGCCGCAAGCTCACCGACTCCGAAGTGTTCGGTTTTGCACAAATCAACTCTGAGCACTGCCGCCACAAGATCTTCGGCGGTACGTTCATCATCGACGGAGAAGAAAAGCCCTCGTCGCTCTTTGCCATGATCAAGAAGACGACGCAGGAAAATCCCCACAAGATAATCTCTGCTTATAAGGACAATGTGGCCTTTGCACAAGGTCCCGTCATTGAGCAGTTCGCTCCGGCCGACCACTCCACGTCCGACTACTTCCGTGTGAAGGACATAGAGAGCGTCATCTCCATCAAGGCCGAAACCCACAATTTCCCCACCACCGTGGAACCCTTCAACGGCGCCTCCACTGGCACCGGCGGCGAAATCCGCGACCGTATGGGCGGCGGCGTAGGTTCTTGGCCCATAGCAGGAACGGCCGTCTACATGACCGCCTATCCCCGTCTCGACGGCGGACGCGACTGGGAAGACATCCTTCCCGTTCGCCAGTGGCTCTATCAGACTCCCGAGCAGATACTCATCAAGGCCTCCAACGGCGCTTCCGACTTCGGCAACAAGTTCGGTCAGCCCCTCATCGCAGGCTCCGTGCTCACCTTCGAACACCAGGAGAACGGCGAGAAATACGGTTACGACAAAGTCATCATGCTCGCCGGCGGTGTAGGCTACGGCACCAAGCGCGACTGCCTGAAGGGCACGCCCGCCAAGGGCAACAAGGTGGTAGTAGTCGGCGGCGACAACTACCGCATCGGTCTCGGCGGCGGTTCCGTAAGTTCCGTCGACACCGGCCGCTACTCCTCTGGTATTGAACTCAACGCCGTGCAGCGTGCCAACCCCGAAATGCAGAAGCGTGCCAACAACCTCGTGCGCGCACTTTGCGAAGAAGACGTCAACCCCGTCGTTTCCATCCACGACCACGGTTCGGCAGGCCACGTCAACTGTCTATCCGAACTCGTAGAAGAGTGCGGCGGCCTCATCCACATGGATCAGCTCCCCATCGGCGACCCCACGCTCTCCGCCAAGGAAATCATTGCCAACGAGAGCCAGGAACGCATGGGTCTGCTCATCCAGGAAGAGCACCTCGACCACGTACGCAAGATAGCCGAACGCGAACGCGCTCCGATGTATGTGGTAGGCGAAACCACCGGCGATGCCCATTTCGCCTTCGAACAGGCCGACGGCGTACGTCCCTTCGACCTCGACGTGGCACAAATGTTCGGCCACTCGCCCAAGACCGTCATGGTCGACGAAACGGTGGAACGCCAGTACAAGGACGTTACCTACGACGCAACAAAACTCGATACTTATATCAACAACGTGCTTCAGCTCGAAGCCGTAGCCTGCAAGGACTGGCTCACCAACAAGGTGGACCGCTCCGTAACGGGCAAGGTGGCCAACCAGCAGACGCAGGGCGAACTCCAGCTTCCCCTTGCCGACTGTGGCGTTGTGGCACTCGACTACCGCGGCACAAAGGGCATTGCCACCGCACTCGGCCATGCTCCCCAAGCCGGTCTTGCCGACCCCGCGGCAGGTTCCGTGCTTTCCGTAGCCGAATCGCTTACCAACATCGTGTGGGCACCGCTCGCTGAAGGACTCGATAGCGTGTCGCTCTCAGCCAACTGGATGTGGCCTTGCCGCTCGCAGAAAGGCGAGGACGCCCGTCTCTACAAAGGCGTGGAAGCGCTCAGCGACTTCTGCTGCGCACTCGAGATAAACGTGCCTACGGGCAAGGACTCCCTCTCCCTCTCGCAGCAGTACCCCGGCGGAGAGAAAATCATTTCTCCGGGTACGGTCATTGTCAGTGCAGGCGGCGAGGTGAGCCACATCCGCAAGGTGGTCAACCCCGTAATCAAACCCGTGGAAAAGAGCACGCTCTACCACATCGACTTCTCCTTCGACCAGCTCCACCTCGGCGGTTCCGCCTTTGCCCAGAGCCTCGGCTGCGTAGGCAGCGACGTGCCCACGGTGAAGAACGCCGAATACTTCCGCGACGCTTTCAATGCCGTGCAGGAACTCGTCAGCAAGGGACTCATCCTTGCCGGACACGACATCTCTGCAGGCGGTCTCATCACCTGTCTGCTTGAAATGTGCTTTGCCAACACCGACGGCGGTCTCGACATCAACCTCGACAAGTTCAAGGATGCCGACCTCGTGAAGATTCTCTTCGCTGAAAATCCCGGCGTGGTGGTACAGATTGCCGACAAGGACAAGAAAGCCTTCAAGGACATCCTCGACGATGCCGGCGTGGGCTACGTGAAACTCGGTACGCCATCCGAAGAACGCCAGATTATGGTAGAAAAGGACGGCGCTACCTACCAGTTCGGCATCGACTACCTCCGCGACATCTGGTACGAAACTTCCTATCTCCTCGACACGAAGCAGAGCTTCAACGGCTGCGCACGCCTCCGCTACGAGAACTACAAGCAGCAACCGCTCGAATATCACATTCATCCCGAGTTCCGCGGCACGTTCAAGCACTTCGGTCTCAACCCCGACCGCCGCGAGGCTTCCGGCATCCGCGCCGCCATCATCCGCGAAAAGGGTACGAACGGCGAACGTGAAATGGCCTATGCACTCTACCTCGCCGGCTTCGACGTGAAGGACGTGATGATGACCGACCTCATCAGCGGCCGCGAAACGCTCGACGACGTGAACATGATTGTCTTCTGCGGCGGATTCTCCAACTCCGACGTGCTCGGCTCCGCAAAGGGATGGGCAGGCGCCTTCCTCTACAACCCGAAGGCTAAGGAAGCCCTCGACCGCTTCTACGCCCGCGAAGACACGCTCTCGCTCGGTGTGTGCAACGGTTGCCAGCTTATGGTGGAACTCAACCTCATCAACCCCGACCACAAGAAGCGCGCACGCATGCTCCACAACGACTCCCACAAGTTCGAAAGCTCGTTCCTCGGCGTCACCGTGCCCACGAACCGCAGCGTGATGTTCGGTTCGCTCTCCGGCGACAAGCTCGGCATTTGGGTAGCCCACGGTGAAGGCAAATTCTCCCTGCCCCTTTCCGAAGACGACTACAACGTGGTGCTCAAATACTCCTACGACGAGTATCCCGGCAATCCCAACGGTTCTTCCTACAGCGTAGCAGGTATCTGCAGCGCCGACGGACGCCACCTTGCCATGATGCCCCACCTCGAACGCGCCTTCTACCCCTGGCAGAATCCCTACTATCCCGCCGACCGCCGTGCCGACGACGTGACGCCTTGGATGGAAGCCTTCGTCAATGCCCGCCGTTGGGTGGAAAGCCACCGCACGAACGCATAATTCATAAAACCAGAAACAATTAAAAGCGGCCCGCAGCGAGAATCGTTGCGGGCCGCTTTGCGTAAACGGTGTGCAAACTATACGTTTGCATAACCGACAAATAAGTCTCAGAAAGGAATGCGGTGATACCAATAAGTAAATGAGTTGTGCGTAAAGTGTCACGAAAACGATTGCTTTTTGTGACACTTTACGCACAACTCTTTAGGTCAGTCCATCAAAATCGTTTCAATGTTGAAGCGTGGACGTTACTTGCTCTTTACGTAAATCTTGCCGATGTATTTACGCTTATTGCCACTTGAGTAGTTACGAGTTTTGCTAATACTGCATGCTGAAGCTGATGCCGCGGCGCTGCATGTCGCGGAGGGTGGGGCGCAGGCGGCGGAGGAAGTCTTCCCACGAGTGCGTATTGGCAGGACTCCATCCCACTTCGGCGAGGGCAAGGGCGCGGGGATATGCCTGGTAGTAGATGCGCTCGGGCGAGTTGATGCATTCGCTCCAGAGTGTGCCGGCAACGCCGAAGAGGTTGTTCTTCTCAAACTCTTCTCCCATGCCCCATGAGGGGTCGAGGGCATAAGTCTGCTTGAGCGAGGTGGAGGGCATGCCCCAGTTCACTTCGGGCATGTCGCCAGGAGCCATGGGGTAGTCGAAGTAGCAGTGCTCGCCGGGGCAAAGCATGATTTTCGCATTGTTGCGTACGGCTGCGTCGAGGGCAGGCTGGGTGAGTCCCATGCGCCAGGCGAAGGTGACGCAGCCCGGCTGTATTTCCTTGAAGTCGGTTTCGTACCAGAACATGGGTGTCTTGCCGTATTTGGTGCGGAGCGCGTCGATGACGCGGTCGAAGAGGTATTTCTGGAGGCGCCAGTTCTCAGAGCGGTCGGTGGACGTGATGCCCAATTCCTTTTTCAGTGCCTGGCATTTGGGACACGAGGTCCAGCAGTCGAGGGCGGGGTTGCCGGCTTCGTCGCCGCCGAGATGAACGTAGGGCGAGGGGAAGATGTCGGCCAGTTCGCGGAACACGTTGCCGAGGAATTCAAAGGTAAATTCGTTGCCGGGGCAGAGCAGTTCGTTTGATACGCCGCAGATGGTGCGAATGGGCACTTGCTTTGCGCCGCAGGTGAGTTCGGGGTAGGCGTGTATGGCTGCCACTTCGTGGCCGGGCATTTCTATTTCGGGAATGACGTCGATGTGGTATTCTGCTGCATAGCGTACCAACTCGCGCATTTGCTCTTGGGTGTAGTAGCCGCTGATGGGCATCTGCATGTCGTCCATGCCCACGCGTGAGGTGCACTCGGCGGTGAGTTTGGGGTATTGCTTGATTTCTATGCGCCACGACTGGTCGTCGACGAGGTGGAGGTGGAGCGCGTTGAGTTTGTAGCGTGCCATTTCGGGGATGAACGCTTTCAGTTCATCGAAAGGCACGAAAATGCGGCAGGGGTCCACCATAAGTTCGCGCATGTGGGTGCGCGGCTGGTCGGCTATGGTGAGTTGGGGAATGGCGGCGCAGCTGGCACCGTCGGCATCGGCGCGGAGCAGCTGGTCGAGCGTCATGAGTCCGTAGAACACGCCTGCGGCGCTTCCGCCGTGGATGTCCACTCCGTGTTCGCCCACGGTGAGCGTGTAGGCTTCCTTGTCGGTGAGTTTCGGGTCTATGCCGAGAGTGAGCGTGGCTTTGTCCTTTCCGGAGGTTTTGCCCAAGCGGCTGCGCAGCAGTTCTTCGGCTTTGCTGCATTCGTTGGCGAGTCCGTTTTCGGCTACCACGTCCCACTGGGCACGCACGTTGAGCGCTCGCGCTTCCTTGTTTACGGTGAGCTGAGCGGGCTGCGGCACAAGGGCTTCTTCCGGATTGCAGGTGGAAGATGAGCGCTTCTCGCCGGTGAAGAACACGCTCCAGCCTTCAGCGCGCCGGTACTTGAGTTCCGATCCTTTGGGCACGATGAGCTTTACCTTCTTGCGGTCTATTCCGGCAAACGTTGATGCACTTGCCTGGGGCGGAGTGGAAGCGTTCACGCGGAGTGTGCGAAGGCCGGTAAGGCGTGCGAAGGCAAATTCGCCGAGGATGGGTGCGCCTTCAAGGGTGATTTCCGTGATGCCCGAACACGACGAGAAGGCGCAGTCGCCTACGCGCTCGAGCGAGGCGGGGAGCACAATGCGCTGCAAGGCGGTGCAGGCAAAGAAGGCTTGTGTGCCTATGCTGCGGACGTTTTTGGGAAAAGTGACGGCTTCGAGTTTGTGGCGCGAATGGAACGCGTTGTTGGGAATGTCGGGGCATTCCGCCTCGCTGAGGTCTACACTGCGCAGTTGCCAGCAGAGGTCGCGTAGCTGCCGGAAGTCGGAGTTGCCTTGGGTGGAAAGTTTTCCCGTCAGCTTCAGTTCGGTGGCGGCGGCTTTTTGCTCGGCTTCGAGGTTGTCCATGCGGCTCACGGTTTGTGCTGCGAGCGGAAGGCTGAGCAGTGCGAGGGCTAAGGTGGAAAGGATTTTCATAGCGATAGGGTTGGGGTTTGCTTTTTTCTTTCTGAATGCCGGAAGGGTGGGTTAGAAAGCGATTTTTCTGGTTCCGTCTTCAAGTTCTTCGATGTCCACGCGTACCACGTCGCCGGGGAGGATTTCCTCGACGAGTTCGGGCCATTCTATGAAGCAGAGGGCGCCGGAGTAGAAGTAGTCCTCGTAGCCCATGTCGTAGACTTCCTCGAGTTTTTTGATGCGGTAGAAGTCGAAATGGTAGATGAGTTCGCCCGTGGTGTCGGAGCGGTATTCGTTGACAATGCTGAAGGTGGGGGAGTTCACCACGTCTGTCACGCCGAGTGCTTCGCAGACGGCTTTGATGAAGGTGGTCTTTCCGGCTCCCATTTTCCCGTAGAAAGCGAAAACGGTGTTCTGGTCTATGGCTTTGATGAACTGCTCGGCAGCTTCGGGCATGTCGGCGAGCGACTTGAGTTGGAGTTCCATATATCTTGGGGTGAAAATGTTTTTATAACGAAAGGAAAGCGGGTTATTGGCGCACGAGTTTCACGCCTATGTCGGTGATGCCGGGGAGCATTTCTGTGCGCATGAGATGGGTGATGCGTATGTCGGCCGAAGCGCCTTCGACGAGCTCCATTTCGGTGAACGGCATTTCGTATTGGTACACGCTGACTCCCGTGCCCGTTATGTCGCCGTCGGCATTGCTGAGCATGCATTCCACGGTGTCGCATCGCTGTGCTTCGGGGTTGTGCCACTGCTGGCGTACCACCAGCCAGAGCGTTTGGAAGGGGTAGGGCGTGGATGCCGAACTGCGTATGCCGATGCTCATGGCATAGCGTCCCGTATGGCGCAGCGTGTCTACGTGGTAGTGCAGCGTGTCGCCTTTCTCCCATCCTTCCACGGGTGTGGAGCAGTAGGAATAGCAGACGGGCGTGTGCTCGCATGCGGCGAAGACACACACGCCGATGAGTGCAAGCAGCAAACGCATTACTTTGGGCATTCTTTCTTTATTCTTTTGGTTCGTTTGTGGGGATTGGTTGCGCGACGGGTTGCGCTATGCGAATGCGGCGGCGCGTTATTCCTTCGTCTCTCTGTCGCCGCGCGGGGGCTTTTGACGGTTGGGACGGGGGCGTCGCTGCTGTTTGTCGTCGCCGTTGCGGCGGTCGTTGCGGCGGTCATCGCCGTTGCGGCGGTCGCGGCGCTCGTTGCGGTTCTCGTTGGGGGCTTTGTCGGCGCCGCCCTCGTTGGTGGCTTTGTCGGCGCGGTTCTTGCGGTTGTTGCGCGACTGTTTGCGCCGTGTCTTGTCGAAGCGTGTGAGGTCGTCTTGCTCGGCAAGATCCACGGAGCGTTTGGGCTCTTGCGTTCCGTCGGGCTCAAGGGTGAGCGGCTTTTCGCCGGCTGCGTTGAGGCGTATGACTTCTGCCACGCGGTCGGTGGTGACGGTCACGAGGTTGACCGCCATGCGACGGTCGGTGCTGTAGGTGACGAGTCCGGCAAGCGTGTCGGCTTTGAAGAAGTAGTAGGTGGAGTCGGCGGTCTCGAGTTGTACGTTGCGCTGCGGAAGGGCTTTGGCGGCTTCCATGTAGACGTCCACCTCGTAGTTGAGGCAGCACTTGAGTTTGGCGCACTGTCCGGCAAGCTTTTGCGGGTTGGGCGTGATGTCCTGGAAACGTGCGGCGGCTGTGCTTACGGAGCTGAAGTTTTTCATCCATGTGGCGCAGCAGAGTTCGCGTCCGCACGGGCCTATTCCGCCAATGCGTCCGGCTTCTTGGCGCGCGCCGATTTGCTTCATTTCTATGCGCACGTGGAACGTGTCGGCAAGCACTTTGATGAGTTTGCGGAAGTCAACGCGCGCGTCGGCTATGTAGTAGAAGATGGCTTTGTTGCCGTCGCCTTGGTACTCCACGTCGCCGATTTTCATCTGCAGCTCGAGGTCCTTGGCTATTTGTCGGGCGCGAATCATGGTGTCGTGCTCGCGTGCCTTGGCTTCTTCGTATTTTTCCATGTCGCCGGGGCGTGCCTTGCGGTATACGCGCTTTATTTCGGTGCCTTGCTTGAGGTTGGCCTTTTGCATTTGCAGCAGCACGAGTTTTCCGGTGAGGGTCACAATGCCTATGTCGTGTCCCGGTTGTGCTTCCACGGCCACGGTGTCGCCTTTGGCGAGGTCGATGTGGTTGTCGTTGCGGTAGAATCCCTTTCGGGTGTTTTTAAACTGCACTTCCACGTAGTCCGTCACGTCGTTGTTGCCGGGCACGTCGGCGAGGTAGTCGAACGTGTTGAGCTGGTGGTCGGAGCGTCCGCATCCGCAGGCTGCTATGCCGCGGAGTGAGGCGTCGCCCCATTGGCAATGGCTGCATCCGCCGTTGTCGGCGCAGTTGTCGCAGTTGTGGTCGCACGCGTTTTCGCCGTTCTCTTGGCTGTGGCAGCAGCGAGGGCAGGTGCCGGCGTTGGCTTCGGGGGAAGCGGCGGCAGTGTCGGCGGCGGTGCTTTGTATTTCTTGTTGGGAATCGTTCATAAAAAATGTAGACGGTTGGGTGTATATATTGTGTGGCTCTTCAGTGCTGCGCTCCGCCGGAGCGGGCTGTGCGCGCAGGAGCCAGAGAGTTCTTGTAGGGGGTGTGGAAGCAGTAGCCCTTTACTGCTGCTTGAGGAGCATGATGATTTTCAGCGCGAGGTCGAAAAACACCATGCGCCCGTTCGCGTTCTGCACGATGTCGCGCTGCGCAAGGGAAAGTTCTTCCATCAGTCCTATCACGTTGCGCTCGTTGACGAAGCGCGCAAAGTTTTTCGAGAAGTCGCTTTCCTGGCGCGTCATGTAGTTGAGCTCGGGAAGCTGGAAGTTGTACATGAAGTTTTCGCGTATGAGCCTTTGCGCGTATTCGAGGAAGGCCTTTTGCTTTTCTCTTCCCCACGACGCCATGTTGGCGGCCCATTCGTTGAGGTCGCGTATCTTTCTCATGTAGCAGAGACGCATGAAGAGCACGAACATGTCGAAGTATTGCGCCGTGTCGGCGTCGCGCGTCACATCTTCGCAGGCTTTTATGAAGTTGCCGTCCGAGGCGCGTGCCACGCAGAGTGCGTCGTCGTTGTCAAGCCCGGCAAGATTTTGGAGCGCCGAGGCTATGTCGGTGGCAGCGAGCGGCGGAAAGTCGATGCGCTGCGTTCGGCTCAGTATGGTGGCAAGGATGCGTTCGGGGTGGCTCGTGGTGAGGATGAACACGGTGTGCTGCGGCGGCTCTTCGAGCACTTTCAGCATTTTGTTTGCCGTGGCTTCGTTCATGCGGTCGGCGTTCCATATGACGACCACTCTGTAGCCGCCCTGGCTGCTCACGCGGCTCAGCTCGTCGATGAGGCGGTTGGCTTCTGCCACGTTGATGAGCGACTGCTGGTTTTCCACACCGATGCGTCGGAGCCATTGCTGGAGGGAGAAGTAGGGCGACGAGGCTACCTGCTCGCGCCATTCGTCGATGTACTGTGTGCTGACCACCTGCGTGGCCGTGGCAGTGCCGGAGCGCACCACGGGGTAAGAAAAGTGGAGGTCGGGGTGTGCGAGTTTACTTGCCATGCGGCATCCGGCGCACGCTCCGCAGGGTTCGCCTTCGGGAGTGGGCTTTTGGCAGAGCAGACGGTGGGCCAGGGCGAGTGCCATGGGCAGTTTTCCGCTGCCTTCGGGGCCTGCGAAGAGCAGGGCGTGGGGCAGTCGGCCTTCGTCTGTCATGCGGCGGAGCTGTCTTTTCACTTCGCCTTGTCCTATAACGTCGCTGAAGCGCATGGTGTGGTGGTTCGGGTGTGTTGTGTGTGGTTTTGCGTGGGTTTATGGCGCAAAAATGCGCAGGTGCGCATCTTCGCCAAGCAAAGTTAATGTAACTGCGCTGAAATTCAAAACTTCAGCTCGGGTAACTTGGGAAATTCGGTTGCCCGAAATAAATTGGGTCTGTATTGGTAAGTGCAAAGAATGGTTTGGGCTGTTTTGATGCGAAGCTACGCAAAAGCCTCCGTGAGGCCGCGCTTATCAGTCAAGACTGGAGTCTTGCCCCCCCCATGCGCTGCGCACTAACGCTGCACCTTTTCTTAACAAACGTTTTATTTGTTAATTTCGAACCCTTCGTTTTTTCGTCCGCAAAGTTCAAACTAGAGAAAAGAACACCGCTTTTTCGCCCCTTTTCTGCACATACCTCTCCCTCCAAGGCATCTTCTGAAAACTCCAAGGCAGCCCAAAACGTTGGGCCTAAGGGGAATTTTTCCTAGATGCCTTGGAATTTTTGCGGAAAAGGCTCCGGTTTTTGCTCCGACGGGGCGTTTTATGCAGCCGTATGCAGCGAATCGTGAATATATGCGCATTTTGTGGCGACGGGATGCATAATTATGCACGCTGAGAATCGCGTATTTCCGAGCGACTGCGCGTCTGGTGATTTCTGCGCGATTCTCAGTGTTAAAAAATCGGCTTATATGACACAAAAAAGACCTTTGGAACGCCGTGCACGGGGGCGAAGCGCATGGGGGTCAAGACTCCAGTCTTGACTGAAGAGGGCGGCCTTACGGAGATTATCTGCGGAACTTAAACGGCTAATTTCCGTCTGAGTTCCGTCTACATTCCGATGATAAATATTATCCGCGGAACTTAAACGGAATTTAAACGGAACTTATCCGCTTAAATTCCGTTTAAGTTCCGCGGAGAACCTCCATGACCCCGCTCTAGTCTGTCAAGACAGGAGTCTTGCCCCCCCCCATGCGCGTTGCTCCAAAGTTGCGCAAGAGGTCTTTGCGATGGGAACACAAACGGAGTTTTTTCGTTTAAGTGTCGCGGATAGCCCCCATGCGCGTCGCACCCCGCATAAACGAAGAACTGCCGCAGCTTCAGGGGAGAAGCCGCAGCAGTTCGGTTGAGTTAAGCTGTGTGGGCATGAGCCGACGGAATTATTCGCCCGGAGCGATAGCGCCAGAGGGGCAAACGTCAGCGCAAGTGCCGCAGTCAACGCATACGTTGGCGTCGATAGAGTACTTTTCGCCTTCAGAGATTGCGCCAGAGGGGCATTCGTCGATGCAGGTGCCGCATGCGATGCAGTCATCGCCAATTACATAAGCCATTGTGGTAAGAATTTAGATTGTTATTGAGTTGTAGTTGTCCTTGCTTCCAGCGCCAGCGCCCCTTGCGAAACGCGTGCGCCGAATGCTCGGCAAAGTTACATATTTCTTCCGACTAACTCACACGGGCGCCTTTTTTTGTCGTTGGCGCAAGATTCATGGCGCGGGGCTATACGATTTGCGCTTTTTTCTCGTTATTTTGTGAGCGGTTTTCCGCACTTCCCTCCCATCTATATATATACAGCCCATCGCATCATGCACATTCTCCGCCACATACTCCTCCTCCTTCTGCTCTTTGCGGGTGCTGCGGCCTTTGCCCAGCAGCGCCGCGTGCAGAACAAGCCGTTCATCGACGAACGCCGTTTCCACTACGGCTTCTTCGTGGGGCTTCACGACCAGGGCATGCACTTCTCTAACAACGGCTACATCGACCCCGAAACGGGCGCGCAATGGGTGGCACAGACCGACCGCCCCAACTACGGCTTCTCCGTAGGCGTGTTGGGCGAATGGAAAATGACGAACCACCTTTCGCTGCGCGTGCTCCCCTCGCTCCATTTCGGTGCGAAGCACGTGGCGCTACACAACCTTGCCACGCAACGCGAGGAGAGCCTCGACATGAAGTCGTGCTACATAGGCGTGCCTGTGGACCTCAAGGTGGCTGCCCCCCGCTTCAACAACTACCGGCCTTACGTCATAGCAGGCGTGGCGCCCATGTACGACCTGACCACGGGGAAGCAGACGAAACTCAAGACAAAGCCGTTCAACATGATGCTCGAAGCCGGTTTGGGCTGCGACCTCTACCTTCCGTTCTTCAAGTTCATCCCGGAACTGAAGTTCTGCCTGGGACTGAACAACGTGTTGCAGAAAAACCGCAAGGACCTTACCGATCGCACGCAGATGATCTACACCGAGAGCGTGGATCGCGCCACTTCAAGCATGGTGGTGCTCACGTTCTACTTTGAGTAGGAACCAGCGGAGCGTTTTTGCGTGACGCACTTCGCCGGCTGACGCACAATATGCAGCAAACAATGCAATTTTATGTATAAAGTTTGCTATGTCGGGATAATTGGCGAATTTAGCTCCCCGCACATAGTGTAATTTCATCACTGAATCACAAAAACGAAACCTCGATAGCCAATGAAACTTTGGGAAAAGAACGTAAAGGTCACCGACGAGATTGACCGCTTCACCGTGGGCCACGACCGCGAACTCGACCTCTACCTCGCACCATACGACGTGATGGGCTCCATGGCCCACGTCACCATGCTCCACTCCATCGGCCTTATTGCCGACGACGAACTCCAGCCGTTGCTCAACGGCCTGCGCGACATCTACCGCGAGGCCGTGGAAGGCCGCTTCCACATCGACGACGACATAGAGGACGTACATTCCCAGGTGGAACTCATGCTCACCCAGCGCCTCGGCGACATGGGTAAGAAAATCCACTCCGGCCGCTCGCGCAACGACCAGGTGCTCCTCGACCTTAAGCTCTTTACGCGCCACAAACTCCGCGAGGTGGCCGACGCCGTCGTGCAGCTCTTCCGCGAACTCCAGAAGCAGAGCGAGCGCTACAAGGATGTGCTCATGCCCGGCTACACCCATCTGCAGGTGGCCATGCCTTCCAGCTTCGGACTCTGGTTCGGAGCCTATGCCGAAAGTCTTGCCGACGACATGCTCATGCTCGAAGCCGCCTACCGCATTGTCAACCGCAATCCGCTCGGTTCGGCAGCCGGCTACGGCTCGTCGTTCCCCCTCGACCGCAGCATGACCACCCGTCTGCTCGGCTTCGACTCCATGGACTACAATGTGGTCTACGCACAAATGGGACGCGGAAAGATGGAACGCAACGTGGCGTTCGCCCTGGCAGGCATAGCCGGCACGGTGGCAAAGATGGCATTTGACGCCTGCATGTTCAACTCCCAGAACTTCGGCTTCGTGAAACTCCCCGACGAGTGCACCACGGGGTCCAGCATCATGCCCCACAAGAAAAACCCCGACGTGTTTGAACTTATCCGTGCCCGCATGAACCGCCTGCAGGCTCTTCCGCAGGAGATTGTGATGATTATGAACAACCTTCCCTGCGGCTACTTCCGCGACCTTCAGGAACTCAAGGAAGCCTTCCTCCCCGCCTTCGACAGCCTCATAGACTGTCTGCACATGGCCACCTATATCATAGAGCGCATACGCGTGAACGAACACATCCTCGACGATGCGCGCTACGATGCCATGTTCTCCGTGGAAGAAGTGAACCGCCTCGCGGCAGAAGGCATGCCCTTCCGCGATGCCTACAAGAAAGTGGGACTCGACATCGAGGCAGGCAGCTTCACTCCCGTCAAGTCCGTGCGCCACACCCACGAAGGCAGCATAGGCAATCTCTGCAACGACCGCATAGCCCAGTTGATGGAAGAAAACTATGCCCGCTTCGGATTCGACCGCGTGGACGAGGCGGAACGTAAACTCGTCGACGCATGAAACTCTTTGCATGTCCTCTCCGCAAAACGCCCTTGGCGGCAAGCATGCTCGCCGTAGCATTGGCGGCGTGCGTCGCTACGGCATGTTCCGACAGCGTGGACAATCTCTACGCCAGCATACGCGCCTTCTTCCGTTACGACAACGTGACGGCGTCGCACCAGCTCTACACGGCGCTCAACAATCCCGGCGAGTTCTGCACCGTCACGCTCCGCAATTCGGTCATCTACTTCACCGATGTCGACGGCCGCTCCTCGCAAGGCAACCTCTCCGCCACGGAAGCTTACGGAAAAACGCAGTGTGTGGCAGGATTCATCGTAGGCACACCGTCTGTGCCCGACCTCAACGGCTCCACTTCACCGCGCGCCTACGACCTCGTCTGCCCCACGTGCTACGAACGCAATGCCATACAGCGCTCGCTGCAGTTCGACGGCCGCGAACAGGTGAAATGCTCCCGCTGCGGCCGCACCTACAGTTTGCAGACCGGCCTGCAGAACGGCGGCGAAGAGGGCGTGTCGCTGCTCTACCGCTACCGCATGAGCTACTCTTCTTCGGCAAGCGGAACGCTGGTAATCAACAATTGATGTTTCGGGTTTAGGGAAAACGGCCTGAAAGCAGCTTGTATGGGATGCTTACTTACAAAAAGAGGCAAAGTTCCGATATAGGAGCTTTGCCTCTTTACTTTATGTGGAGAAATGTGGTTGTTAGTGGTTGCGTATCTCACCGCTTCCGGCGCATATGCTGGCGTCGGCGGTGTAGAGCACGCCAAACTGGCCGGGGGCGATGCCTTGCACGGGCGTGTCGGACGTGATGTGGAGTCGGCCGTCGGCAAGGCGGCGCATGTGGCCGGGGCGCGGCTGCTCCGTGTGGCGTATCTTGAAGAGAAGGTCTGCCTCGTCGAGTCCTTCCCATGGGTCGGCAGTGATGAAGTGGAAGTCCACGAGGTCGAACTCTGTGCCGTAAAGCCCGTGGCAGGCATTCGTGTGCGACACGTAGATGATGTTGCGCTCAATGTTCTTGTCCACCACGAACCACGGACCGCCGCCAAGACCGAGTCCCTTGCGCTGTCCCACGGTGTGGAACCAGTAGCCAGCATGCTCGCCCACTACGTTTCCCGTTTCGCGTTCCACCACCTTGCCCTTGCGCTCGCCGAGGAGCGTGCGCAGGTAGTCCGTGTAGTTTATTTTCCCGAGAAAGCAAATGCCCTGGCTGTCGCGGCGGTGCGCTGGAGCCAGATGCTCGCGTTCGGCTATCTCGCGCACTTCGTGCTTGAGCAGATGGCCTATGGGGAAACACAGTTTGCGGGCTTGCACGTCGGTCAGCTGCGAAAGGAAGTCCGACTGGTCCTTCACGGGGTCGGGAGCCGGTGCGAGCCAAAGCTGTCCGTTGGCGTCGGTGAACGTGCGGGCATAATGGCCCGTGGCAATGAAGTCGTAGGCATGGCCTGCCTTCTCGTTGAAGGCGCCGAACTTAATGAGGCGGTTGCACATCACGTCGGGGTTGGGCGTGAGTCCGCGCTTTATGCGTTCCACCACGTAGGCCGTCACGCGGTCGTGGTATTCCTGTTGAAGGTCCACGATGTCGAGGTGCAGACCGTAGCGGCGGGCAGTGGCGGTGGAGAGCTCAATGTCCTCTTCGGCAGAGCACGACGTGCCTTCGCCCTGCATACCTATCTTTATGTAGAACAAGTCGGGGCGTATGCCCTGTTCGCAAAGCATGTGGCAAGCCACGGCGCTGTCCACGCCGCCGGAGATGAGTAGAGAGTAGTTCATTAGGGGTGGTAAATCATGAAAAGGTTGCACCGCTCGTAAGCGGGAATGTAGTCTGCCACGGCTTTAAATCCCAATTTGCGGTAAAGGGCCACGGAGGCTTCGAGGAGCGTGTTGGCTTCGAGAAAAACTTCCTTGGCTCCCACTTCCCGCGCTTTCGCCAGTGCCGCGCGTCCGAGGAGAAACCCTGTGCCGTGGCCTTGCGCCGATGGCGTGACGGCCATTTTGGCAAGTTCCCATGTGCCGTCGTCGGGATGGGCAATGAGCGCACAGCAACCCACGGGACATCCGTCCTGGATGGCCACTAAGACGAATCCTCCGCGGGAGAGAATGTGGGCACGCGGGTCGGAAAGCACCTCGATATCCTTCGCCTCAAGGCGGAAATAGCGTTCAATCCATTCGCAGTTGAAACGGGAAAAGGCGGCGAGCAAAGCGTTTTCGTCGTCGGGGGAGAGTGTGTCGTTTGCAGACGAAGGCAAAGTTACAACATTTGTGCTGATTTCGTGCGTCATGAACGGAAGTGTAATGGAAAGGGTGGAAAAAGCGCAGAACCGCAAGGCATGTGTTGCCATACGGTTCTGCTTTGTAAAACAAGAAAAGAGAGAGATGTATTTGTCTTTAGATTTTGGCAAACGCCTGTTCCATGTCGGCAATGATGTCGTCGATGTGCTCAATGCCGATGCTCAGACGAATGGTGGAAGGCGTGATGTGCTGCTGCTCGAGTTCCTCGGGCGACATCTGCGAGTGGGTCGTAGTGGCAGGGTGGATGGCAAGGCTCTTCACGTCGGCCACGTTGGCGAGGAGAGAGAATATCTCCAGAGAGTCAATAAACGTCCACGCCGCCTTTTCGCCGCCCTTTATCTCGAAGGTGAAAATGCTGCCACCGCCGTTGGGGTAGTATTTCTCGTAGAGCGCATGGTCGGGGTGGGAGGGGAGAGAGGGATGGTTCACCTTCTCCACCTTCGGATGGTTGGCAAGATAGTTCACCACTTTAAGCGCATTCGCCACGTGGCGTTCTACGCGCAAGGAGAGCGTTTCCAGTCCCTGAAGGAGAATCCATGCATTGAAAGGCGAAATGGCAGCACCCGTGTCGCGGAGTATCACGGCACGTATGCGCGTAGCAAAGGCTGCCTTGCCGGCAACGTCGGCAAACACGGCGCCGTGGTACGAAGGGTCGGGCTTGGCAAGCGTGGGGAACTTGTCGGCATAGGCTTTCCAGTCGAAAGTGCCGCCGTCCACAATCACACCGCCAAGACTTGAACCGTGGCCGCCGATAAACTTTGTGGCGGAATGTACCACCACGTCGGCTCCGTGCTCAATGGGACGGATGAGGAAGGGGGTGCCGAACGTGTTGTCCACGATGAAGGGGATGCCGTGGCGGTGTGCCACTGCGGCTACCGCTTCGAGGTCGGTGACGTCGGAGTTGGGGTTGCCGAACGTTTCGGCATAGACGCACTTTGTGTTGGGCTGGATGGCAGCTTCGAGGGCTTCAAGGTCGTTCACGTTGACAATGGTGTTCGTCACACCCATCGTGGTCAGCGTGTGGGTGATGAGGTTGAACGAGCCGCCGTACATGTTGTCGGCAGCTACCACATGGTCGCCGTTCTGGAGAATGTTTTGCAATGCATATGTCACGGCTGCGGCGCCGCTTGCCACGGCAAGGCCTGCCACACCGCCTTCAAGGGCTGCCACGCGGTCCTCAAACACGCCTTGCGTGGAATTGGTCAGACGACCGTAGATGTTCCCCGGATCGCGAAGGGCGAAACGGTCGGCAGCGTGCTGCGAGTTGCGGAACACGTACGACGTGGTCTGGTAGATGGGCACAGCGCGTGCGTCGGTTGCGGGGTCGGGCTGCTCTTGGCCTACATGGAGCTGAAGGGTCTCGAAGTGGAGTTTCTTGTCTGCCATATTATATCGGAATTTTTGTGTGATTAATCCTTGTTGCTTTTACTAACTGCACTGAAGCCGTTTGTGCTTGCAAAGTTAAGGTGCGATGGGGATTATCACCAAGCCTTCAGTAAAATACGGAAGTATCCACTGTTTAGCACTTTTTATGCAGTGGAACGATACTACGAAGAGACGCTATTCTGCTCGTTGGTAGAAAAATATTCTTCGCACTTTCGGAGACCTTTTATTCCTCTACCAGTTCAAACGTCATGCTCACGTCCTTCTTGGGGCGGTCGCCGCGGAGCGTTTCGGCGTTTTGTATCTTTTCAACCACTTCGAGTCCGCTTTCCACTTCGCCGAATACGGTGTACTGTCCATCAAGGAAGGGCGTGCCGCCGAGGGTGGTGTACGCTTCAGTCTGCTCAGAGGTAAATGTGGCGGCATCCTTGCAGCGTGCCTTGGCTTCGTCGATGAGTTTGTCCTGAAGTGCCATGAGTCCTTCGCGGTCGCGGTTGCGACGCAGGTCCATCACTTCCGCCTTGTGTTCCTTTACCAATTCGTTAAACGTTTGCTGCACTTGCTGCATGGCCATTTGCTTTTCGAGTTGCTTGAGTTCTTGCGGCTTGTAGACCTTGCCCCAAACGATGTAGAACTGGCTGCCGCTGCTCTCGCGCTGCGGGTTTACCTCGTCGGCCTGACGGGCTGCGCTGAGCGCGCCGCGTTTGTGGAATAATTTGGGGTAGACGAACTCTGCGGGTACGGTGTAGCCGGGGCCGCCTACACCGAGTTGCTTGCCGGCGGGTGCATTCTTGCTGTCGGGGTCGCCGCCTTGAATCATGAAGTCGCGGATCACGCGGTGGAAGAGCGTACCGTCGAGCGTGCCTTCCTTTACAAGCTTGATGAAGTTGTCGCGGTGGAGGGGCGTTTCGTCGTAGAGGCGAACGGTGATGTCGCCTTCGGTGGTGTGTATAGTAATCTTTGCCATGATGGAATATGTTTCGTTTTTTTTATTGCTGTCCGCTTTTCGCTTTAGATTTTGTCTGCGAGAATCTGCACGGCGCGTTCAAGCCATTGGCGGTCTACGTCGTTGAAAGTGGAGAGGTATTGGCTGTCGATGTCGAGCACGCCCCAGAGCAGGCCTTCTGCATTGCGGACGGGGACGACAATTTCGCTGCGCGAGGCGGCAGAGCAGGCGATGTGGCCGGGAAACTGTTCTACGTCGTCGACCACGATGGTTTCCTCCTTTTCCCACGCTGTGCCGCAAACGCCGCGTCCCTTTTTAATGCGTGTGCAAGCTACGGGGCCTTGGAAGGGACCGAGAACGAGTTCGCTTCCTCCTTCCTCTTTATCCCCTTTTTCTTTCTCTTCGCCATTGCCTTCGCCATACCCTTCGCCATTGCCTTCGCCGTTCTCTTCTTCTTTCCTCTCTTGTATGCGGTAGAATCCCGTCCACCACCAATGGAAGGTTTCGTGGAGCAGGGCGCAGAAGTTGGCGAGGTTTGCCACGGTGTCGGCTTCGCCTTCTAGTAAGGAATCCAACTGCGGAAGCAGTTCGGCATAGCGTGCTTCCTTCTCTGCGTCGGAAAGGCGAAGCGTTTCGTTTTGGTTCGTCATAAGAGATAAATAATTACGCCCGCCACTCAATTAAGAGTAGCGGGCGTTAAACTTTGGTGCTCGAAGCGAGACTCGAACTCGCACGGACATTTCTGCCCAAAGGATTTTAAGTCCTTCGTGTCTACCATTCCACCATTCGAGCGACTTTGAGCGGAAAACGAGACTCGAACTCGCGACCCCAACCTTGGCAAGGTTGTGCTCTACCAACTGAGCTATTTCCGCAAAAC
>CAVJJO010000030.1:0-25989 GCA_963649665.1 Bacteroidaceae bacterium | reverse complement strand
TGTTCTTGAAAGAACCGATAAACGCAAAAGTCATCGTGGGGGCATTGCTGATAACTGCTGGCAGTATAGTCATGCTTTACAAATAAATATAAGGGTGTTTCTATAAATTACCACCGTTAAATAGCGCGGAAGTTCGGTAGGAAAAATGTTTGTTCTGTTTGGAAATTCGGAAGGAAAAGAAGGTCAAGTAGGATGACAGAAAACACAAAAAGTTCCGCGCTTGTCGTAAGCGCGGAACTTTTGTGTTTGATATACAGGATGGTTCTATTGTTCCTTCTTGGAGATGGCGTTCATCAGCTGAGGCCGACTATTTCGCCGTCGACGAGGTCGATGTGGTTGGCTTGGGGATCTTTGGGCAGACCGGGCATGCGGAGGATGTCGCCGGCAATGGCTACGACCATCTCGGCACCGGCATTGAGCACTACGTCCTTGATGAGAATGTTGAAACCGCTTGCGGCACCATACTGCTTAGCGTCGGCAGAGAAGGAGAACTGCGTTTTGGCAATGCACACGGGGAAATGGTCCATGCCGTGCTCTTCCGCCAACTTGATGCGGTTCAAAGCAGGCTTTGCAAACGTCACGCTGGCTGCGCCGTAGATGTTCTTCGCCACCTTTTCAATCTTCGTGCGTATGGGGTCGTCGTCGGCATAGGTAAACTGCAAGGGAGCGGAGGGATTGTTCTCGATGGTGTCAACCACCACGCGTGCCATTTCTTCAGCGCCCTTGCTTCCTTCGGCATAGGCGCGGTTTACCACGTAGGGCACGCCGAGTTCCTTCTCGCAGTGTTCGCGGAGGAGTGCCATTTCTTCGTCGGTGTCGGTGGCGAAAAGGTTGAACACCACCACCACGCTCTGGCCGAAGCCCTGCAGGTTGCGCACGTGGCGGTCAAGGTTTGCCAAACCGTTGCGGAGTCCGTCGAGATTGGGCTCCTTAATTTCGTTGACGGGCACGCCGCCGTGCATCTTCAATCCCTGTGCCGTGGCCACGATGACGGTGAGGTCGGGCGAAAGACCCGTCTTGCGGCAAAGGATGTTGTAGAACTTCTCTGCACCAAGATCAGCGCCGAAGCCTGCTTCTGTGATGGCGTAGTCGGCGTGGCGGAGCGCCATGCGGGTGGCTATGACGGAGTTGCAGCCGTGGGCAATGTTGGCAAAGGGACCTCCGTGAACGAAGGCGGGAGTGTTTTCGGTGGTCTGCACGAGGTTGGGCTTGATGGCGTCTTTGAGGAGAACCACGATGGAACCTGCCACACCGAGGTCTTTCACCGTGAAGGGTTTGCCTTCGTAGGTGTAACCGAGGAGAATGTTTTCCACGCGGCGACGGAGGTCAGCCTCGTCGGTAGCGAGGCAGAGGATGGCCATGAGTTCGGAAGCCGGTGTGATGTCGAAGCCCGACTGGCTTACTATGCCGTTTGTGGCGGGACCGATGCCCGTGACGATGGAGCGAAGCGAACGGTCGTTCACGTCGAGCACGCGTTTCCAAAGCACTTCCTTGAGGCCGAAGCCTTCTTTCTCGTGTTGGTAGAGATAGTTGTCGAGAAGGGCAGCTATCATGTTGTGAGCCGAAGTGATGGCATGGAAATCGCCCGTGAAGTGGAGGTTGATTTTCTCCATGGGGAGCACTTGGGCATAACCGCCACCTGCTGCACCGCCTTTCATGCCGAAGCAGGGACCGAGCGAAGGTTCGCGGAGCGCCACGCAGGCTTTCTTGCCGATGGCGTTGAGGCCGAGCGCCAGGCCAATGCTCACGGTGGTCTTGCCTATGCCAGCGCGTGTGGCGGTAATGGCGGTAACGAGGATGAGCTTACCGTCCTTGCGCTGGGGATTGTCCATGAGCGAGAGGGGGAGTTTGGCGATGTACTTGCCGTAGTGTTCCAGGTCGTCGGCACTGATTCCCATTGTAGCGGCCACTTCATCGATGCGCTTGAGCTCGGTGGCGTGGGCTATTTCTATGTCTGTCATCATAAGGCTTAAGATATGTTGTGGGGTAAAACGTTAAGCATGGAAAGAAAGTCCAAAACTGAGGGTTATGCTTTGGACGAGAGCAAAGTTACTACTTTTTGCAACTCCGTGCAAACCGATGGGAACGTACATCATAATGGCGCAAAAAAGCGGTGGAAGTTCGTTTTAGTTTGCCATGTCGGAAAAATTAGCGAATTTAGCCATCTAAATACATTATTGAGAGAAGTCCTCCAGAATAGAAACCGCTTGAAACAACATTCAATGTTAGCACAAACAATAAATGCCGCGCTCCGTGCCGGGCAGGCCATCATGGAAATATACACCCACCCCGACACCGACTGGGAAGTGGAACGCAAAGCCGACAATTCTCCGCTTACGCTTGCCGACCGCCGTTCGCACGCCGTCATAGCAGAAGCGCTTTCCGCCTCCCCCTACCCGCTCTTGAGCGAAGAAGGCGTGCACCTTCCTTACGAGGAGCGCAAGAACTGGCGCACGCTGTGGATTGTGGACCCGCTCGACGGCACGAAGGAATTTCTCAAACGCAACGACGAGTTTACGGTAAACATTGCCTTGGTTGAAGATGGTGTGCCCACGCTCGGCGTCATCTATGTTCCCGCCAAGCACACGCTCTACTGGGGCGTGAAAGGCGAAGGGGCTTTCCGTGCCGACGTCGACGGCGAAACGCTCAAGGTTTCCGATGCTGTGCGCATTCCGCAAGAGAGCGCCAAGGCGGGACGCCCGTTCCGTGTGGTGGCATCGCGTTCTCACCTCTCGCCCGAAACGCAGCAACTCATCGACGGCCTGCGCCCTGCCCACCCCGACCTCGACACCGTGAGCGCCGGTTCTTCGCTCAAGCTCTGCCTCGTGGCAGAAGGCAAGGCCGACATCTACCCCCGCTTGGCTCCCACCATGGAATGGGACACCGCCGCCGGCCACGCCATAGCCTTGGCGGCCGGATGCACCGTGACGGACACCGCCTCGGGCGAACCGCTCCGCTACAACAAGCCCGACCTCCACAACCCGTTCTTCATTGTCGCTCCCGGCATATAACCTCCAACCGCTCACTTCACCGTGACTTTTTCATCCCTATTCGTCATTGTCATCCTGGTGTTTGTCATCATGGCACTCATCAAGGATCGCATGCGCCCCGGACTCGTATTGCTCTCGGGCGCCGTGGTGTTCATGTGCGCTGGCATACTCTCTCCGCGCGAACTCCTTGAAGGTTTTTCCAACAAGGGAATGATCACCGTGGCCATGCTTTTTCTCGTGAGCGAGGGCGTGCGCCGCTCTGGTCTGCTCGAAGAGCTGCTCCGCAAGCTGCTCCCCAAAGGCAAAGGCGCCAGCGTGCGGAGCGTGCAGCTGCGCATGCTTCCCGTGGTCAGTTTCATTTCCGCTTTTCTCAACAACACGCCCGTGGTGGTCATCTTCGCCCCCATGATAAAGCGTTGGGCCGACAAACACAAGGTAGCTGCCACGAAACTCCTCATTCCGCTCTCCTACGCCACCATTCTCGGCGGCGTGTGTACGCTCATCGGCACGAGCACCAACCTCGTGGTCCACGGCATGGTCATCGATGCCGGGTTCCGCGGCTTCACCATGTTCGAACTCGGCAAAGTAGGCCTCATCCTTGCCGTTGCGGGACTCCTATATATATGGATAGCTTCGCCGTTTCTCCTCCCCGACCGCCGCGACAACCCCGACGAAGCCGCCACCGAAGCAGAAGCCTCGTTGCAGGGCATGCACCGCATAGAAGTGGTACTCGGCGCACGTTTCCCCGCCATCAACAAACGGGTCTACGACTTCGACTTCAAACGCAAATACGGCGCTACGGTGCTTGAACTGCGCCGCGGCGGCGAGGTGATGATCATGCACGACCTTCGCCACGAACGCTACCGCGAGGGCGACACGCTGGTGCTCCTTGCCGACGATTCGTTTATGCACAACTGGGGCGACTCTTCGTTCTTCCTCATGGTGAGCAACGGCCGCGACGCCGAACCCAAACTGAGCCGCACGAAGCGCTGGCTCGCCGTAGTGCTCATGGTGCTTATGATTATAGGCGCCGCGGTGGGCGAACTTCCCGCTGTGCGCGATGCCTTCCCCGACATGAAACTCGACATGTTTTTCTTCGTGTGTGTAGTGACGGTCATCATGGGATGGCTCAACATCTTCCCCGCACGCAAATACACGAAACACATCTCGTGGGACATTCTCGTCACCATTGCCTCGGCATTTGCCATCAGCCGCGCCATGCAGAATTCGGGCATGGCCGACGCTGTGGCGGCATGGGCGGTGGACTTGAGCAAGAACAACAGTCCCATCGTGCTGCTCGGTGTGGTGTTCGTCATCACCAACGTGTTCACGGAACTCATGACGAACAATGCTGCCGCTGCGTTGGCGTTCCCCATCTCGCTCTCCATTGCCAACCACATGGGCGTTGACCCCATGCCTTTCTTCGTGACCATCTGTATAGCGGCATCGGCAAGTTTCAGCACGCCCATCGGTTATCAGACGAACCTCATTGTGCAAGGTGTGGGAAACTACAGGTTCTCCGACTTTGTGCGCGTGGGCCTTCCGCTCAACATTTTGGCACTTATCGTGACACTGATTTTCGTTCCGCTCTTCTGGCCGTTCTAAAGGATGGCTTCTGACAGAGAAAAAGACTTGCGCAAGTTTCCTCAAGAAAGAAAGGGAACTTGCGCAAGTCTTTTTTTAGTGCGATTTTATGCGCTGCGCTTTAGTCGCCATCGGCCTACAGCCGAACTATTTCTTCGCCGTTACGTCTTCAACCAAAGCTTTTGCTTCTTCGCTGAGATAGGGCATGATTTCGGAATAGGGAACAGTGAAGCTGACGAGGCCTACAGCATAGCTGGCTATCTCGTATTGCTGATAGACGAACTCCACGCCGTCTTCTGTGAGCGCCGGAGTGCAGACGGGCAAGGGGATGTGGCCGTCTTCGGGAAGGAAGAGCATGCTCTTGTAGTCCTTCTCCACGTTTTCCGCACCGGTATCCTTCAGGTAACTGATTACGCCTTTTTTCAATATGTCCTGCATGGCCATCACCTTGGTGGTGTCGACCGTCTGCGCCAACGGGAGGAAGGTGCGCTTGCTGATGTTGGTCTGCTTGTAGAAGTACGAACCGTGGGCACCGCCAAGGTAAACCTCTGAGGCCGTACTGTAGGTGACGTAGCCAGTGGTTTCGGCGGTTTTCTTTATCTTCACGTCGCACGAGAAGTGGGGGCGCCAGCCTTCCTCGGTGCCTTCTTCCATCATGGTCTTTTGCTGTGTGGCGAAGTAGCGTTTTGTGCCGTCGGCATAGTGCTTCACGAGGGCGTCGCATTTCTGGAGGTCGCCGGTGAAAGGGGGATAGTCCTTGGCGGCATCTTCTTCGTTGTTGCAAGGCGTGTAAACGGCGGAGAGTTCTTTGGCTATGAATTGCTTCACGCCCTCGGCGAGACTGTCGGTCTGCTGGGGATAGTCCACTTCAAAGGAGCAGCTTATGGTGCTGTCCTGGTTGGTTGCGTAGGTAAACGGCGGAGCAGTCACGAGCGTGTCGGAAGCGTCCTGGTCGCTTGTTCCCACGGTGCCTTTGCAGCTTGAGCTTGACAGAGAAGCCACGGCGAGCAGCAAGGTGCCGCAGGTAAGGAAGAATGTTTTTCTCATTGCTTTGATGTTTTTTAGATGAATAGGTTGTTTGATATGCGGTGCAAATGTAAGACTCTTTTGAGATATGCGGCCGAAGGGAGGAATAAAAAAAACGACTTGCGCTATTCTCAAACGGGGAATTACGCAAGTCGTTTCGGATGGTTCTATTAAGAATTCAAGTTTCAGGTTTAGGGAGATGGTGCGAAGCGCATGGAGGTCAAGACTCCAGTCTTGACTGAAGAGAGCAGCCTTACGGAGATTTTCCGCGGAACCTAAACGGATAATTTCCGTCTGAGTTCCGATGATTATTAATTTTCCGCGGAACTTAAACGGAATTCAAACGGAAGAACTCCGTTAGTATTCCGTCTACATTCCGATGATAAATATTATCCGCGGAACTTAAACGGAATTTAATGAGCGGCTCACCCCATGGGCGGTCAGTGCTTCACCTTTATCTCTATGCCCTGGCGGGAGAGTTCCTTCACGGCGCGGTCGATGGCGTCGTAGTGTTCGGGAGCTATGCCGAGCGCCTTGAGGTCGAGCGTGGGGAGCGCGTCGTCGGCATGGAGCTGGCTTTCTTCCACGGAACCGAGAATCATGCCCACACAGGAAGTGTTGTTCGTGATGGGGTCGATGAGGATGAATGCGCCGGTGGGTTTGTTGTCGGCGTAGGCGTCGAAGAAGAGCTCTTTGGAGGTGACAATTACGGCACGGCCTATTTCGTTGAGCTCGAGGTGGTCCACATCGCTGAGCTCAAGCGTGTTGACGTCCACCTTGTGTTTGAAGTGGTCTATGCGGCAACGTGTGGTGTTGGTCGTGTGCTTGAGGTAGAAGCTCTTCTGCGTGTCCATGGGCTGTTCGTCCATCCACACGAGCATGGCTTCGAAGTGGCGGCCTACGTGGGGCAGGCTGTCGGGATGTACAATCATCTCGCCGCGCGAAATGTCGATCTCGTCTTCGAGCTGCAACGTAACGCTTTGGGGAGGGAAGGCGTAGTCGAGGTCGCCGTCGTAGGACACGATGCGCTTCACGCGACTGCGTTTGCCAGAGGGCAATGCCATGATTTCGTCGCCCTTGCGCACCACGCCGCTTTCCACCTTACCGCAGAAACCGCGGAAGTCGAGGTCGGGACGGAGCACGTACTGCACGGGATAGCGGAAGTCGGAGAGGTTGTGGTCGTTGCCGAGATGAACGGTCTCGAGGAATTCGAGCAACGCCGGACCGTCGTACCAAGAGGTGCGTTCGCTGCGCTTCACCACGTTGTCGCCTTCGAGGGCTGAGAGGGGGATGCAGCGCACATCGGGAATGTGGAACGGAGCGATAAAAGCTTCGAAATCGCCCACAATCTTGCGGAACGTGTCTTCGCTGAAGTCCACAAGATCCATCTTGTTCACGGCGAGCACAATGTGCTTGATGCCGAGGAGTGAGCAAAGATAGGTGTGGCGGCGTGTCTGCGTGATGACGCCCATGCGGGCATCAACGAGTATGATGGCGAGGTTGGCGGTGGAGCCGCCGGTAATCATGTTGCGCGTGTACTGCTCGTGACCCGGGCAGTCGGCAATGATGAATTTGCGTTTGTTGGTAGAGAAGTAGCGGTAAGCCACGTCAATGGTGATGCCCTGCTCGCGTTCGGCCTTGAGTCCGTCGCAGAGCAGCGCATAGTCTATCTGTCCGGCTCCGGCATTGCCCACGCGCTGCGAGTCGCGTTCGAGCGCGGAGAGCTGGTCTTCGTAGAGTTTTTTGGAGTCGAAGAGCAGACGGCCTATGAGTGTGGACTTTCCGTCGTCTACCGAACCTGCGGTGAGAAGGCGGAGCAAGTCTTTCTTTTCGTCTTGGTCAAGATATTCCTCAATGCTGAGCTGCTTGCCGTTTACGACCATAGCCTCTTCATTGGGGTTGTTGCAATTGGTTTGATTTTGTGGCATTTATTTATTGCTGTATGTTTGAGTGCAAAGGTAATGAATTTTTACTGACTCTTGTTTCCGATTTAAAATTCAATGAAGACGCACTCGGCTTTTTGCCTTGCGCCTAATGCTGACGAGGTGGCAATCTGCGGGGGTACAATGGAAGAAAATGAATGTGAAAGCCTACGAATTTTGGGCCTTGGGCCCAACGTGTTGGGCCTTGGGATAATTTTAATTTGCTGCCTTGGAATAAAAAGTTTCAGCGGTACATTGGAGAAGCGAAGCTTTATATCATCACACCATGCCTTAGAATTTTAACTACCAAGTTGGTTTTCACACATTTCCATATAAGTGTAATAAGCAACGTGAACTTTACAACGAACTTATAGCGAACTTATGACAAACTTATGGCGAACTTTTGGAATCAAGCATTACCCTTGCAACCAAGAATCTATATTTTCATTAGCTATCAACATGTTAAGTGCAGAAGACATTAAAGATTTAGTCAACGGAGGGGAAGGCTACAATGTAGACTTCAAGCGTAATGTTCCTTCAAAAGTTCGCGAACTTACAGAAGAAGTTTGCAGTTTTCTTAATGCGGCTGGCGGCTATCTGCTTATAGGAGTAAACGACAACAACGAGATAGTCGGTGCAGAAATAGACAAAAAGGATGGAGAATGGATTGTAAAAAATATAGCTTCTAAAGTTCCGATTTGAATTTGCTATGAGCAATTCACCACATATGGAGGTTCATATTCTATTTTTATTGTAACTCACTACCACATTGCACGCAAAAGCCTTCATAAGGCGCATGAGAGCATATAGAGCAGTCACGGATGTTTTGCGTGGCTTCGCCTTCCATGGGGGTGACGTTTCCAAAACGTCACGCTCTACACGGCCTCATGGAGGCTTTTGCGTGGCTTCGCTTTATCACCACCGCGCTCGTCTGTCAAGACTGGAGTCTTGACCCCCATGCGCTGCGCTTTGCATACTACACATATATTATAATGTACGCGCGCATATGGACGTGTAGAGCGTGACGTTTTGGAAACGTCACCCCCATGGGCTGCTGGAAACACCCCATGCGCTTCGCTCTGCATACTACACACATATATTATAATGTACGCGCGCATACGTACGTGTAGAGCGTGACGTTTTGAAAACGTCACCCCCATGGGCAATCACACCGTGCCTTGCAGTTTTTACACCGTGCCTTGGAATTCGTACGGCGTGCCTTGGAATTTTTACGGCGTGCCTTGGAATTTTCATACTTAAATGGAGCGCAGGTACTCATACATGCTTTGCGTGGAGTTGAGACCGAGTTTGCGCGCCATGTTTTGCTTTTTCTTCTTGCTGTATTCGGGGGTGATGTTGAGCAGTAGAGCTATTTCTTTTGAGGAGAGGTTGATGTAGATGAGAGCGAGGTAGCGCAGGTCGGCAGGGGTAAGCTGGGGATGACGCGTTTGTAGTTCTACGATGAAATGTTTGTTGGCTTGCTCAAAATAGGTGGTGAAATCCTTCCATTCCGTAGAAGAGTCGAGCTGGTGGCGGAGTGCCGTGAGCGTGCGCGAGAGTTGGGGGTTGGCGGAGTGCTGAAGCGTGGGGTCGGAGTCTATCACGGCGAGAAGGTCGCGCAGGGCATCGTTGCGGTTGGCAGCTTGCAGCGCCTGCGACATGAGTTCGCGTCCGCGCTGCTCTATGGTACGCTGACTTTGCTCCTTTTCGCGCTGGCGGTTGGCCTGCTCCTGTTCGATTTTTTCCTGCAGCATCTGCCGCTGCTGCTGTTCGTGTTCGAGTTCGAGCGCCGTGAGCTTGTGTTGCTGGCGGTTGTTGCGCCGCTGCACCATGAGCGCCCAAGCAAGCACGAGCATGGCAAGGGCTATGAGCGCCGTGATGGCCATTTCGAGTTTATGGCGCGACTGATAGTTGTCTATTTCCTGCTGTTTCTGCCAAATGTCGAACTGTATCTGCCGCGCTTCATAGAGTTTCTGCCCCGTCACGCTTGAAAGCGTATCTGCCACGCTTTGCACGGAGTCCTTGTACTGCAGCGCTTCCTTGTAGCGCTGCTGGGCGGCGAGCGTTCGTGCCAGGAGTTCAAATATGGCACGCTTCATGGAGAGGTCCACGCCTTCTGAAGTAAGCGACTGACGGGCGTGTTGCTCCGCTTCGGCATAGCGGGAAGTGTGGAGTGCCGTTCGGGCTTGCAACATGGCCAGCTGGGGATGGCTGCCGAGGGACGGATTGCCGGTGCACGCACGCTTCACGAGCACGTAGGCATTTTCGGCTTGGCGTGTACCCAAGAGATAGTCGGTCTGAAGGGTGAGGAGCGAGAGCGTGTTTGCCGGGTCCTTGCCCAAGAGTTGTTTGGCCTGCGCCATGTAGGAGGCGGCTTGGGCATATTGCGCATTGCCCACGAGGAGGGTGGCTATGTTGAGGGCGCATCCGCCGAGGAGCACGCTGTCGCGGCTGTTTTTGGCGTCGGCATATATTTTCCGGTATTCCCCGAGGGCCTTGGCGTTCTCGTGGTTCATCATGTAGAGCCCGGCAATGTTGTTGCGGATGCTGAGCACGGAACGCTTGTCGAGATGGTCGAGGGCTATTTGGTAGGCTTTCGTGAAGTTCTGCAACGCATC
Organism: Bacteroidaceae bacterium; assembly: GCA_963649665.1. Classification (GTDB taxonomy): domain Bacteria; phylum Bacteroidota; class Bacteroidia; order Bacteroidales; family Bacteroidaceae; genus Alloprevotella. The sequence continues at coordinate 15,849 of CAVJJO010000030.1, read as the reverse complement.
GGCATAGTTGAGGAGTTCGGCCTGGTTAATGCCAAGGTTGGTGTAGATCCAAAAGAGCTGTTCGTAATTGCTCTCCGCCTCGGCTTTGCTGCGCGCACGGAAGAGGAGGTCGGCCGACTGACGGTAGTCGCGCCGCACGGCGGCATCGGCAGCCTGGCGCACCAGTTTGCGTATGTCGCTGTCCTGCGCACGAACATGAAGTGGCAGCGCGGCAACTGTCAGCAGTAGCAAAAAGTAAGAAAAAGCAGGGCGGAGTATATGAATCATAGGAAGGGAAATCATGTAAAATGGTTCGCGACAAAAGTAACGATAAATGCCGAAACGTTGCGAAAGGCAAGCAAAATATTACACTTTGGCACATCAAAAGGCTTTTGCTTGTTCTTTTGGTTTTCGCCGAAATAAAATGCAATTCGAGTAAGGATTTTAACAAAATATCCCCCTATCTAAAACAGCAAACAAGCGCTTTATCAGCTGAAGCTTAGCGCATTGAGCCAAAAAGGCGTAATTTTGCATGCAACGGGATATCCCCTTTTTATCCCCCTTTGCATCGCAGTTTTGCGCGCATGAATTCATAATTTTGCGATATCAAAATGATAATGTCACGAACTATAGACAACTAAAACTTTATACGCTTATGAAAAGACCACTACTCATTGGCATGATGGGCCTCGCCGCCCTTTATGCAAGCGCACAAACCACAGTGGAAACTGCTCTCGACCTGAAGACCGGCGAGAACAGCTATACGCAGGACGAAGCCTCTTACGCACAGATCTACTTTAAATATACCGCTCCCGAAAGCGAGAGCCAACTGCTTTACATCAGCACCGACGTCAACAGCGGCGGCGGAAGTTTCGCTGCTTCCACCACGGGTTCCACCCAGTCGCAGGGCGACATTGTGCCCATCTGCAGCACCGCCAGCGGCGACAAGGTAATTCCCGTAAAGGCGGGTCAGACCATCTACATCATTGCCAGCATCTACAGCAAGGAATTCAAGTTCAACGTCAGCGCAAAAGCAGCCAACGTAGACGGTTCCACAGTGGCCACCGCCATTGAAGGCGGCGAAGAGAGCTTCTACATTCCCTACCACACCGAGGAAGTCTACCACGAGGACTACCACTACTACGAATATGTGCCGCAGGCTACCTACGTGAAGTATGTGGCACAGGGCGACGACGTGCTGCAGCTCACCTTCGAGAACTACGTGAAGAGCGTGGCCATTCAGGAAGGCGAGGACGGTACACCTGCCGACGTCACCGTGACGGGCTCTTACGACAGCTCCACCTACAAGTACACCTACAGCGCCAAGATGAACGTGGAGAAGGGCAAGACCTACTACTTGCTCGTTACGCCGCAGGGCGGCCCCATGTTTGCTTCGCTGAGCGAAGTGGTCATCACCAAAGGCTCTACCTATGAACTCCCGTTCGACGCCAAGGAAGGCGACAACGTGCTTCCTGCGGCTACGGGAAAATACTGGTACAAGTATACGGCCGAGAAGAGCGGCTTCCTCAACCTCACTTCCGAAGCCGGACTTCCGAGCGGCACGGTGAGCGTGTACAACAACGTGCAGTACATCCCCTACAACAACACGGTGGCACAGGTGAGCGGAAGCCTCGGCATACGTTTCGAGGTGGAAGCCGGCAAGGACTACTACATCTGCGTGGAAAAGGCCATAGCCACTTCTGCCGACGAGAGTTTCTCCCTCAGCATGGAGCAGGCACAGGACGGCGACAAGTTCTCGCAGCCCATTGCCGTAACCGAACTGAGCGGCACGCTGACCCTCCCCGAGAGCGATGGTGTGCGCTACTACAGCATCACGGTGCCCAAGGGCGAATACATCTTCACCGTGGAAGCCGAAGACGGCCCCACGGAAAGTTCCGGCACGCAGTGTACGCTCTTTACCAAAGACAGCGGCGGACAATATTCGCTGACGAGCGGCTACAACGGCTTCCGCTACCAAATGAACAACTACGCCGAAACCACCTACATTTTCAGTTGGAACTGCAAGAACAACGAGAACGGCTTCAAGTTCACCTACAACTGCAAGGCCGTGGAGCAGGGCGACGTAGCCACCAATCCCCTCACCGCCGTTGAGGGCGACAACGAACTGAAGGCCGCCACCGAGAAATACTACACCTTCACTCCCGCAAAGGGCGGATGGCTCACCATCGACACCGACGTGTTCATCGACGTGACGTTCATGAAGGACCCCTCGGGCTACAACAACTACGACGCCGTGAAGGAAGCCACCGTGACGAAGATGAAAGCCGACGCCGGCACGTCCGTCATCATCAAGTTCAGCGGCATCACCGACAACACTTCGTTCAACCTTTCCATGAGCGACTTCGAAGTGGGCGAAGGCATTGACAACCCCATCGTGGTGAACGTCGACGCCGCCCATGCCGAGACCACCGAGGTGAGCATCCCGCAGAAAGCCGTGAACTACTGGTACAAATACGTGGCTCCCAAGACCGGCAAACTCACCGTTTCGGCCGACATCACCGACGGTTTGGGCAACAACGCCCTCTACGTGAGAGTGGGCAAGAACGGACAGAGCGAGAACTTCAAGGGTTCCGTGATGAGCGGTTCCACCTCCACCGTGGTGTTCAGCGGTTCAAAGATGGTCAGCGAAGGCGACGAAGTGTACGTAAACCTCGTGGTCAACGACTCGCAAAAGGACAAGAAGCTCACCTTCGCCCTCTCCGACCCCGCTCCGGGCGAGAGTTCAAGCAATCCCATTGAGTTGACCGCCGGCGAGCACACCGTGGCAAAGGCCACCCGCACGGCTCCCCTGTGGTACAGTGTGGACCTTTCCACCGAAGGCAAACTCACCATCCGCACCGTTTCTGGCAACAGCAACACGGAACTCGGCGCTTACCTCTACGCCGCCGACGCCGACGGCAAACCCATCGAAAGCAGTCCGCTGGCTTACTCCAGCACGGTTTACGACGAAACGACCTATTCGTCCTACATGCAGCTCTCCTACGTGGTGAACGGCGTGACCACGAAGACGGGCAAGTTCTTCGTTCAAGTCTACAGCACCTCCGGCGAAACCCCCATCGTGGTGTCCATCGACGACATTGCACCGGGCGAGGACTTCACCCAAGCCATTGAACTCGCTCCCGGCGACGCCACGCTCATGAAGGCTTCCTACAGTGCTCCCGTATGGTACAAGGTGCGTCTTGCCAAAGGCGAATTCAAGATGGTAAGTACCGACGCCAACAACTATAGCTTCAACGCCGAACTCTACAGAGTGGGCAAAGACGGCGCTCCTTCCGCAAGTTATGTGGCTTACAGCCAGATGGTATACGACGCTACGCCGTACTACACGCAGCTGCTCTACAACGTCGACGGCGAACAGGCTCCTGCCGGTGAGTACTACATCAAACTGAACCAGGCATACAGCGAAGTACCCGTTACCCTCACCTTCACGCAAGACACGTCCGACGGCATCGGCCACGCCGAAGCCAGCACCGATGACGTGCTCGTCCAGGACGGCCGCATAGAAGCCGTCAACGGAGAACCTATTGCCGTTTACGACCTCAGCGGACGCGTCGTGGCAGGCGGCAAAGGCAGCGTGAGCGTGAAACGCGGCATCTACGTAGTGCGCACCCAAGGCGGCAAGGCCGTCAAGGTGAGCATCAAATAAACCTGACACTACACGCGAAGGCGTTCTTGAAAGCCTCTTTCTCACGGCACAAAACGTGAAGGGGTTTTCAAGGACACCTTCCTTGTTTTTTCCTATTTATAAAGGCGTACGGATTCATTGTTGTAGTCCGTGCAGTCTTTTCCTCTTGAACATCAACCAAAACAACACATAACTCTTCAATGAACAGACACCTTTCCCGCTATCTGCTTGCAGCAGCACTGGCCGTGGGGACAGCCCCGTCGCTCCTTGCCATCAAGGCCGACCCCAAGGCAGTCAGCGTGAAGCAGCCCGACGGCACCACACTGGTGATACGCATTCATGGCGACGAGAATTTCCACTATGTCACCACGAGCGACGGTTTCCTCATTGCCCGCGACGCCGACGGCTTCTTCAAGTATGTGCAGACCGACGCCGCCAAGCAAACGCGCAAGATTTCTGCGCGCAGAGCCAGCAACGTAGAAGGCCGCACACCATCAGAAAACCAGTTTGTAAGCACCCTGCGCCCCGTCCGTCCCTCCGACGAGCAGTGGCTCCGCACGCTTCAGGGCGGCATACGCCCCATGACCGTGGGCCAGACGCTCGGCTCTTCCGTGCGTGCCCGTAAAGTGAATGCCGAAACGGGCGAAGCCAAGGAAAGCCAGTATCTCGTGGTGCTGGTGAAATATGCCGACGGCGAATTCCATTTCACCAACTCCGACTTCGACCGCTGGCTCAACGAAAAAGGCTACAGCGAAAAGGGCGGAACGGGTTCCGTGAAGGACTACTACCGCGACAACTCCATGGGACAGTTCGTGCCCAACTTCACCGTGGTGGGGCCCTACACGCTCGACCACGAACGCACCTATTATGCTGCCGACTTCGGCGGCACGGGCAACGACGTCAATCCGCAAGCCCTCGTCATAGAAGCAGCACAAAAAGCCAAAGCCGACCATCCTGAACTGGACTTCTCGCAGTTTGACAACGACGGCGACGGATACATGGACAACATCAACGTGGTCATTGGCGGTTACAGCCAAGCCTCCTCAGGCGACGACAAAGACATGTGGCCCCACTCCTACCGCCTCATCACCGACGACTCCGACCTCTCCGTAAAGATTGACGGCATCACCGTGAACAACTACTCCGTTTCGGCGGAACTCGTAGGCGCCACCGGCACCGAGATGGACGGCATAGGCACCTTCGTGCACGAGTTCGGCCACATTCTCGGTCTGAAGGACATGTACGACACCGACGACTACGACAACGGTCTCGGCATCGACCCCGGAGGCTACAGCCTTTACGCCTCAGGTAGTTACAACAACAATAGCCGTACGCCCGCCGGCCTCATGGCGTTTGAGCGCATGCAGATGGGATGGATGACGCTTGCCGACTTCAAGAAGCTCGACCACGCCGAAGACGTTGCCCTTCCCTCCGTAAGCCAAAACGTGGCGGCCTACGTCGACGCGCAGCCCGACCTCACTGCCGACAAGGGCTTCGAGTGGTACGTGATGGAAAACCGTCAGCGCACCGGATGGGACGCCTACATTCCCTACCACGGCCTGCTCATTTACCACTACGACTACACGGCCGACATGGTAACCAAATACTGGAGCGTGAACGGACCGAACAACAACGCGCGCCACCGCTGCCTCTACATCGTGCCCGCCGACGGCATCGACGACACCAACACCCGCAAGGGCGACACCTATCCCGGCACGAGCGGCACCACAGAACTTACCGACTACTCCAACTGGCTGGGCGACAAGGTGCGCACGCCCATCACCCACATCCGCGAAGAAGGCGGCATGGTCTACTTCCAGGTGAAAGGGGGAGAAACGGAACTTTCCTCCATAAAGACGCAACCCGTGGACTTGGCAGACATTTCGTCCTCTTCACTTACCGTGAAGGCCAAGCTCGACCATGCCACACAGGACATTCGGGAGATGGGCTTCTGCTGGAGCAGCACCGCCGAAGAACCCACGCTCGGAGCCGACGGTTGCCAAAGCACCGCCGTTGCCACCGCGCAGCAAATAGAAACTACGCTTGAGGGCTTGAAGCAAGCCACGCTCTACTACGTGCGCGCCTACCTCACGCTCGCCGACGGCACCACCGTCTACGGCGCTTCGCTCCCCGTCACCACAGAGCACAAGCCCCTCACGGCACCTTATTATCTGAGTTTCGACGACACCGATGCCGACGGCGCGCTCAGCCGCTGGCTCATCGTGGACGAGAACAACGATGCCAACACCTGGACCTACGACAACTCGCAGCAGGCCATGGTCTACAACGCCGACTACTGGAACAACGCCAACGACTGGCTCATTTCTGAAAAAATCAGCGTACCCGAGCGCGGTGCCATCTATGTGATGCGCGGCGTGATGGACCCGTCCTATGTGGAGAAACTCGACGTGTACGTTTCCACCCGTTCGCGCAACGTGAGCGACTTCCACCTCGTGAAGTCGTTCTCCCTCGCCGACCAGTTCGGCACGATGGCGGTGGACGAAGTGAACCTCTCGGACTTTGCCGGAAAGGATGTCTACGTAGCCCTCGTCTGCACCTCCGAACGCATGCAGAACGCGCTTTGGCTTTGGGGCATGATTCTCACCCAACGCCTTGAAACGCCCGTAATCACACAGTTCAACCGCCAAGGCGATGCGCTCCATGCAGAATGGACAAGCGTGGAGAACGCCACGAAGTACTATCTTGAATTCTTCAAGGAGACCGACGAACCCGTAACAAACGCCAAATACCTCCCCGAAAGCGACGTGACCGATGCCGTTGGCGACGTGACGCTCGGCACCGGCGTACTCCGTTTCACGGGCAGCGGCACCGTCACCACCGCCGACTTCCCCGAAGGCATCACCAACGTGCAGTACGTGCTCCGTTCGGGCGGTCCGCGCGGCACGTCCACCTTCAGCGTGGAAGGCAGCAACGACGGCGGCACCACCTGGACACGCATCGGCGAACTCCAACGCATCTCTTCCGTCGACTCCGACGGTTCTTCCGTTGACCTCTCCTCCCACATGAAAGGCAAGAGCTACCGCCGTCTGCGCATGACGTGCGACTTTGGCGGACGCATGGTGAACATCAGCAACTTCAGCCTTACCTACAACGACGGCGTGCGCCTCGACACCCTTGCCGCCGGTGTGGCAGGCAACGGCGGGAAAGCCACTTCCATCACCATCAATCCCACGACTGAAGGCGAGTTCAACAGCGGACGCTTCCGCCTCCAAGTCACTGCGGGCGACGGCATTCTCTACTACGACACCTCCGCCCCGGCCTTCTACCAGTATTCCACTGATGGCATCAACGACGTCAACGCTTCTTTGCAGCAGCAAGGTGCTCCGCGACGCGCGCTTTGCCAGAACGGCATCGTAGTCCTTTCCGGCCTTGTGCCCGACAAAGTGGTTACGCTCTACGCCGTTGACGGCCGCGAGCTGCTCCGCTTCGTGCCTACTTCCACTCGTGCTGCAGTGAAAGTGCCCCTGCAGGAAGGCATCGTGATTGTGAAAGAAGCTACCAAGTAGCCTAGCCTGATTTATCCCCAACAAAAGAATTCAATGAAACATATATTTCTCGGCATTCTCGCTCTTCTTTCTGCGCCCCTTTGGGCGCAGACCGCGGAGAAAGTAAAGCCACAAGTTCATGCTGTCCGCTCTACGGCCACAAGCCCTGCCGCGCATTCCGTCGCCACACGCAGCGAAGCCAAAGCGGCAGCACTTGCCAAGATTGTCCCGAGCCTCACCGCCGTCAACGACAAAGTGGTGACGCTCCGCTGGAACAATCCCGAACCCATCGACGGCATCTTCGACGACTTCGAGAGCCACACCGACTTTGCCATCAACTCTCCCGGCACTGCAGGTTGGCAATACATCGACGCCGACAACGCCTCCACCTACACCTGGACCGCCACGTCGTTTCCCAACCAGGGACAGAAGATGGCGTTCATCGTGTTCAACCCCTCCAAGACATCGCCTTCTACCGGCACTTACCCCGACGTGATGCCCTTCTCCGGCAATAAAATGCTGGTAGACTTCACCGTGGACGGCGGCAACAACGACTACCTCATCTCCCCCGCCCTCAGTTTTGCGGAAGACTTCAAACTCAGTTTCCGCGCCAAAACCTACAAGGACACTTGGGGCAAGGAACGTTTCAAAGTGGGCTATTCCACAAGCGGCACGCGTCCGTCGGACTTCACCTTCGTGCAGAAGGGCGACTACGAGGAAGCACCCACTTCCTGGACGCTCTTTGAATACTCCATTCCCAAGGAAGCCAAATACGTCTGCATCAACTGCGTGTCGCAAGAGGCATTCATGTTCCTGCTCGACGACATCTTCATCGGCACAAACAACGTGCGTCCCCGTGTGGCAGCACGCAGCACCGGCGACACTAAACTGGCCGGTTTCAACCTGCTGCGCAACGGTGTGAAGGTCAACGAGCGTCTGCTCACCAGCGTATACGCCAACGACACCGTGGCGGACTACGGCACCTACACTTACACCGTGCAGAGCGTGATGACGGACGGCACAGCGGGCGAACTCTCTGAAGCGCTCACCGTGGAAGTTCCCGACGTGCGTCTGCTTCCCTTCTTCGACGACTTCGACGACAACGCCATTGACTCCACGCGTTGGTCGCGCCCCGTAGAGGCAAGCGGCGAAGAGAACAAATGGAAGACGGACTACTACGCCTACGGTCTCGTGGACTTCTCTGCCTGCTACCCCTACTCCAGCATGGGTAAATACTCGCAAAGTCTCGTCACCCGCGAGTTGCGCACGGTATCTCCCGTCAACACCTATCTCCGCTACCAGGTACGTCTCGACAACAGCAGCAAATACAAAGGCGGTGTGCTCCTTGCAGAAATCACCACCGACGACGGCGCCACTTGGCAGAAGATAGACTCCCTGCTCACCGACGAGGGCACCTACGACTGGCGCACCTATGAGTTCAACTTGGCTCCCTACCTCAACGGCAAGAATTTCTTCAAGGTGCGTTTCCGTGCCTATGGCAACGACTCGCGCTACATCAACTACTGGTTTGTGGACGACGTGAAAATATGGAATCCCCAAACCCACGCCGTCACGCTCCGCACCATTCAGGGCGGCAAGCCTGTAGCCGGTTGTGCGCTGACGCTTGAAGCCGACAATGGTGCCATATATTCCGCCACGTCCGATGCCAACGGCACCGTTTCGCTACCCCGCATGGAAGAAGGAGTATACACCGTCACGGCGCAAGCCGACGGCTACAACTTCTACAACGCACAATGGACACTCTCCGCCGACGGGCCTTCCACCTTCACCGCCCAACTTACGCGTCCCGTGCTTTCTTTTTCCGAACAGAACGTCAACGAGGAAACGACGCTTGAAAGCCTCACTACCCACACGCTTACGATAGAGAACAAGGGCGACGGCGACGTTCACTTCGACCTCGTGCCCACCCCCGTTGCCGGAAGCGGCACCACGGATCACCGATGGGAAGTAAGCCAGTCGTTCGACGCTTCGGGCGACATACAGAGTTGCGTGGCGTTCGACGGCGAACACTTCTACACCTCTTCCCACTTCTTCCTCGGCAAATTCTACAAGTACGACCGCAGCGGACATTTCATTGAAGAATTCTCCGTGCCCGGCATGTACTACGCCGTGAACGACCTCGCCTTCGACGGCCGCTACTTCTACGCCTCCGACCGCAAGAACCGACTCTTCCAGCTCGACTTGCGCAACAAGCGCCTCGTACGCACCATCGACATCCCCTCCGAGAGCAGCCTGTGCGTCACCCACATTGCCTACGACCCCCGCAACGACGAGTTCTGGGTGGGCGACTACAACACCATGGGTCGCGTGAACCGCAAGGGCGAAGTGACCTTGGCGTTCTACCAGCTCAACGCCACGAGCAGCATGAGCGTGTTCGGTACGGCTTTCGACAACATCACCCCCGGCGGTCCTTACCTTTGGATGAGCAACCTTGAAACTTCCGGCCTCAACACCATCGACAAGGTGAGCATCGTGCAGTACGACCTCAACAACCGCCGCGTCACGAAAGTGCAGCATTCCGCCATTGACATTCCTTCCTACAAGACGGGTTCGCTCACCACGGGCGAGAACCGCCTGGGCGGACTTGAAACCACCACGGCGCTCGTCAACGGCCAGCTTTCTCTCGTGGGCATACTTCAGCAGTCGCCCGCACGCCTCTTTGTCTACAACCTTGCCGACATTGATCCCTGGATGAGCGCCTCACCGCTCTCCGTAGACCTTAAGGCCGGCGAAAAGCAGGACATCACGTTCCAGTTCGACGCACGCCACGTGGCACTCAACACGCCGAACACCACCACGCTTAAGTTCATTTCCCAGCCTGAACTTTCGGGCCACGACGTGAACGTGACACTCACCGCCACGCAAAGCGCCGCCTACCCCCGTCCCGTAAGCCTCAAGGCTGTCCACGACGGCGTTTCGTCCGTAACGCTCAACTGGCAGGCCGCTACCGCCACGCAGCCCACGGCCTATGCCGTTTACCGCGACAACAAGAAGCTCGGCGAAACGTCTTCCACCTCTTACACCGACACGCGCTTGGTTCGCGGCACCTATGCCTACAGCGTGCAGGCGCTTTACGGCGACGAAGCCTCATCGCTCAGCGACACCGCGCTTGTAAGCGTAAAAGTGGGCGAACCCTTCTTCCCGCCCACCAACCTGAATGCTTCCATCGCAAGCAACAAGAACGTCACGCTCTCTTGGGACGAACCTTCCGCCTTGCTGAAGAAAGCCACCACCCTGCGCTACGACAACGCCACGAGCGACGATGCCATCGGCCTCAGCGAAGGCGGTTACTTCTTCGCCGGCATTGCCCTCGACGCTGACGATCTCGCCGCTTACCGCGGCATGCAAATCGACACCGTGCAGGCATTCATCAAGGAGCGCGTCACCTCGCTCTCCGTACGCATCTATAAAGACGGTAAGGCAGTTTCCACACAAAGAGTCAACCCCGACGATGTGATGTACGGCGAGTTCAGCCACATTGCACTTGCCAATCCCGTCACCGTAGAGCGCGGAAGCACCTACTACGTGACCCTTCTCCTCTCCCACGACGCCAACGTGAACCCGATGGGCATCAACAACGGCACCGTGGTCGACGGAAAGAGCAACATCATGAGTTCCGACGGCAAGGAGTGGTACCCTGCTTCGTATGTAGGTTTTGAAAATGCCAACTTCAACGTGGCTGCCCACCTGAGTCCCGTGGCAAGTTACACAGAAACGGCTCCTACGGCCTACACCGTTTACCGCAACGGCGAAAAGATTGGCCAGACGTCCTCACTCACCTACACCGACGAGCTTTCCGCGCCAGGCACCTACGCCTATACCCTGGCTTCGGCCTACGAAGGCGGTGCCGAATCGGCAAAAAGCGAAGCTGTGAGTGTAGAGAAAATAACGCTCGACGCGCCGCTCGCTCCCTCCACGCTCTACGGCAGTGTGGAGCGCAACAGCGAGATAAACCTTCGCTGGAGTATGCCGTTGGCCAAGCCGCTCACCTTGCCGCAGGACCTTACTCCGCAGAGCGGCATCACGCCTGAGGGCCGTCCCGAATACGTCGGACAGTTCCGCAGCGCCTTCACAGGCGAAATGGGCTTTGCCTCCGACGGCCGCTACATCTACACCACGAAGTATTCCTCCACGGGTGTCATCAACCGCTACCTGATGGACGGCACGTTCGACACAAGCTTCACCATGGCCGTGCCCAGCACGCTCTCCACTGGTTTCCGTAACCTGGCCTACGACGGTTCGCAGTTCTACGCCACGGCAAACGGTTCCACGCTCTACACCATCGACATGGACAAGCAGGAACTCGGCGACGAGATGTCCATTTCCGAAATTGGCCGTCACATAGCCTACATTCCTACGCTCGACGGCGGCCGAGGCGGCTTTGAAACAGGCGACTGGGAAAGCAGCATCTACACTTCGCTGCGCGGTGCCAAACTCGGCAACGGTCCCGTGCTCAAGGGCGCTTCGGGTTCGGCTTACTACGACGGTGTGCTCTACACATTCGAGCAAGGCTGGAACAAGCGCTACGAACTTTGCGCCTACGACTTTGCCACGAGCAAACTGCTCTGGCACACGAGCATCGACGAATACGGTCCCATCACCCCCGACGAGTCGGCCTCAGCCGGCGGCATGAACCTCATGCACACGCCTGAAGGCTACAACCTTCTCGTACTCGGTCTGCAGGAGAATGCCGGAACGCGCTATCTCTACTTCGACCTCAACTCCGTGAAGGGTCTCAGCGGTTACAACGTATACTGCAACGGCGAGAAAGTCAACGACGCTCCCCTTCCGCAGCGTGCTTTCTCCATGAAGCAGAACATTCCCGGCACGTACAGCTTTGAAGTGGAAACGCAGTACATCGACGGAACTACATCGGGGCGCAGCGTGCCCGTCACGCTCACCATCGAAGAAGCCGGCGAAGGCGACGCGCCCACCGACGTGCGTGCACGCCAGGCATCGTATGGCTACGACGTGAACGTAACGATGGTGAACCCCACCACGCTCGGTGCCGACCTCTACGAAAGTTTCGAAAGCGGTAAAGCAGGCGACACCTTTGCCAAAGAAGGTTGGACGAATGCCGACGGCCTCTTCAAGATTTCCGACTCCGATGCCCTTCAAGGCACTCAGGCGCTGCGCGCTGCTGCCGACACCAAGGCTTCGCTCGTGATTCCCGTAACGGAAGCCTACTCTTCACCCTTTGCCTTCAGCTTCACGGCACGCACCGAAGCCACTGCCGAAGGAGAAGGCGAAATGCAGGTGCTCACTTCAAGCAACACCGACAACCTGGCCGACTTCATCAGCCGCGGACGCTTCACCACGTCGGAAGCCTGGAAGCAATACGACCTCACCTTGCCCGCCGACGTAAAGTACATCATGCTTCGCATCAACAGCGGCCACTCTGCCCAGTACCTCGATGCCGTGAGCGTGAATGCCGAAGCCCTCAACAACGTATACGGCTACGACATCTACCGCAACGGCGAGAAACTGAACGACACGCCCGTTGAAGGGCCGTGCTACACCGACCACAATCTGCTCCCCGGCACCTACACCTACGAGGCCGTTGCCTACTACACCTCGTCGGCCGTAAGTCCGAAGAGCGATGCCGCAACGGTGAACGTGAACTACCACAACGGCTACCAGCAACCGGGCACGCTAAGCGTGACAACGTCGGACAACGGCAACCGTCTCGAATGGAGCGTACCAGCACTGGGCGACATCACCGAACTGCGTTGGCACAACGGCGTCTGCGACAATGCCGCAGGTCTTCCTAGCGGCGGACAGTACTACGCCGGTGCGGAATGGACGCCCGACGACCTCAAGCCCTACAGTTCGCTCAGCGTATCGGAAGTGAAGTTCTACGTGAACCAAGTTCCCGAAGTGCTCTACGTGCAACTCTACGAGGACAACGACCTCGTGTTTGAGAAATACGTTGACGCGCTCAGCCAGTACTCCTTCAACACCGTACGTCTCGACAAGCCTCTGCACGTGGATGCCACGAAGCGCCTGCGTGCCGTGATCTACGTGGAGCACAACCAGATCACCGTGCCTCTCGGCTACGATGCCGGTCCTGCAAAGGGAGGCAAAGGCAACCTCTACTCCACCGACGGCATCACCTGGACCACCTTGAGCGACAACGACATTGAGGGCAACTGGAACATCAGCGTGTGTCTCCAGCCTTATGCCGAAAATGCCAAGGCTGCTACCACGGAAGCCATTCGTGCTGAACGTTACAGTGCAAATGGCCGTTCCGCCGCTTCGTCCACGGAAGCCGTTCAAGGCGTAGCTCTCGACGAACCTGCCTCGGCAAGTTTCTTCACGGGCTACAACGTATACTGCAACGGTGAACTCCTCAACGCTTCGCCCCTCACTACCGACGTGACTTCGTACACCGATGCCGAAACGCATCCCGGACGCTACTACGAGTATCAGGTAAAGGCCATCTATCCCGGTTACGGCGAAGTGGGTTCCAACGTGGTTCGCATCATGCGCACCGGCATCGACGAAATCTCTCCCGCCGCCAATGCCGACACGGAGGTCTACAACCTCAAGGGTATCCGCACCCGCAAGGGCGAACGCGGTGTGCTCATCGTAAACGGTAAGAAAGTGGTGAAATAACCGCCCTTCATCACAAACGCCCATACACAATTTTAGGGTTGCCACACGAAGCAGATTCGTTGTGGCAACCCTAATTGTTTTTAGTTGCAGAAATAAATTGCGGAGTTTATGAAGCGAAGCGCATAGAATGCACGTACGTTCAATGGGCAACGCACGTACGTTCATCGAGCAACGCACGTACGTTCATCGAGCAACGCACGTACGTGTGTTTTAGTTCCTACACCTCAGCGTTGCGCAAATCGGCAAGTTTCCTGTTGATTTCCAGCATGCGCTTCTTGCCGAGCGGATAGACAAGGATGAAGAGGAGCGCGATGAAAGCCACGCCGGCGGGAATCCAGCTCATCAGCAAGCTAAGGCCGTGGACTGCATCGGGAGTTTGCGTGGCACCTTCCGCCGTGTTGTAACCCACTGCGGAGAGAATCCACATCACCGCGGAAGCACCTATGGCACCGCCGAACTTCTGCGCCATGGACGAAGAGGAGAAGATGAGTCCCGTGGAGGGCGTGCGGAACTTCAGTTCGGCATAGTCGGAAATGTCGGCATACATGCTCCAGACCAAGGGCGAAACGATGCCCGTGAGCACGCAGATAATCACCTGCAGCACCATCATCGGCCAAAAGCCGGCCGTGGTAGAAGGAATGTAGTAGAATGCGGCATTGGCCACGATAAGGGCAACGAGAGAAGCCACGAAAGTACCTTTCTTGCCTATCCAGCGCGTAACGGGAGCCGTGGCTGCCACGCCAAACATGTTGGCCACTTCACCCACAGAGAAGAATATGCCGGCATAGAAGGCAAACGTCCATGAACAGAACGTGAGCGTGGCGGCGGGGTCAATCACGGAAGCGAAGAAATAGGGGATGGTGGCGTAGCGGATGGCGTTGAAGAAATTGAAGAAGAGCACGGCACCGAGGAGTATCCACCACGGCGCGTTGTGAAGCAACGAACGCAGATCGCTGAGTACATTGGTAGTTTTGGGCACGGTGAGCACATGCTCGCGGGTGAGCGCAAAAGTGGCGAGGAAAAGCAGCAGGCAACACACGGCAATTACCACCATGCTTCCCTGCCAACTCGAAGCGGTGGAAAGGGAGAGCGCGTCGTGGAACCATGCGCAGAGCGGTTCCCACGTGACGAGCACGAGGAACGAACCGGCATAGGCGAAGAACATGCGGTAGGAAGAGAAAACGGTTTTCTCATCGCTGTCGGCCGACACCACGCCAAGCATGGAACCGTAGGGCACGTTGATGGCGGTGTAGACCGTCATCATGAGTATGTATGTGGCAAAGGCCCAAACGGTTTTGCCGGTTTGCGAAAGGTCGGGAGTGGTAAAGAGGAGCACACCTGCTACGGCAAAGGGAAGTGCCATCCACAGCAAGTACGGCCGGTACTTTCCCCAACGCGTTTGCGTGCGGTCGGCAATGATGCCCATCATGGGGTCGCTCACAGCGTCCCATATCCGCGTCACGAGCATAAGCGCGCCGGTGGCTTCAAGGCTAAGTCCGAAGATGTTTGAATAGAAGAAGGGGAGATAGGCTGAAAATATTTTCCAGAACATCGACGACGACATGTCGCCCAATCCGTAGCCTACTTTTTCGGTGATGGATGCCATTTTTCGGTAAGGGATTTAAAAGGTTATAAGGTTATGCGGCAAAGGTAAACATTTTGGGCGGAATGCAATGGCGTTGGGCATAATTGTATTTGGCAGGGCTAATAAGGCGAAGCCACGCAAAACAGTCCGTGACTGCGTGTAGAGCCGTGACGTTTTGAAAACGTCACCCCCATGTGCGGTTCATGACTTCGCTTTATGAGCGAATGAAGCACTGCACATGGGGGCGAGGTTTTCAAAACCTCGCGCTCTACGCACACGGCCTGTCACTTGCTGTCAAACAACCGCTCCAAGAATCTTTGGATTGGCTTTCCACATTTCTACGCCAATATGCCCGCCATTATAGGAGGCACGACGTAAGAGACAATGAAGGCTAATATTTTCATTAAGTAAATGTCAAAAAATAACTTGAGCAGTTTTTGATTCGAGAAATGTGCCACGGCGGGCTGAAAGCCCAACCTGCGCCTAGCCCAGGGCAA
>CAVJJO010000029.1:0-26913 GCA_963649665.1 Bacteroidaceae bacterium | reverse complement strand
CACGCGCGTAAAATCATCCCAAGAACTGCAAAGCCTCACGTCTGCTAATATAAGGATA
This sequence comes from Bacteroidaceae bacterium, assembly GCA_963649665.1. Classification (GTDB taxonomy): domain Bacteria; phylum Bacteroidota; class Bacteroidia; order Bacteroidales; family Bacteroidaceae; genus Alloprevotella. Next base: position 26,855 of record CAVJJO010000029.1, on the reverse strand, counting down.
AAGGAAACTATGAGGAAGATTCCAAATCCCTCCTCTCTGCATTTAGAGATTATCTAAGCACACAACACTTTGACGGCACTGCAGCACCCGCTGAAGAGGAAAAGGTGCCGACTTATCTTAAGCGTTTAAAAAGTAGCCAAGCTGAAATATACCAAAATATGCTCAAGAATGAGAAGGTGGCTGAAGCATACAAGAAGATGAAACAGCACTTTCTCGCTACCCTTAATTCGTTGACTCGTGTACCTGCAGCCAAAGAATTGTCAACTCATGAAGAGTTGGACATCGATGAACTATTCGACCGAATAGAAAGATTGCCTTCAAAATCATTTGGTTATTATCCTGTTGTAGAGAAATCTGTAAATGATGCAATAAAAAGAGAAGAAAAGTCTTTGTTCCTTTTCAAAATAAGCAACAAGGATCTTTCCTATGCAGAAACGTCAGCTAAAGGTTTAAGAAAAAGCAGAGGTACAGATAATCTTCATACCATGTATTTCAAGGCTCTTTTAGGCATGACACAAGGAGTTTATGATATAGGAACAGGAGAGGTATTCATTCGCCCCAAAACAGAGGGCTTAGATAAAAGAACCGCCCGACACAGGGCAAATAATCCTATTCAGAACAAGAACAAACTCAACGCCAAAAAGACAAGTTCCTTTACATATGAATTGGTAAAGGACAAACGGTATACAGAAGACAAATTCCAATTTCATCTATCTATAATTGCCAACTATTCCCAGCCGAACAAGTATAATGTAAACTCGGAAGTTCTCAGCATCATCCGCAACGGCGGCATCAAGCACATCATAGGCATCGATCGCGGCGAGCGCCACTTGCTCTACCTCTCGCTCATCGACTTGAAGGGCAACATCGTAAAGCAGATGACGCTCAACGACATCGTCAATGAGTACAACGGCAACACCTATGCCACAAACTACAAGGACTTGTTGACGGAACGTGAAGGAAACCGTACCGAGGCTCGCAAGAACTGGAAGAAAATAGAGAACATCAAGGACATCAAGCAGGGCTACCTGAGCCAGGTGGTTCACATCATCAGCAAGATGATGGTGGAATACGATGCCATCGTGGTGCTTGAGGACCTGAACATGGGCTTCATGCGTGGCAGACAAAAGATAGAGCGCAGCGTCTACGAGCAGTTCGAGAAGATGCTCATTGACAAGCTCAACTACTATGTGGACAAGCAGAAGGATGTCGACGAAACTGGAGGTCTGCTGCATGCCCTACAGTTGACAAGCAAGTTTGAAAGTTTCCAAAAGCTCGGCAAGCAGAGCGGTTGCCTCTTCTACATTCCGGCGTGGAACACGAGCAAGATTGACCCCGTCACCGGTTTCGTCAATCTCTTCGACACGAGGTATACAAATGCCGACCAGGCACGGAGGTTCTTCTATCTCTTTGACTCCATCCGCTATAATGCCGACAAAGACTGGTTTGAGTTTGCATTCGACTATAACCACTTTACCTCCAAGGCAGAGGGTACACGTACGACATGGACGCTCTGCACACACGGCACACGCATCCGCACGTTCCGTAATCCTGCGAAAGTCAACCAATGGGACAATGAGGAAGTCGTACTGACAGAGGAGTTCAAGAGGGCGTTTGCCTGTGCCGGTATCGACATTCACGGGAATATAAAAGAAGCCGTCTGCTCTTTGGCGGACAAGAAGCATCTTGAACCGTTAATGCACCTTATGAAGTTGCTGCTACAGATGCGCAACAGCATCACCAACTCTGAGACTGACTATCTGCTCTCGCCCGTGGCAGACGAGAACGGAAACTTCTACGACAGCCGATGCAGCGGAGACGCCCTTCCCAAGGACGCTGATGCCAACGGAGCGTACAACATTGCACGTAAAGGCCTGTGGGCTGTTAGGCAGATACAAGAGAGCACCGAGGGCCAAAAGCCCAACCTCGCAATAAAGAACAAAGAGTGGCTCAACTTCGCCCAACAAAAACCATACTTGAATGACTGACTACATTCCGCTTTCTACGCTGAATGACTTTATCTTCTGTCCGTACTCCATATACATGCACAGCGTGTATATGGAGTCGGACGAAGAATTGTACAAAGCCACGCCGCAGACCAAGGGCACCATTGCCCACCAGGGCGTAGACACCAAAAGCGGCAGCACACGAAGGGCAGACATCATGTCGCTGCCCGTCTACTGCGATGAACTCGGCATTTCCGGCAAGATAGACCTCTACAAGCAAGACCGCCGTATGCTGATAGAACGCAAGAACAACCTCAAGCAGATTTTCCGCGGACAGATATACCAACTCTGGGGACAATACTTCTGCATGACAGAAATGGGATACCCCGTAGACCGGCTTGCCTTCTACGAAATATCTACCAACAAGATGATTGACGTGGAGATGCCCGGAGAGGCAGGTAAGCGCGAACTGGCAGGCTTCATAGAACGCTTCAAGCAGTACGACCCCGCCACTACGGCTTTCAAAATAAACCCGAACAAATGCGCCCATTGCATCTACTGCAATCTTTGCGACAAAACAGACACGGATAATGTTTACACATAAAGACATAGAAACGCGCACCATCTTCGTGGTGAACTGCATCGAGCACGATAGAAGCCTCAGAGTGAGCAACGGCGAACTGATGCTGGAGGAGACGGACGGCAGCAAGAAGAAAACGCTCACCAAGTTCCCCTTCCAGAAGTTGCTAGCACTATTCGTCATCGGGCACATCACCGTCACCACACCTCTCATAGAGAAGTGCCGTAAGTACGGTGTGGCATTGGTGGTGATGAAGCCCAACCTCCGCCCGGTCTTCTATTGGGCCGACACGGCAGAAGGCAACTTCCTGCTGCGTAAGCGTCAGCACGATTTCGCTCCGCAAGACTTGACCGTGGCCCGAGCGCTCGTATATAATAAAGTGTTGAACCAGAAGAGTGCCCTGCAGAAGACCCGCAAGAAGGATGATGCCACGGCGGATGCCATCGAGACGTGCATTGCCGCCATGAACACCATCCCCGATATCTCGGACTACAACCGACTGATGGGCTTGGAAGGTACTGTGGCAAAGACGTTCTTCGCCGCCTACTTTCAAAGCCTCAACTGGCGTGGCAGACACCCTCGCATGAAAACGGACGCGATGAACGTCACGCTGGACATAGGCTACACCATCCTGTTCAACTTCATGGAATGCTTCATCCGCCTCTTCGGCTTCGATCTTTACGTAGGGGTGTACCATCGCCTATGGTTCAAACGCAAATCGCTTGTATGCGACTTGATAGAGCCGTTCCGTTGCATCATAGACCACGCCACGCTGCTGGCGTTCAACCGAAAACAGTTCTCTGAAAAGGACTTCACGTTGCAGAAGCAGGAGTATCGGCTCAAGCACGAGAAGTGCGCCGACTACTACAAGGTGTTCTACGACGCCTTGATAGCCCACAAGGCTGACTTCTTCATGTTCGTACAGAAATACTACCGATGTTTCATGGGGTGCAAGTCAACAAAAGATTATCCGGTTTTTGAATTTTAGCAATAGTGTATGATAATAGTTAGTTACGACATAACGGACGACAAGATGCGCACGAACTTCTCCAAGATGCTAAAGAAGCACGGGGCCATACGTTTGCAACTCTCGGTCTACGAAGTTGCAAACACCAAGCGTGTGATGGACAACCTTGTCGCCAAGATAGAGGCGTACGCCAAGCATTTCACCTACGACGACAGTGTCATTATCTTTGACGTCAATTCGGACAAGCTCACCAAGTATGGCAATGCCATCCACCGCGACCAGCCCATTGTCTATTTCTGAATTGCAACACTTACATGGAAACTCTTGAGTGATATGCAGCGCTTAGACGTGCCGTGTAGAGCGCGAGGTTTTGGAAACCTCGCCTCCATAAGCGGGTTACAAACCTCAGTCTGTTTAAATCGCTACCGGCACGCATAACGCATTGTCTATCAAACAATTGTACCCTCTATGCAAGCCTATACTATGAGGAGGGGTATAAAAGATATTGAAAAATATGCCCACGTAAATATCTCTGTTCCAATATTTTTAAGTAATCTTGCAATACGAAAGGGCCTACCCCCCTTCTTAATTTCTACTATTGTAGATATCGCCAGACGTTCGCCTGATGTAACAACGCCTACCCCCCTTCTTAATTTCTACTATTGTAGATGGTGGTGGTGACAAGTTGGTGACATCACTGCCTACCCCCCTTCTTAATTTCTACTATTGTAGATTGATCAACAACGCCACAGGATATAACGTGCCTACCCCCCTTCTTAATTTCTACTATTGTAGATGTAGAGAATTTATTACGTTTGTCATTGCGATGCCTACCCCCCTTCTTAATTTCTACTATTGTAGATTTTATATTATGTATAAAATAGTGCTTATTCAGTAAAGAAATCAATCATTGCAACCATGTAATGCTTTCTGACAGTGCTCGGTTTATAAAAGTAACGGTCGATGCCAACCTGGATTCGTTTCTCTACTCTTTCTGAAACCGCTTTATTTGTTGTTATATTAATAGTGACCCAGTTAATAATATCACAATCGTTCTTATCGGGTTCAATCTTAATTCCGGCATTTGAAACCTTAACACCGTTCTTGTTAGCAATGTGTCGGACGATACCCTCAATTTTGTTTGTAGAAATCATAGTTGAAAATTTGATTTTTAAAATGTGTAATAAGCATCACATTTATATATAGTGAGAAATCACACAGATTATAAAACCGAACAGCCTACCCCCCCTTCTTAATTTCTACTATTGTAGATATAATCGGGGGGGCAGCTCACGCTCCTTGGCCTACCCCCCTTCTTAATTTCTACTATTGTAGATATAAATATGTTTCTGGGTTCGTTTAATGTATTGTCAGTCATCATCTCCCCAATAAGGCAAGTCACTGTCATTGTAGTAGTCATAAAGCTTATCAACCTTGTCACGTACCTCCGTCTCAGTAGTACCCATTGGGTCGAAACTAGCAGCGAGTAGCTTTGCGAAAGAAACCTTATCGTTGATATTGTGGTTCTCTAAACCATTAAAACAGGCAAAGGCACACAAAAAGTAGGGTTCTTCTTTTACTCGACCGTAACGTTTTACTTCAAGTTTTTCAAGTTCGTCAAGGATAACCTCTCGAATTTCTCTCGTCGTTAAAGTTTTCATATCTTGATTTGTTTTAAAGTTTTAACTTGTTTAACTGATGAGTCACACCCATCTCACATTTATATATAGTTAGGCAACGCCCGTATTACAAAACAAAATTGAATTTTTTAAGACAAAATGGAGACGACTGTTACATCGTCTCCTCTATTAATATAATTATATTGTTACTTTATTGATTTTACTTTTCATCCAACGGTTGTTCTTCCTTCATGAACTTTTCGACCTTGCCCTTCACCTCACCGTAATTGAATGCGTCACCGGTCTTCTTTAAAGGAATAATGGGAGAGCTTTTCCATTCATCACCGAGTACGTGGTCACGACCGGCAGAAAGTGCGATATATGCTGCGTCAATGTAGCGTGACGAGCCCTTGTACTTACCGGAGAGGCCTCTACTATTGCAAATTACTATTGTCGTTGTAAAATGGATGTATGGAAAACGCACGTAGTTGCGATGCCTGATGCACGTACGTGCGATGGACTATGAACATACGTGCGGCGACCAATGCACGTACGTGCGTCTTGGGATGAAGTATAGCCTCGTTGTCCAATGAGGTATACCCTCATGAGCCAATGAAGTATACCCTCATGAGCCGATGAGGTATATATTCACTTGGCTATACGCCTACATCTTCATTGCTTTCGGTAGTAATGCAAACAAAAAACACAACTATTAGCAAGAAACGAACGGATAAAAACAGAAAACGGAAAAGAAAGGGGAACCTCTCTCTTCCGTCCGTGAATGAATATCTTTGTATCTATACCAGAAATATTTGAAACTATACCTTGCAAAAATACGAGAATATTCTAAAGTATAGTTCGAGATATTTCTGAAAACAAGAAGGAATCTATCTGCAAAACCATACGTTCCTCACGCTTTGAAGATGCTTTTGCTGAAGCGCTGCATGACGACGGCGCAGGAAGCGTCGCCGGTGATGGACATCGTGGTGCGACCCATGTCCACAAGACGGTCCACGCCGGCGGCTATGGCTACGCCCTCAACAGGCAGACCGGCAGAAGCGAACACCATGGCCATCAGCGCCAATGCGCCGCCTGGTACGCCGGGCACGCCAATGGAGGCGATGGTGGAGGAGAGGATGATGGCGATGTACTGGTGCATGGTGAGGTCTATGCCACAGCAGGCTGCGATGAACACGCTCGTCACGCCGAGGTAGATGGCGGTGCCGTCCATGTTGATGGTGGCGCCGAGGGGCAGCACGAAGTCGCATATCTCGCCGCGCACGCCCATCTTTTTGTTGCACTCCGCGTTGTACGGGATGGTGGCGACGCTTGAAGCGCTGGAAAAGGCAAACAGCATGGCAGGGGTCATGCCCTTGAAGAACTTGAAGGGGGTCATGCCGCCGAGGAAGTACACGCAAGGGGAGTAGACGAGGAGGGCATGAGCGATGAAGCACAAATAGTTGGCGCCAATGAGGCTGGCATAGGAGCCTACGACCTGCGGACCGTTGGCTGCCACTACGGGGGTGAGCATGCAGAACACGCCTATCGGGGCGAGGCTTAGGATGTAGCTCAGTATTTTCTGCACAATCTCGTTGAAACTCAAAAGCAGTTCCTTTGCCGGTTTTGCCTTCTCGCCCACGTGTACGATGGCGAAGCCGAGGAAAAGGGTGATGACGATTACCTGCATCATGTTTCCTTCGCTGAAGGGCAGAACGGCGTTGCTAGGAAACATGTTCACAATCTGGTCCATGAACGTGATGTCGGGCGCTTCTATCTGTGTTTCGGAAGTAGAGAGTTTGATGACGGGGAAGAAGCCCTTAAGGCATGTGGCCACGATGAGGCTCAGCGTGACGGCTGCCACGGTGGTGAGCGTGAAGTAGACGAGCGAGCGCACACCGAGCTTGCCCACCTTGGAGATGTCCTCCATGGAGATGACGCCCGACACGATGGAGAGCATCACCAGCGGAACTACGATGAATTTGAGCAGATTGAGAAAGATGACGCCGAAGGGCTTGATGTAGCCTTCGGCTATGTCGGGGATGCCCTGCATGAGCCAACCCGCAATGATGGCCAGCAGGAGAGCAAGGAAAATCTGTCCGGTAAATGATGGTTTCGAAAGCTTTAGTTTCATCTTGAACACGTTGTTAGGAGCGTTTGGGCGTTGGAGGCGAGGTTTTGAATGAAGTATGGGTTCGTCAGAAATAGCACACCTTATAGTGCTGGCGGTTGAGGTCGGGGCGGCGAAACACGATGCCGAAGTCGCGGAGGTCGAAAGCCACGGTGCTGTGGGGATGGGAAAGGATGCGTTGCCAGGCTTGGCGGCGTTCACGGCTTTGCCAAATGTTGAACACCACGAGCATGCCGCCTTCAGCGAGGCTTTGGAGCAGATGGTCGGCAGCTTGGGGCCAGTTGCCGTCGGCCACGATGAGGTTTACGGCAGAAGGGGCAGCGCAGGCGTCGGTATGCCAATGCGTGTGGACGCTTCCGGCTTTCAGCCACGGAAGGAATGCGCTGTCGGCCGACGCACCGAAGAGCCAGGCGCGGGCAGGCCTTTGGAAGTTTGCCAGACGGAAGAGCAGACGCAGATCCTTGCGCCGCAAGGCTGCCTTTGAAGAGGAAAGCGGGGAGCCGTTTTGTGCGTGGAGCTTCTGCAGCCGGTCATAGGCGTAGTATTCTCCCTTTTCGTATACCACACCGGTGACGAAGTTGAAAGCGAAGGGGGAATGTATGCCATAGCCGCACCGGTGGCGGAAGCGGCAGAGCCAGTTGAGACAGCGACGAAGGGAGGTCATGGGGAATAAAGATTGGAGATTAGAATTTGGGTCTCACGAAGGTTTTTGCCTGGCTGCGCCTGCTATGGGGGGTGACGTTTTCAAAACGTCACGTTCTACACGGCCTCGCGGAGACTTCTTCGAAGCTTCGTCTTACATATTCGTGTAGAACGCGAGGTTTTGAAAACCTCGCTTCCATGAGCGTCAGCCCTTCTTACTTTATAAGCAGAAAATCCCCTTGGCGACCCGACGTGCGGTGTGTCGTCAAGGGGATGAGTGGGGTTTGGCTATGGGGCGACGTTAGTTGCCGAGCGCTTTGCCGAGACCTTTGGAGATGGCATCGGAAGCTTTCTGCGCACCTTTCTGCACGGCTTCGTTGGCCTTGTCGTTGGCTTTCTTCACAGCTTCGTCCTTCTTTGCCTGAGCGTCGGAAACGGCTTTCGAAGCGGCAGCCTTGGCAGTGTTTTCGGCAGCGTTTACTGCGGCCTTTCCTGCGGCAGCAGCAGCGCTCTTGGCGGCTTCGCCGGCAGCTTTGGCAGCTTCGCCGTCGGCCTTCACTGCGTCGACGCCGTCCTGTGCAGCGTTCTGCACGCTTTGGGGAAGGTTGGCGGCAGCGTTCACCACGTCGAGCACGGTGATGCTCTGCGGATCTACGCTCTTGATTTTCTCAGCGTTGCTGGTAAGGTATTCCTTCACCTTTGAGGTGTAGCTCTTTACGGCCTCTTCGTCGCCCTGGCTCTGAAGCTTCTCGGTGGTGGTGCGGATGGCTTCGGTGAGTTCCTTTACCTTGGCGGCATCGGGAGCGGACTTCTTGAGCTCTGCTTCGAGGGCTGTGGTGAGGGAGTCGGCGGCAGCGGAAGCCTGGTCGGCGCTGAGGGCTTCGCCTTCAACCATTGCGCTGTCGGCCGTGCTGTCGGCTACGGCTCCGTCGGAAGTTTTGTTGCCTGAGCACGATGCGAAGGCAACGGCTGCAAAGAGTGCAGCGGCGTACATGATCTTTTTCATAATCATTGCTGGGTTAGGGTTTGAAGTATATGCGTTTTATAATCCCAATTTCGTTTTGTATGCCAAGGCGTACATGCGCACTTGCTTTATCATGGCGAGCAGACCGTTGGAACGTGTGGGTGAGAGGTGCTCGGTGAGGCCGATGCGCTCTATGAAGTAGAGTTCTGCATCGAGAATCTCCTGTGGCGTGTGGTGGTTGACAACGCGGATGAGGAGCGTGACGATGCCTTTCACGATGAGTGCGTCGCTTTCGGCCTTAAAGTCGAGAATTCCGTCGTGCTCGTCGCACACGAGCCATACGCGGCTTTGGCATCCGTCAATGAGGTTCTGCTCCGTTTTGTCGGAGGCGGGAAGGGGCGCTTGTTCTTCACCGAGGTCGATGAGGAGCTGGTAGCGGTCCATCCAGTCGTCCATCTCGCAGAATTCTTCTATTATCTCGTCTTGGGTTTCGTTGATAGTCATTTGTGGTTGATGTATGTAGGGAATGGGGTTACTTAGCTTATTGCTTCTCTTCCGAGATGAGCTGGAGGAGCGTTTGGCCTACGCCGCGGAGCGTTTCGCGCGAAATGTTTTGCGGCGTGTCGTGTGTGGTGTGCCAGGTGGAGCCGAAGGTGTGTTCGCCTTCGACGAAGGGGATGATGTCGACGGTGGGGATGCCCGCCACTTCGTTCATAGGCACGTGGTCGTCTTGTGCGTAGCCGCCTTCGGTCTGCACGAAGAGGTTGCCCTGACCTATGCGCTGCGCAGCGTCCCAGAGGCGCACCACGATGTCGCGGGCGTAGCGGAGCGAAACGCCCTCGTAGCAGTAGCGGGCGTCGGTGCCGCCCACCATGTCGAGAAGTATGCCGTAGCGTGCCGTGTAGTCTGGCTTGTGGAGATTCCGGCTCCAGTACTGCGAACCGAGACACCAGTCGCTGCCGTCGCTGGGCGATTTATCTTCGTCCCAGTAGGGGGCGCCGCAGTCCTCGGAGTCGAAGCAGACGAGGTCGATGCCTATTTCGGGTTTGAGTTCGCCGAGCAGACGTGCCACTTCAAGCAGAACTGCCACTCCGCTGGCGCCGTCGTTGGCTGCCATTACGGGTTCGCGGTGTTTGGTGGAGTCGGGGTCGGCATCGGCCCAGGGACGGCTGTCCCAGTGGGCGGCAAGCACGATGCGTTCCTTGCATTCGGGTTTGTACTGGGCTATGATGTTGCACGACTTGTAGACGGTGCCGGCGTAGTTCTTGAGGTCGGCGCGCTGCTCAATGACGTCGAGTCCGTAAGCCTTGAAGCGTTCGGTGATGTAGCGCTGGCAGTCGTCGTGGGCCTTGGTGTTCGGCACACGCGGCCCGAAGGCGCACTGCGCTTCAACGGAGGCGTAGGCCGAGTCGGCGTTGAACTGCACGGCGCAGATGGCGGCAGTGTCGGTTTCGGCGGCCGAGTCGGTGGCCTGCTTCTGGTTTTTACAAGCGAAAAGACAAAGCGTTGCCGCTGCAAGAGCGGCTGCTGTGAGGAGTCTCATGAGGGTACAATATAATGTTAGGAGATGGGTTCCCAGTCGGGGATGCGTTCGGGGTTTTTGAGGTTCTGCACGTGTTGCATCACGCGCAGGAAGTTTCCGCCCCACACCTTTTCGAGGTCGGCATCGGTGAGACCTTCTGCCATGAGGCGTCGCGTGAGGTTGATGAGTTCGGAAGCAGAGGCGCATCCGCATATGCCTCCGTCGCCGTCGAAGTCGGTGCCTATGCCGACGTGGTCGATGCCCGCCACGTCTATCATGTGCATGAGGTGCGCCACGGCGTCGATCACGTCGGCAGGGCGTTTCTCTTCGTCGAGAAGGAGGAAGCCGTGGTAGAGTGTCACCTGTGCCACACCGCCGCAAGCGGCTATGGTGCGGAGCTGGTGGTCGGTGAGGTTGCGCGGATGGTTGCAGAGCGCGCGGCTCGAGGCGTGGGAGCAGATGATGGGGCAGAAGGACGTTTCGAAAGCGTCGTAGAACGACGTTTCGGCAGCGTGGCTGAGGTCGACCATCACGCCGCAACGGTTCATTTCGCGCACCACCTGGCGTCCGAAGTAGCTCAAGCCGTCGTGCGACTCGGTGGAGTGGCATGCGGAGTCGCATATCTCGTTGTCGCCGTTGTGGCAAAGGGTGATGTAGGCCACGCCCATGTCGGCAAACCGCCTGACGTTGGCAAGGTCGGTGCCCAAGGCATAGCCGTTTTCAATGCCGCGCACCACGGAGAGCAGACCGTTGCGCTTGTTGCGGACAATGTCGTCGGGCGTGCGCGCCAGTGCGGCACAACCCGATGCATTCACGCGGGCCTCTATCTCGCGGAGTATGCGGCATGCCTCTTGGGTGGCTGTGGCATGGCCTTCGGGGGTACGTTCGCCTTGCGGCAGGTATGCCACCATGACGGAGGCGTCGAGGTGTCCTTCCTTCATTTTGTGGAAGTCCACGAGGAGCTGCGGGTCGCGGCGGGTGAGTTCCACGCCTTTGGAGAAGAACATGGGGGTGTCGCAGTGGGAGTCGAGCGTCACGATGCGGCTGTGCAGGCGTTTGGCCTTCTGAAACGATGCGGCTTCGCCCACGAAGTGGCGGAAGAGGGGCATCATGTAGTGGTCGCCTTCGAGGATGAAACATTCGGGATGCCACTGTACGCCTACGATGCTCTTGAACTCCGTGCTCTCAATGGCTTCAACCACTCCGTCGGCGGAACGTGCCGTCACGCGGAAGTGTTCGCCCGGTTCGTCCACGGCCTGGTGGTGGAAGGAGTTTACGGTGAAACACTTGCCGAAGAGCTGGTGCATGAGCGACCCGTCTTCGGCGGTCACGAAGTGTGTGGCTGTGGTGCGCGGAGCGTCCTGCGAGTGCTTTACAAGCGGCGTGTCGGGCATGGCGGTAGCGATGTCCTGCACGATGGTTCCCGAGAGCGCGGCGGCAAGCATCTGTATGCCGCGGCAAATGCCGAGCATGGGTATCTGGCGGTCGTAGGCGAGGCGTATGAGGCCGAGCTCGAAGCGGTCGCGTATGGGGTTGATGCCGTGGAGCGCTTCCACGGGGTCTTCGCCCACGAAGAGGGGATTGAGGTCGGCGCCGCCGGAGAGGAGCAAGCCGTCGAGCCGGTCGAGGAGCGCTGCGGTGGCTTCGTCGCACTGCGCCTGAGGGGGAACCACTACGGCAATACCGCCTGCGGCTTCTATGCTGCGGAAATAGCCGGAAAGCAAGCGGAGTTCGCCTTCGGCAAAGTTGCCCGTGATGCCAATGAGCGGACGGGTGGACGCCGATGGCGACTGTGAGGTGAGCCGGTCGTAGTCGGCGGTTATGGAGAAATGTTCTGTCATGTGGACTGATTCAGGTTGGGAATGTTCTTTGCAGGCTGCGCACGAGGGCTAGAGTGCTGCGAGGTTACGTAGATTTTCCGCAGAACTTAAACGGAGTTTAAACGGACGAAGTTCGTTTGTGCTCCCGCCCGCAAATATCGCTTGGAGAAATACTCTAGTTCTTACACGTTGCTAAAGGCGCGAGCCACGCAAAAGCCTTTGTGAGGCCGTGAGGCCGTGTAGAGCGTCAAGACTGGAGTCTTGACCCCCATGCGCTTCGCACCAATGCGCTTTGTTCGTATGTGATTTTTGAATGCGCTTCGCACCTATGTGCTTTGTTTGTATGCGCTTCGCACCAATGTGCTTCACCCCATACTATTTTGCCTTTCGGCTTTTGTGGCCCGGCCCTTCGGGGAACCACCCTTTATCTACACGGGTGCGCTGCTCGAAGATTTCAAGGATGGACCACAGCGAAGAGAAACCTACAACGCCGATGACGGCGCTTGCCACCGTGTTGCTTACGAATAAGGCACCGACAATGCAGCCGATGCCTATAAGGAGGAAGAGCCACCACAAACGTGTTCCGAAGTAATACTCCACCTTGATGACAATGGGGTGGAACATGCCGATGACGAGGAAGGTGGCCAGCCCTATAAACGGGCCTGCCAAGTTGAAGTCCATAAGGAGAATGCTTTAGTTTTCTTCTTCCTCTTCGTTTTCGAAGACCACGGGCACCGTGCGGCTGATGCTTTGCTCGAGGGAGATGAGCGTTTCGGTGGAGATCACACCGTGAATTTCCTGTATGCGGTTGTTGAGCAGGTCCATGAGGTGCTCGTTGTCGCGCGAGTAGAGCTTAATGAGCATGGTGTAAGGGCCTGTGGTGAAGTGGCACTCCACGATTTCGGGTATTTTCTCGAGCTGCTCTGCCACGCCTTTGTACATGGAGCCGCGCTCAAGCTTGATGCCCACGTAGGTGCAGGTGCTGTAGCCTATGCTTTTGGGACAGATGTTGTAGCCGGAACCTGTAATCACGCCGGCCTCAATGAGGCGCTGCACGCGTTGGTGGATGGCGGCACGCGACACTCCGCATACTGCAGCCACGTCCTTAAACGGGATGCGTGCGTTGACTGTAATGATTTTGAGGATTTTCAGGTCCAGCAAATCTACCTTTTCCATTTGTTCGATGATGAATATGTGTTTATGCTTGTAGTGTTAGTTGTCTTCAATGGGGAAACGCAGGCTACTGTGTGCTCCTTATAGACACACGGATACCTTGCTCCGACATTCCATGCAAAGATAGAGCAAAACGCACGACGTGGCAAGCGTTTTTGCTGCATTTCCCTACTTTTTGTGATAAAATGACCATAACAAACGTGTTTTAAGCGCAAAATAGGAGCGTTTGATGACAGATTGTACACTCAACGGCTCGCAAAAGCTTTTGCGCGGCTGCGCTTTAAAGGCAGCCACCCTTGTCTGCCAAGGCGGGGATGTGTTGCCGCTCATGCACTTCGCCTCCATTATATATATACGCGCGCGCGTAAGGAAAGCGGCTGCTTTGTAGCGGAATATAGGGGCGAAGAAAATGTGAACGTTTGGAAAATTTGGGCCTTAGGCCCAACATATTGGGCCTAAGGCAAATTAAAATTCCATGCCTTGGAATTCGTACGGCGTGCCTTGGAATTTTTACGGCGTGCCTTGGAATTTGAGAAAGGTGCGTATTGCGTTGCGAAGCCGTACAACTCCCATTTTCTCAGCCCCGTGTAGAGTGCGAGGTTTTGAAAACCTCGCCCCCCATGCGCGATGACAAAGCTCGCCTATGAGGGCCTGACGTCTTTCAGAACGGCACGCTCTATATACACTTCGCCTTACGCTTTCAGCACCTCAAAATGAGCGCTTTGCGAAAAAAAATATGCGAAAAAGTTGCGGTGTATATCGGAAAGCACTACATTTGCGGCAGTGTTTTTCATAGTATTAGATTTAAGGTTAACAAGGTTGGGATACAGAGGTATCCCTTTTTCAACAACCTTGTGAGGCTCTTGTTTTCCTAAAGAAAGGTAACATTTTTCTTTTTCCCAAGAGCGCCTTGCCCGTTGCGATAACGGCCATCGAATCTAACATTCACAAGTGCGCCTGTACACCCGATTGGAGTGTACAGGTTTTTTGTTTGCGCAAGCCATTGCAGCCTGCCCGCTCCGCACAAGCATTCGCGCGGCGAACGCCTTCCAAAAAGAAAGAGCGAAATTTGCAAGGGCAAACAAAAACTTTTAATTTTGCACAAGTTACGCGGCAATCCTCATTTGTGGGGATATCCTCGCCAATGCGGGTGCTTGCGGCAGCTAAAGAAACACCCTTTGAAGAAAAATATCTAATAACAATAAATATCAACTTAATTCAAAAATCAACTTATGTGGTTAACTAATTCATCCATCGGACGGAAGGTAATCATGTCGGTCAGCGGCATCGCGCTCATTCTGTTCCTCACGTTTCATGGTTGCATGAACCTGGTTGCCCTCTTCTCCGAGGAAGGTTACAACATGGTGTGCGAGATGCTTGGTGCCAACTGGTATGCTGTAGCAGCCACCGTGGTATTGGGAGCACTTGTAGTCGTGCACTTCGTGTATGCACTCATCCTTACCATGCAGAACCGTAAGGCCCGCGGCAACAACCGCTACGCCGTGACTTCCAAGCCCGAAAAGGTTGAATGGGCTTCGCAGAACATGTTCGTGCTCGGCGTAATCATCGTGCTCGGCCTTCTGCTCCACCTCTTCAACTTTTGGTACAACATGATGCTTGCCGAACTCGTAAACGGCGGCATGCCCTTCATCAACGAAGTGGACAGCGCTTCCGACGGATACGCCATGATTGCCTATACGTTCAAGAACCCCGTATACTCCGTGCTCTACGTCATCTGGTTCGTGGCCATTTGGTTCCACATGACCCACGGCTTCTGGAGCGCCATGCAGACCCTCGGCTGGAACGGCAAGATCTGGTTCAACCGCTGGCGTTGCATCGGCAACATCTACGTGACCGTGTTGATGCTCATCTTCCTCGTTGTAGTGCTCAAGTTCGCCTTCTGCGGCGGAGCCTGCTGCAGCGTAGCCTGCTAATGGCACAAGTTTCAAGGCCGGCACCGCCACTTGTTCAGTTTACCTTATAACATATAGGCAAAAGGCAACGAGCCGTCCGGCCATCCCCCATACCATATCCCCAAAAAAGAAATACCAATCATGGCAACTATAGATTCCAAGATTCCCGAAGGTCCCGTCTCCGAAAAGTGGACCAACTATAAAGCCCACCAGAAGCTGGTGAACCCCGCCAACAAGCGTAAGCTCGACATCATCGTAGTCGGCACGGGTCTTGCCGGTGCATCTGCAGCCGCCTCCCTCGGCGAAATGGGCTTCAAGGTGCTCAACTTCTGCATTCAGGACTCACCCCGCCGCGCTCACTCCATCGCAGCACAGGGCGGTATCAATGCAGCAAAGAACTACCAGAACGACGGCGACTCCGTATACCGTCTCTTCTACGACACCGTGAAAGGTGGTGACTACCGCGCCCGCGAAGCCAACGTATACCGTCTGGCAGAAGTCAGCGCCGACATCATCGACCAGTGCGTGGCACAGGGCGTTCCCTTCGCACGCGAATACGGCGGCACACTCGCCAACCGTTCATTCGGTGGCGTGCAGGTAAGCCGCACCTTCTATGCCAAGGGTCAGACCGGTCAGCAGCTCCTCCTCGGTGCCTACTCCGCACTCATGCGCCAGGTACACGCCGGCACCGTGAAGCTCTACACCCGCTACGAAATGCAGGACGTCGTAATGATCGACGGCCGTGCACGCGGTATCATCGCCCGTAACCTCGTAACCGGCGCGCTCGAACGCTTCGCCGGCCACGCCGTGGTTCTCGCCACCGGCGGTTACGGCAACACCTACTTCCTCTCCACCAACGCCATGGGTTGCAACTGCTCCGCAGCCATCGCAGCCTACCGCAAGGGCGCTTACTTCGCCAACCCCGCCTACGTGCAGATCCACCCCACGTGTATCCCCGTTCACGGCGACAAGCAGTCCAAGCTTACCCTCATGTCTGAGTCGCTCCGTAACGACGGTCGCATCTGGGTGCCCAAGAAGAAGGAAGACGCCGTGAAGCTCCAGAAGGGCGAAATCAAACCCACCGACATCAACGAAGCCGACCGCGACTACTACCTCGAACGCCGCTACCCCGCCTTCGGTAACCTCGTGCCCCGCGACGTGGCATCACGTGCCGCCAAGGAACGCTGCGACGCTGGCTTCGGCGTGAACGCCACCGGCCTTGCCGTATACCTCGACTTCACCGAAGCCATCGGCCGCCTCGGCATCGACGTAGTGCTCCAGCGCTACGGCAACCTCTTCGACATGTACGAGGAAATCACCGACGTGAAACCCGGAGCAGTAGTGCGCAAGGGCGACGACGGCATCGAATACACCAACCCCATGATGATCTACCCCGCCATCCACTATACCATGGGCGGCCTTTGGGTAGACTACGAACTCTCCACCAACATCCCCGGTCTCTTCGCCATCGGTGAGTGTAACTTCTCCGACCACGGCGCAAACCGCCTCGGTGCATCAGCCCTCATGCAGGGTCTCGCCGACGGTTACTTCGTGCTCCCCTACACCATCCAGAACTACCTCAGCGACCAGATCACCGTGCCCCGCTTCTCTACCGACCTTCCCGAATTCAAGGCCGCAGAGAAGGCCGTCAAGGACCACATCGACCACCTTCTCAACATCAAGGGTAAGAAGTCTGTCGACAGCATCCACAAGGAACTCGGCCACATCATGTGGGAATACGTCGGCATGGCCCGCACCAAGGAAGGACTCGAAACCGCCCTCACCAAACTCAAGGAAGTGCGCAAGGAATTCGAGACCAACCTCTTCGTGCCCCATCTCGAAGGCGTAAACGTAGAGCTCGACAAGGCCATCCGTCTCAACGACTTCATCACCATGGGTCAACTCATCGCCATCGACGCACTCCACCGCGAAGAGTCGTGCGGCGGCCACTTCCGTTCCGAACACCAGACAGAAGAAGGCGAAGCCAAGCGCGACGACCAGAACTGCTTCTACGTAAGCTGCTGGGAATACCAGGGCGAGGACAAGGATCCCGTCAAGTACGAAGAGCCGCTCAAGTACGAAGCTATTGAAGTAAAAACCCGTAACTACAAGAATTAATCAGCCATGGCTAAGAACATATCTTTCACAATCAAGTACTGGAAGCAGAATGGCCCCAAGGATGCGGGTCACTTCGACACGCGTGAGATGCACGACATCCCCGACGACACCTCGTTCCTCGAGATGCTCGACATCCTCAACGAAGAACTCGTCAGCGAGGGCAAAGAACCTTTCGTATTCGACCACGACTGCCGCGAAGGTATCTGCGGTATGTGCTCGCTCTACATCAACGGTACACCCCACGGCAAGACGGAAGCCGGCGCCACCACCTGCCAGCTCTACATGCGCCGCTTCAACGACGGCGACGTAATCACCGTTGAACCCTGGCGCTCAGCAGCCTTCCCCGTAATCAAGGACTGCATGGTAGACCGCACCGCGTTCGACCAAATCCAGGCAGCCGGCGGTTACGTGAGCGTAGGCACCGGTTCTCCCCAGGACGCCAATGCCATCCTCATCCCCAAGGCCGACGCCGACGAAGCCATGGACTGCGCTACCTGCATCGGTTGCGGCGCCTGCGTAGCAGCCTGCAAGAACGGTTCCGCCATGCTCTTCGTAAGCTCCAAGGTAAGCCAGTTCGCACTCCTTCCCCAAGGCCGTGTAGAAGCTGCTAAGCGTGCAAAGGCCATGGTAGCCAAGATGGACGAACTCGGCTTCGGCAACTGCACCAACACCCGTGCCTGCGAAGCCGTTTGCCCCAAGAACGAATCCATCGCCAACATTGCCCGCCTCAACCGCGAGTTCATCAAAGCCAAGCTGGCTGACTAACACATAGATTAACCACATTAATCTTACATAACGGAAATCCCCACCGTGCAGCAATGCATCGGTGGGGATTTTCTTTTTTACGATAAGAGGAAAGGAATAATCAACAGGATTATAAATCAGAAACAGGAGCCGTTTATACACCCACTTATACCATACAACGGTATGTTCGTTATTCTGTCTTGTTCGCGATAATCGCTCATTGACAAGCGCAAGCCTCTCATCTCCGGATTATTAGCAAGAGTAGTCTTTAGTGACTTGGCTTGCAGATTCTCTTCTGCTTTTACTTCTATCGGTATAATCTCCATACCCAATTGTGCCACAAAGTCCAGCTCCAACTGACTGTTCTCGCGGCTGTAGTAATAGACCGGGAAGTCGCCGGTTGACTTTAATTGCGTGCAAACGAAATTTTCCGTAAAATCGCCCTTGCCGCTATTCTCTTTATTGGGCAAAAGAAGCAATGCAGCTGGCGTATCGCTCATAGCGCCAAGTAGTCCACAGTCAAGCATGAAAATCTTGAAGGCACTAATATCCTCATGGATTTTCAACGGCAACGACAAACTTTTCACCCTATTTATTTTATAAATCAGTCCGGCATCAATCAGCCATTGTATCGCAATTTCAAAATCCTTTGCTCTTGCTCCCGGTCTGACAACGCCGTAAATGAATTTCTTGTTCTCTTTTGCCAACTGCGAAGGTATGGAATTCCACACCTGCTTTATTCTTAGCACTTGTTCTTTAGGCGCATGCTTAGATATATCATTTTCGTAAGCTGAGATAATTTCCTTTTGCACTTCCCGAACAGCGTTGGCATCGTTCGTTTCTATAAATTTACTTACAGCCTCAGGCATTCCGCCCACAAGATAATATTCACGCAGATACTGAATGTATAGCGTCCTCAGACCTTTGACGACATCCCATTGTCTCGTCGTTATCAAGTCCGCCATAGCCTTTTTCCCTTTTGCCCAGAGATATTCCTCGTATGACATCGGATACATGTTGAGCGTATTAACCTTACCCACAGGATACGACTCTCCTTGATGCAGACTGAGGCCCAAAAGCGACCCGGCAACGGCAACATGGTATTCCCTTGCATTCTCGCAAAAATATTTCAGAGAGGCGAGTCCTTTCGGCAGTTCCTGTATCTCATCCATGATAATCAGCGTCTTTCCTGGAGTAATTGCCACTCCCGTTATAGCTCCAAGAGTAAGAATTATGCGGTCTATATTGTAGTCTGGGGCAAACAAATCAGTTATTGCCGAATTGTTGTCGCAGTTTACGTATGCCACATTATCGAATTCCCTTTTGCCAAATTCCTTAAGGATATACGTCTTTCCCACTTGTCTTGCGCCAAGCAGAATCAAAGGCTTACGGTCTTTTCTGTCCTTCCATCTGGTTAAGTCTTGCAGAATTTTTCTTTCCATATTTCTATTTTCTTGCAAACTTACAGAATATCAGCGTAATAGCAAAGCTGACTACACTTTTATGAGGGACTTTTTCCGCATCCACTACACTTTTATGAGGGACTTTTCGTGATAGTCCATTGATTGACATAGGCGTTACGAAGGTTTATGCGTGGCTTCACCTTCTATGGGGACGAGGTTTTCAAAACCTCGCGCTCTACACGCATCCTCATCGGAAAAGCACGAAAAAACATAAAGCCGCTCTTATTTCTCAAAACGGGATTCTTGCCCCCAATGCGTTACACGCTCTATATGGCACGCGCCTTTTCAAGACTTCAATTGTCACAGTTTTCGCATTTTCTCTTAATGTTTTCGGTTTTATACGCGCATTAATCATAAAAGTTCCTTATTTTTGCGGTATCATAAAATCATCATTAACCGATTACCGCACCTCGTCCACTGCCAAGAGCTTCCTTTTGGGACATATCGCTCATTACCGACATGCAAGGACAAAGGGCAGCACTATGAAAAAAAACTAAACGTTATGAAGCCCAAAAACAAAATGCGACCCTTCAGCCATTTGGCATTGGGACTCCTCGCAGCATTTTCCCTAAGCAGCTGCGTGGATTCGTCCTACGACTTCAGTAAAGACATCGACATGACCATGGGGCTCGGCAGCGAAGGCCTCGGCGTACGCTTCGGCAACACCGAACGCATCACCCTCGACAACATGCTCAAGGTGGACAAGTCCGTACGGCTGGAAAACGGCACGAACCGTTACTACCTCGTGGAGAACGGCAACACCAACGTGAATTTCAACGTGGAAGACGTGACTTCCGAAATCAGCAACGTGCTTGTACACACTTCCTACCGTGTGCTTTCGTACGAAGATGCCCGCACGCAGTTTGAACAAACCTACGGACACAGCATTCCCGAAGGTACCGCCATTCCCGTTCCCGCCGATTTCGACCCTACGGGTAATGCCGAAGGCCACGACGAAATGGACTTCACGGTGGGCGAAGTGCCCGAAGCCATCACGGAACTCAACCACGTGAGCATCACGCCCATAAAGATTTCCGTGATTGTGCGCAACGCCTGCAGCGAGGGCGTAAAGTTCCGTCTGAAAAAGATACGCGACGCCAAAATAAGCATTCCCAAAATTCTCCACGTGGCCCACGTTTCAACGGGTACACTCTCAAGCGACAACGTACTTACCATAGGCGAACTCGACTGCTCGTTCGGCGGCAAACTTGTGGAAATCACCGCAGACCGCCTGGATTTCGGCAACGACAACACACCCAACGAAAAGCACGAAATCGTACTGAGCAAGGAAAACCTGAATATCAGATTTAGCGGCAAGGCCGCTTTTGAAACACAGGAAGCCTTCAACATGTTGCCTACGGACTTTGCCGACATCTCCTTCGACATTGTGGTCAACGACAAGAACAACAACGAGAAAACCACCGTGGTAGCCACGGATGCAACCGGACGCTTCAATCCGGAAATCGCCCCCGAGGTAGATCCCATAGAAATAGGTTCGGACTTACCGGACTTCCTCCAGGACGCCGACGTGCGCATTGCCGTGACAAACCCCACGCTGCGCTTCAACGCCGACCTTTCGCAGATTCCCGTAGACCTTGACTTCAGCGGAAAACTTACCGCCGAACTTTCCGGCCAGACACTCGCCACCGTAAACCTTCCCTCCAGCGGCAAAGCGCAGCTTGCAGCAAAGGAGGCCAACAAGCTCTACTTCTACCAAGGCACTGCTCCCTACGACCCCGAGCAATCTGCCTCCGCAGCCACGGCAACCTATCGCGTGGACAACCTGGGCTCGCTTATCACGCGTCTGCCAGACCAGATAAACATCGACTTGAAGAACGGACATATCACCGTGCCGCAAAGCAAGGAATACACCGTGGCGCTGAACCACAACTACAACTGCCATGCAGACTACGCCGTGTTCGTGCCCTTTGAATTCAAGGACGGACTGACCATCGTGTACAACGACTCTACCAATTCCATGCATAGCGACCTGAAAGACTGCTCTGCCGACGGAATCGTGGTAAAAGGCAACGTGGAAAGCACCGTGCCGCTCGGCCTCGTGGCCACAATGAGCGCACTTGACGTAGACGGCAACGTGATGGACGGCATCGCGTTCAGCGAAGTGCACATCGCGGCCGGCAATGGCAGCGACACTCCTGTCACGACGCCCGTAGAACTTTCAGCCAAACTGAAAGACCCGAAGGATTTGTCGAGAGTGGACCGCATCGTGTTCCATGTGCGTGCAGAAAGCGGCGAATCGACCGAAACGCATTCGCTCGTTTCCACGCAATACTTGAGACTGACAGACATCAAGCTCCGACTCACAGGACGCGTGGTCGGCGACTTTAACTAAAGGGTGGCGATGACATTGCCAGACAAACCACACAATCCATCAAACACCGCCCCTCAAAGTTTCACTCTCACATTCCCTTTCCTATGAAACTCCGTATACCATCACTTATATTGGCCGCAGCCGCCACCCTTTCCGCTTCGGCGCAGGAACTGCGCACAAGCTACTTTATGGAAACGTCTACCTACCGCCACGAAATGAACCCGGCAT
Organism: Bacteroidaceae bacterium; assembly: GCA_963649665.1. Lineage (GTDB taxonomy): Bacteria > Bacteroidota > Bacteroidia > Bacteroidales > Bacteroidaceae > Alloprevotella. Next base: position 4,696 of record CAVJJO010000029.1, on the reverse strand, counting down.
TGCTCGACCAGCCTTACGTGGCCATGCCTATTCTTTTCGGCAATCTGAACGTAGGTACAACGGGCAACGTCGGCGCCGCCAACTTCTTCTACAAAATGCAGCCTTCGTGGCAAGGCTACGGCATAGACGGCCGCGAACTAACCACGTTTATGCACCCCGACGTGGATCGCAACGAATTTCTCGACGGCCTGCACGAGCGCAACAACATCGGTGTATATCTCAAATACCAGATACTGGGCGTTGGCTTCAAAGCCTTCGGCGGCATGAACTCCATAGACCTTTCGCTACGTTCGAATACCAACATCTGCCTCCCCAAAGACCTCTTCGCTTTCATGAAGGAGACCGGAAAGGAGGAAGAGTACGACATCAGCACGCTCGGACTGAGTTCGCAGTCGTATCTCGAACTCGGATTGGGGCATGCGCGGCAGATAAACGACCGCTTGCGTGTGGGTGCAAAACTCAAGATTCTTCTCGGACTAGGCTACGGCTACTTCAAAGCCACGGACTTCCACGTGAAGATGAACGAGGACCAATGGCTCGTAAGCGGCAAGGCTGAGCTTTCCCTCTCGCCGTTCGGCAGCCAGTTCAAATACAAAAAGGACAAGAACTACGTGGACCCCGAAACTGGACAGGCGACCGACCGCCAACGCGTAGACGGCCTTACCGACGATTTCAAGGCAAACCTCTCCGGAACGGGTATGGCAGTTGACTTCGGTGCTACGTACAAGCTCCTCCCCGACCTCACGCTCAGCGCTGCCGTGACGGATCTCGGCTTTATCAGTTGGCACAATGCGCTTCACGCTTCTTCCAACGGCGAATGGACGTTCAGCGGATTCAAGAACGACATCTACATAGACGGAAACACCGACACGGGACACAACAAGATAGAAGACCAGCTCAACGACATCGGCGACGACCTTGGCGACCTTTTCGCCCTCTACGACGACGGTCAGAAAACGCGCGCACAAATGCTCGCCGCCACGCTCAACGTGGGTGCCGAATATACGCTTCCCGTTTACCGCAAACTGCGTTTCGGCTTCCTCTACACGAGCAGAATTGCGGGCCGCTACTCCTGGCATCAGGGCATGATTTCTGCCAACGTGCGTCCGGTGAAAGCCATTGAAGTTTCTGCCAACGTGGCAGCCAACTCCTCGGGAATCACCTGCGGTGCGGTGGTAGACTTCCGCGCTCCGCATTTCAACTTCTTCGTAGGAGCGGACCGCTTCATGGGCAAACGGAGCAAGGAGGGCATTCCCCTCAACAGTCTTAACTCGAACATTTCGCTCGGCATGAGCTTCCCGCTATAATCTACGAACTATCACATTTGAACTCTTTATATGAACAATCCCCCTGACGCACGGGTATGTGTGTCAGGGGGATTATTGTTGTGTGTATGTATGACGAGCTAATTATGCACTAATCAGTTGGGGTAAGTTTCTTCGCCTTCGCTTTCGAAAAGGTTGCGCACAATGTTCATTTCCATGAACGAGGTGCGCTGCTCTTTACGCTGCGAACCGAGGTAGCAAATGCGGTCCTCGGGATGGAGCACGCCGTCGGAAAGAAGCTTGCGCAAGGCAGCCAGGAGGAATTCGTGGCCGTAGCTCTTCATGGGCATGTAGATGGCATACACGCCATAGGAAAGTGCAAGGTGGCGAACGGTCTTGGCTTTGTAGCAGATGGCAAGGATGTTACACTCGCCGCGGAACGACGATACGTAGCGTGCCGTGCGACCCGTGTATGAGTCCATGATGATGGCGCGGAGCTTCATGCTCTTCGTGGCCATCACGGCTTCCTTGGAGAAGAACTCCGTAACGTCGGGGCTGTCGGAGAGAGGAATGTCCACACCGCCAAATTCCTGGAAAGAGTCGCGCTCAGCCTGCCAAGCCACGGTGGCCATTACCTTCACGGCTTCTTCGGGATAGTCGCCGTAGGCCGTCTCGCCGGAAAGCATAAGGGCATCGGCACGTGAATAAACAGCGTTGGCAATGTCGGTGACTTCCGTACGTGTGGGACGCGGATTGTGAATCATGCTCTGAAGCATCTGCGTGGCCACGATGACGGGCTTGTGGGCACGGATGGCCTTGTCCACGAGGCGGCGCTGAATGCCGGGAATGTATTCTTGGGGAACTTCTATGCCGAGGTCGCCACGGGCTACCATGATGCCGTCGGCGGCTTCAAGAATTTCGTCGATGTTGTCAACGCCTTCTTGATTCTCTATCTTGGCAATGATGCGGATGTCGCTGTTCTTGGCGTCAAGAATCTTGCGTATTTCGTAGATATCCTCTTTGGAACGCACGAAGGAGTGGGCAATGAAAGCCACGTCGTAGTCGATGGCAAAGTCAATGTTGCGGCGGTCCTTCTCCGTGAGTGCGGGAAGGTTGATGCGTACACCCGGCACGTTTACGCTCTTACGCGAACCGAGCGTGGCATCGTTCTCCACGTGGCAGGTGAGCGAGGAGCCGTCCTTGTCGTCGACGCGAAGTCCGAGGTCGCCGTCGTCGATAAGAATCTGTGCACCTACGTTCACGTCCTTCACGAAGTCAGTGTAGGTAACAGCTATGGTGTCGTGGGTGGTTTTCAGCTCGGGGTTGCCTACGATGGTCACGATTTCGCCCTTGTGGTATTCAATGGGCTGGTCTGTGGCTGTGGTGCGCACTTCGGGTCCTTTGGTGTCGACGAGGATGGCGAGGTGGCTTGACACTTCGCGCACGTTGTCGATGACGCGTTTCATACCCGCAGCGTCTTGATGGGCGGTGTTGAGGCGCACGACGTTCATGCCGGCATCGTAGAGTCGCTGGATAAGCCCCACGTCGCAACGCATGTCGGAAATGGTGGCTACAATCTTTGTTTTCTTATACATAGTAGTCTAGCAGTTTTTCTTGTCAACTTTCGGCATTGAGCTTGAGGGCTTCAACGGCGAGGGTGTAGGAATGGAGTCCGAATCCGCAAATCACGCCTTTGCAGGCGGCGGATATCATGGAGTGATGGCGGAATTCTTCGCGCTGGTGCACGTTGCTTATGTGCACTTCTATCACCGGATAGCGAAGCGAACGGATGCAGTCGTGAAGAGCCACACTGGTGTGGGTATAGGCTCCGGCGTTGAACACAACGCCTTCTACGCCTTCCGTGAGTGCTTGCTGCAAACGGTCAATGAGAAACCCTTCCACGTTGCTCTGAAAATAGTCTATCTCATCGTCGGGGAAGCGCTTGTGCAACGCATCAAGGCAGGCATCCATGGTGTCGTGTCCATAAATGCCCGGTTCTCGTTGGCCCAACAAGTTGAGGTTGGGACCGTTCACGATTAAAAGCTTCATAAAAACAAGGTGTTTCGAAAATTCCGTTATTTCACCTTGCAAAGGTACAAATTTTATAGTAGTCCCCTATATGGTTTGCCTTGAACATCACTTTTTTCAATAGCGAAAAAGCGCTATTCCCTCTCAAGCCTTTTAATGTTGTTGTATACGGCTTGGCGTGTAGCTTGGAAAAGTGTTGCTATTTCTTGCTCACCCAAGCCTCAACTATGAAGATACGTTTTTCCCAAAAACGTTGTTCCCAAGCAGGTTTGCACAATTATAATGCGAAGCGCATGGGGGCAAGACTCCCATCTTGACAGCTCTACACGTCTCTCGCTAAAATTTTTCTCCCACAAAATTCAAAGAGATAACTCGCTTTGCTTGCTGTTATAAAAACACGAATTGCCATGAATTAACCGCGAATTTTCATAAATTATTTTTTTGCAAAACGCGCCATCCGTGTTCATAAATCATGAAAATTCGCGTTTAATTCATGAAAATTCGTGGTTAATTCATGATAATTCGTGTTCCTCCCCCTCCGTCAAGACGGGAGTCTTGACCTCCATGCGCGTTGCACCTCCATGCGCGTTGCACCACAACGGCGCAAGTCCTTTTTTGGAACTTTGCTGAACATCAAACCGCAAAGTGAACGTGCACTAAGGCTTACACCCAACGGAGTAGTTACGGCAATTGTGAACGAACGTTTCATCTGTTAATTTTCAGACTCTCGTTTTTTCGTCCGCAAGGTTCAATCTAGAGAAAAGAACGATGGGTTTTTGCCTCTTTTCAGCACAAATGCGACGCTTCAAGGCATCTCGTGAAAATTCCCCTTAGGCCCAAAACGTTGGGCTTAGGGGGAGTTTTTCCTGGATGCCTTGGATTTTTCACGGAAAAGGCTCCGTTTTTTGCTGCGAAGGGGCGTTTTATGCAACGGTATGCAGCAAATTCTGAATATATGCGCATTTTGCTGCGAAAAGCTGCATAATTATGCGCGCTGAGAATCGCGTATTTCCGAGCGTCGGTGCATCCGATGATTTCTACGCGATTCTCAGTGTTAAAAAAACAGGGCTTTTGGGCAGCCTCATGGAGGCTTCTGCGTGGCTGCGCCTTCTATGGGGGTGACGTTTCCAAAACGTCACGCTCTTGACTGCTCTACGTGAAATTTGCAAAGCGAAGCCACGCAGAAGCCTCCGTGAGGCCGCTTGTCTGTCAAGACGGGAGTCGTGACCTCCATGCGCTGCGCATCAAAAAAAATGCGCAAGACATTTTTTGAGCATCACTTAGTAATGTGTAAAAAATAACTTGAGCATTTTTTGATTCGAGAATCATGCAACGCATTCATCAACGGCGGGCTGAAAGCCCAACCTGCGCCTAGCCCAGGGCAAGCGAAGCGACACCCTGGG
>CAVJJO010000028.1:0-27006 GCA_963649665.1 Bacteroidaceae bacterium | reverse complement strand
CGGCCTCACTGAGGCTTTTGCATGCTGCGCTTTGAAACTTTGTGTAGAACTGTCAAGTTGGAAACTTGACCCCCATGGGCGAGTGTGGCTTCGCCTTTTGTAATCGTGTAGAACTGTCAACACTGGAGTCGCCCCCATGCGCCGTCGCCCCAAATCATCAATTGAAGGTATGTTCAACATTTTTCTCCGCCATAAGCACGCTTTCAAGCAGAATGTGCAGAAAAAAGTCTATATTTGCAAAACAAGCGCCTCAGACTGTGCCGCGCACCAAAGTTTGAACGCTTGAACGCAGTAAAAAACACACATCATTCACCTCCTTTCCTAATACACCTAAAACTATGATTGAAGCACCCTTCGCCATGGCAGTCCTTGTGTTTGCAGTAATCATTGCACTCATAATATTCTTCCACTTCGTACCCTTCTTCCTTTGGCTCAGCGCCAAAGTGTCGGGCGTGAGAATCTCCCTCATCCAGCTCTTCCTCATGCGCATCCGCAACGTACCGCCCGGCGTCATCGTGCCGAGCCTCATAGAAGCGCACAAAGCCGGACTCAAGTCCATCACCCGCGACAACCTCGAAGCCCACTACATGACCGGCGGCCACGTGCAGCGCGTGGTTCACGCACTCGTGTCCGCTTCAAAAGCCAACATAGACCTCTCCTTCGAGAAAGCCACCGCCATTGACCTTGCCGGACGCGACGTGTTTGAAGCCGTGCAGACGAGCGTCAACCCGAAAGTCATCGACACGCCTCCCGTAGCCGCCGTAGCCAAAAACGGCATCCAGCTCATAGCCAAGGCACGCGTCACCGTGCGCGCCAACATCCACCAGCTCGTGGGCGGCGCAGGGGAAGACACCATTCTGGCACGCGTGGGCGAAGGCATCGTGTCAAGCATCGGTTCGGCAGAAACCCACGAGCAAGTGCTTGAAAACCCCGACTCCATATCCAAACTCGTGCTCTCCAAAGGCCTCGACGCCGGCACGGCCTACGAGATTCTCTCCATCGACATTGCCGACATCGACGTGGGCAAGAACATCGGCGCCACGCTCCAGATGGACCAGGCCAATGCCGACAAAAACATTGCACAGGCAAAGGCCGAGGAGCGCCGCGCCATGGCAGTTGCCACCGAGCAGGAAATGAAGGCCAAGGCCCAGCAGGCACGCGCCGAAGTAATCCAAGCCGAAGCCGAAGTGCCCAAGGCGCTTGCCACTGCTCTGCGCGATGGCAGAATGGGATTCATGGACTACTACCGCCTCGAAAACCTCAAGGGCGACACCGCCATGCGCGACAACATTTCCAAAATAAATCCCTCCGACTTCCTCGGAAAGAAATAGCAGCACGCCGGTGCATGGGGCAACCCTCTTGCTCCATGCACTGACGCACGCCCACAAACCACAACTAACGAATACCTATACATGAAAAGATTCTACTTCCCCTCCCTTGCAGCCGCCCTGGCCTTCGTGGGACTCGCCGGCGCACAAAGCGCAATGGCCGATGCCATAGAAGCCTCCACGGCCGATAGCCCCAAGTGGTTCCGCGTGTACACACCGAACCGCTCCAGCCTCACCTTCACCTCCGACGGCGTGGGCAACAAGTTCAAAGGCACAGCCAATGCCTCTAAGCCCTACGGCAAAAGCATGCTCTGGCGCTTTGAGCAGAACGCCGACGGCACCTACACCATTGTCAACATGGACGGCACCTACGTCAGTACCGAGCAGCTTGAAGCCTACGGCTCCAACAAAGCCTTCGTGGGCGTAGGCGAGAAACCAGAGAAAGGCTGGACCGTGACCGCCATCAGCGGACAGACCGACCTCTACACCATCACCAACGGCACCACACAGCTCCACCAGGGAGAAGCCGGCAGCAACTACTACATCATCAACTACGGCGGCGGAACGAACGTGTCCGACGTAGGCTGCCAGTTCACCTTCGAAGCCATCGACGCCTCCACCCTCACTACTGCCGCCACGCTTAAGAGCGTGGAAGTAAACCCCGGCGAGCAAACCCTCGCACCCGGCAACAAGGACCAGGTGCTCCTCCAGTTCACCACCAACGTGAGCGGATATGTAGGCGACGTTGCGCCCAAGAGCATCGTCATCGGTGTAGCCGGCAAGGGCGCCACCACGGGCAACTTCGAGAACGTGAAGATTTACCATAGCAAGGACAAGAACTTCGTCAGTGCCATACGCAACGCTACGCTCGTGGGTCAGACCGACAAGTTCACGGGTAAAGCCACCGACACCATTCCCTTCAACCCCGACGTGGTTATTCCCTCCGGCGAAACGTATTTCTACGTGACGGCCGACCTCAAAGCCGACGCCAGCGTGGGCGACACCATCAACACCACCTTCCGCGCCGTCTACTACAACGACAATAAGAAACTCTCCGTAAGCAAAGACCCCGCGGGCATCGCCTACATCTATTCCACCTCCTCCAAGCCCTTCCAGCCCTACGACGGCGACTCCCACTACTGGCGCATTCCCGCCATGGTGGTGCTCCATAACCAGACGGGCGACAACGCGTCGAAGAACGGACGCATCGTCACCATGGCCGACATGCGCTTCACCCACAACGGCGACCTCCCCAACCACATCGACGTCTACGAGCGCCACTCCGACGACCAGGGCAAAACGTGGAGCGCACTCAAGCTCGTGGCAGGCAGCGAATCCGACCACGCCATAGCCACCGGCGGAGCACACGGCTTCGGTGACGCCGCACTCGTGGAAACGGCAAAGGGAAAGCTCATTGCCATCATGGCAAGCGGCGCAGGCTACTTCGACTCCACACCCACCAACTCCATCGTGCCCGCCATCATCACCTCTGAAGACGGCGGCGAGACGTGGACCTCACCCCAGTCGCTCTACGACGTGCTCTACAAGTCGACCTACAGCCAAGGCGAAGTGCAGGGTTCGTTCGCCGGCAGCGGACGCGGCATCGTGCTCCAGCGTCAGAAGGACGAGAAGCTCAACGGACGCATCATGTTTGCCATGAGCCACCGCTTCACCACCGGCAGCGTCCAGGAATACATCATCTACTCCGACGACGAAGGCCTGACTTGGCACATGTCGCCCAACTCCGCCTATAGCGGCGGCGACGAGTCGAAGCTCGTGGAACTCGCCGACGGCACCGTCATGATTTCCGTACGCCAAAGCGGCAACCGCGGATTCAACACTTCCACCGACGGCGGCATGACCTGGGGCGCACAAACCACCAACTCGGCCATCAGCGGCAACGCCTGCAACGCCGACGTGCTCTACTACAACAAGCACATACTCGTGCACTCCTACATCAACAACGCCTCGCGCCAGAACCTCACCGTATGCGTATCGCTCGACAACGGCAAGACCTGGACAAGTAAACGCGTAATCTGCGCACCCTCTTCGTGCTACTCCACCATGGACATTACCTCCGACAACGAGATAGCCATTCTCTACGAAGACGCTTCCTGCAGCGACGGCTACGTCATGAACTTTGCCAAGTTCCCCATCACTTGGCTCGTGAGCGGCAACCTCTCGCAAAAGACGCTGCAGACCTCCATTACCGCAGCCAACACGCTCATCGCCGCAGGTGGTTACACCTATGTGTCTACAGGAAAGGCCGGACAGTATGCCCAAGCCTCTCTCGACAAGCTCGCCGAACTCATCCCCTCTGCCGAAGAAATGGCCACGATGACCGACGACGAGTGCGACGAACGCAGCGAAGCCATCAACGCACTCATTGAGTCGACCCGCCCCACACGCCTCACCGTGGACGGATATGCCAACACCAGCACCTACACCATCTCAAGCTACGAGAACGTAAACGGCGCACCCATCTGCATTGACCACAGCGCAAAGGCCGTGGCAAAAGCCGACAATTCGCCCCTTTGGGTGATGGTGCCCGCCAGCAACGCCACGCAGGTCTACATCAAAGCCGCCGACTCCGAAACCTACCTCCACCGCACCGACAACACGCTCGACGTGCAGTCCTCCCCCGCGCCCTGGCTCCTGCAGAAGGACGAAACGGCAGACTACTACTACCTCCTCCCCAAACACACGCGTGAGACCTACGTGGTAGTAAACGTCGGCACCGGCGCCTTCAACTTTTGGAGCAACACGAAAGGCAACGACACCTGGTCCACCAAATTCGTACTCACCCGCATAGGCGACATCGTCGACGGCATTGCTCCCGTCGCCATAGGCAAGCAAGAGGCCGAAACCTTCTACGACCTCTCCGGCCGCAAGGTGAACCAGCCCGCCAAAGGCATCTACGTGACCAGCAAAGGCCGCAAGGTGATGTTATAAACCAACGACCAAAAAGTAAATGCACCGCAAACTGCACGACACACTGAAGTAACGAACTTTCTCCCCGTAACCACCACCCCAAAAGGCGGCGGCACGGGGAGTTTTTTTGCGTGACGAACGGAGGCAACTCCCCCGCACGCCCCTTACCCAAACCACGTTTTACACCTAAAAATGAAAGTCATCAATCTTGGAGACCGCTCGTCGGTCATCAACTGCTACATGTCGCAACTCCGCAACGTCGACGTGCAAGGCAACCGCAACCTCTTCCGCAACAACCTCGAACGCATAGCCCACTGCATGGCTTACGAACTGAGCCACACGCTCTCCTACAGCGAAAAGCCCGTGACCACTCCTCTCGGCACGAAAAACGTGCCCACCTACGACGACCACATCGTGGTAGGCACCGTGCTCCGCGCCGGCCTTGCCTTCCACGAAGGGTTCCTCGACACCTTCTACCAAGCCGACTCGGCATTCGTGGCAGCCTACCGCGAAGAAGGCTCCTCGCGCGACGAACTCAAAATACACGTGCAGTACCTTGCCTCGCCCGACCTCAACGACAGCACCTTCCTCCTGGTCGACCCCATGCTCGCCACCGGCGGAAGTCTTGAACTTGCCTACAAAGCCTTCCTCTCACACGGCACGCCGCGCAAGCTCCACATCTGCTGCGTAATTGCTTCCGAAGAAGGCATAGACCACCTCCGCAGCGTCTTCCCCGACGACGACGTCACGCTCTGGGTAGCCGCCGTCGACCCCAAACTCAACGACGAAGCCTACATCGTGCCCGGCCTCGGCGATGCCGGCGACCTCTCCTTCGGCCCCAAACTCGGCCTGCCCGTAGAATTCTGCTAAAAGACTACTATAAACGACGAAACCACGTTCATGCACTTTGCATGAACGTGGTTTCGTCGTTTTATAAAAGTTGCGCTATGGAATACGCTACTTGTTCAGTTTCCAGGTAGCGCCATCCTTCGTGTCCTTCACTTCAAAGCCGAAGGCAGCAAGTTCGTCGCGGATTTGGTCGCTCGTAGCCCAGTCCTTATTGGCCTTGGCCTTTGCACGCAGTTCGAGGAGCAAGTTCACAGCCTTGCCGTAAGCCTCTTCGCGGTCGGCATTGCCGCCTTCTGCCTCGCTCTTCAGACCCAATATGTCAAACACGAAAGTACGCACCGTTTCGCGCAGCGCTTCAAGTGCGGCGGGCGTAATGGTCTGCTTCTTGTCGGCAAGCTGGTTGATGGTGCGGCAAGCATCGAAGAGATGGCTGATGACGATGGGCGAGTTGAAGTCGTCGCTCATGGCCTCGTAGCATTTGTCGGCCAACTCCTTGGCATACGCCTCGGTGAGCGTTCCGTTCTCTACGGGTTCTATGCGGTCGAGCTGTGCCACGGCATCCATCAAGCGGTCGAAGCCGCGCTTTGAAGCCTGCAGCGCCTCGTTGGAGAAGTCCACCGTGGAACGGTAGTGTGCCTGGAGAATAAAGAAACGGATGGTCATGGGCGAATAAGGCTGCTCGAGGAGCGGATGGTCGCCCGTGAAGAACTGCTGGAGCGTGATGAAGTTGTTGTAACTCTTGCCCATCTTCTTTCCGGCAATCGTAATCATGTTGTTGTGCATCCAGTACTTCACCATCTGATGACCCATGGAAGCCACCGCCTGTGCTATCTCGCACTCGTGGTGCGGGAACACCAAGTCCATACCACCGCCGTGAATGTCGAACTGCTCGCCGAGATACTTGCGACCCATGGCGGTGCACTCGCAGTGCCAGCCGGGGAAACCCTCGCTCCAGGGCGAAGGCCAACGCATGATGTGTTCGGGCTGCGCCTTCTTCCAAAGGGCAAAGTCTACCTGATGGCGCTTTTCGCCCACGCCGTCGAGTTCGCGGCTCGCATCGTGCACATCCTCAAGGTTGCGGCCCGAAAGAATGCCGTAGCGGTGGTCCTCGTTGTATTTCACCACATCAAAGTAAACCGAACCGTTCGACTCATAAGCATAGCCGTTGTCGAGAATCTGCTTCACGAGTTCTTCCTGCTCAATGATGTGACCCGTAGCGTGCGGCTCAATGCTTGGCGGCAACACATTCAGCGAATGCATCGCGTCGTTGAAGCGGTTGGTGAAGTACTGCGCCACTTCCATCGGCTCAAGCTGCTCGAGGCGCGCCTTTTTGGCAATCTTGTCCTCGCCCTCGTCGGCATCATGTTCCAAATGGCCCACATCGGTAATGTTGCGCACGTAGCGCACCTTGTAGCCAAGGTGTTTCATGTAGCGGAAAACGAGGTCGAAAGTGATGGCAGGGCGTGCGTGGCCGAGATGAGCGTCGCCGTAGACCGTAGGTCCGCACACATACATGCCGAGGTGCCCCTCATGAATGGGTACAAACTCCTCTTTCCGGCGTGAAAGCGTATTGTAGAGATATACTTTGTGTTCCATATTAAATGTGTTTTTGTGATTTCAAAGGCAAAGTTAGTGCAAGGCGAGAGAAAATCGGGAGAAAAAGATTTTTTTTCCCGTTTTCCAAGCCTTGCACTAACTTTCCCTTCGGGCAAGTTAGTGCAAGGCGAGATATACACAAATGAAACTTTGTACACCTTATTCGTACATATACGCGTTTATGCATACGCATATTTATACCTTTTTCTTAAATTAGCCCCGAAGAAAACACAAGAACTGTTTTCCTCTCTTTAAATCTAACAAATACACACATCTTCTATGAACCACACATTCTTACGCCATCTGTGGACGTGTCTCACCCTGGTGTGCTTCGGTTTGCTCGCTTCCTCGGGCGCCTTTGCCCAAACGGGAGTGTCGGCATTTACCGATGGAACGGCCTACCGCATCTACAACGGAGGTCCTGACAACGGGGCAAGCTCCGCTCCGTATCTCTACGACGACTCCGGCACCGTGAAAGGCCAGTCGCTGCAGGTCAGCAGCACGCAACAATGGATTGTTACTTCCGTCAGCGGAAAGACCGGCTTCTACACCGTGCAGAACGTCGGCACGAAACGCTACCTCAAAGGACTCACGTCCAACGACGACCAAGCCACGACTTCCGAAACAAGTTGCGAAGTGTATCTCAAAGCCAACAGCAACACCGGCACCGACGGCGCGTGGTGGAACATCTACCTCGACGAATCGTCCACGGCCAGCTACAATTACTACAGTTCCTCCAAAATTGGCGGATGGAAAGCCAACAACGGCAACAGCAGCGGACTTTCCAACTCCGAGTGGAAATTCATTGCCGTCAGTTCGTTCCTCGCCGACGGTGAGTCGCTCCCCGAAGCCGGCGAGACCATCTACCGCATTGTCAGCAACACCAGCACAAACCTCGCCGTCTACGAAACCGACGGCAACCTTTCGCTCATAGACTACACCAATGCCGACAACGACAATTCATTCGGACAGTACTGGAAACTTGTGAGCCAAAGCGACGGCACCACAGCCCTTCAGAACCTCTTGACCGGTAACTACGTGCAAAGCCTCAACGGCACAAAAGACGCTACCTACAAGACCGGCACCGAAGCGTACGGCTTCACCATAGCGCAGAACGCCAACGTAAAAGACGCGTACAAGTTTGATATCCGCGACACGGAAACGCTCGGTTTCAACTGCGCCACCAATCGTGTGTGCAGCTGGACATTCTACGATGGTTCAAGCGATGCAAACTCGCTTTGGAAATTCCGCCCCGTCACGCTCACCGAAGCGCAGCAGACGACACTCGCCTCCGCTCAAACTGCCTACAAGAAGGCCGTGGCGCTAAAAACCATTCTCGCCAACGGAAAGGTGCGCATAAAAACGCGCCGCTCCAACGGCTACTACATCACCCAAACCTCCAGCGAAAGCAACAACCTCCATCTCCAGGTCGGCAAGGCTACTACCGACGACGACTTCAACCGCCAAGTGTGGATCATTGAGGCTTCGGGCAACCAATACACCCTTCGTAACCTTAAGACGGGCAACTACCTCACTTATAAAACTGCTACCACGAGCGCGAAAACGTTCTCCATTGCTTACAATGCCGACAACACCGACAGCCAAAGCTACGTAAACATCTACGAAAGCATAGAAAGCACGTCCGGCGCCATCCATTATCAGGAAGCTGGCAACATCGTAGTTCCTTGGGGAGCAACGGCGGGGGAAGGCAGCGACTGGGAATTTGAAACCGTCGACATCACCGACGACGAAGTGCGCGCTGCTTTCGACGCACTCTCGGGCATCCGCTCCGCTCTCCCCACCGAAGCGACCTACGTGAAACTCACCAACATCTACACCGGCTGCAGCATCACCGACAACACGTCGAAAAACGTCAGCACCGACGAAGTGCGTGCGAAAGACGCTTCGCAGATTTGGAAACTCATTCCCGTGGACGGCAGCGAGGGTTATTTCCAACTCCAAAATGCCCAGACCGAACAATACATCGGCTATGCCGGATGGAATTCGCAAGTAACCTCGCAAACCGACGAAGCCTCTTCGTCCAGCGGCAGCGGCTATCTCGTGCAACGCGTCACGGACAGCCGCTTCGAGTCGCGCTTCACCTTCGTCGACCCTGCCTACAGCGCGCGCGCCCTCCATTCTTCCAACGGAAAGCTCATCACGTGGTCGCCCTCAGCTGCGGCTTCTATGTGGCGCATCTATCCCACCGACATGACCGACGACGAAATTGCCGCCGCACACCAGCAATACGTCAACGTGGTGAATGAACTCGCAAAGAAGGACACCTATGCCTCTGCCTTCACCGCCTTCTTTACCGACGCTACGTGCACCGCGCTCGCCGACTCCTACAAGTCTCTTTCCGACGACCAGCTCACCGATGCCCTCACCGCTGCCGGCATCGATTCCGAAACGCTCCAGGCCATTGCCCTGAAGGTAAAGAACGACTCTTGGGCAAAATGGGAAAAGACGTTCCGCGTTCGTCCCGTCGATCCCTACTCCAATGCCGGCACGTGGAACAATCTGCTCAAGATAGGCAATGAATACACCAGCCTCAGCAACCCCACCGGCATCTGGGCCAACGCAGGTGAAGTGCACTACATATTTGTGGGCGACGACGTGCCCGAAGGTGCCACGTTCACCGTGCGTTCCGTCAGCAAGACCGACAGCCAGGGCGATGTGATAGCTACGCTCACGAAGGGTCTCAACGCTTTCACCGTGAACAAGGCCGGTGCGCTCTATCTCGTCTACACCGTGACCACCTCGCTCGCCGACGACTCCAAGAAGCTCGCCGACTATCCCTCTATCGCCGTCCACATCGAGGGCGGCACCGTGGACGGTTACTTCGACGCCACGCGCGAGGGCATCGACACCGACGATGCCTGGAAGCAGATGGTGAGCGACGGACTCTTCAAGCAAAGCATGGTGATGATGAAGGGGCGCCACCTCATCTATCAGCTCAACGGCACGCTCACCAAGCAGTATGTGCCCGAAAAGATGCGCGAAATTGTGGACTTCTGGGACTGGATGATGGACGTGTTCCACGAGAAAATGGCCATCAACGACTACTACGACCGCTGGAACAACGTGAACGGTTTCTACTCCGTCACCTACAATTATATGTTCGCCACCACCTACGGCACATATTATAATGAGTCTACCCTCGGCGAAGTGCTCAACTACGACATCATGTCGCAGGGCGGCGGTTCGCTCTGGGGACCTGCCCACGAGAACGGCCACAACCACCAGAGCATGATAAACATGATTGGCTGCACGGAGATTTCCAACAACCTCTTCTCGCAAATCATTGTGCATCTCAACGGCAAGACCTCCACGCGCCTCAACGGCCGAAAGTTCAAGGACATTGCCGACCTCTACGCTGCCGGAACCTCCTGGCACGACTACAACCTCTGGGACCGCAACACACTCTACCTCAAGCTCTACCTTTACTACGAAGTGGCTGGCTACAAGCCCGACTTCTGCCGCGCGCTCTTCAAGGCGCTCCGTGAAGATCCCCTGAACCACAGCACCGGTTCGCAGAGCAGTCCCACCCCCGCCAGCGAGGACTTCCTCAAGTTTGCCCTCAAGTGCTGCGAGGTGACGGGCGACGACCTCAGCGAGTTTTTCCAGGCCTACGGTTTCTTCGTGCCTTTCGAAACGCGCATGATTGGCGACTATGCAAACTACTGGACAGAGAACACGCAGGACATGATTGACGCCGCGCTTGAGAAGATGCACTCTTATGCCAAGCCCAAGGGCAACATTCTCTTCATAGAGAACCACATCAAGCACGAACCCGCCATAGACCACAACGGCAACTACCTCTACGACTCCGCGGGCAACCAAATTCTCCGCACCGACTACAGCGATGAAGATGCCGTGGGCAAATGCGGCGACATCGGTTCCTACTCCGACTACGCAGAAGGCAACTATGCCGACGGCTACACCTACTCGCTCAGCGACCGCACCGTAACGATGACGGGCAGCGGCGGCGCTGTGGGCTACAAGGTGTACGACAGCGAAGGCAACCTCCTCTACTTCTCCAACCTCAACACCTTCACGCTTCCCACAAGCGTGGTGGAGAAACTCGGCGGCAAGCTTTCCACCATGGTGGTGAAGGCGGCACAGCCCGACGGCACCGACGTGACGCTCCCCAGCCCCGACGCCACCATTTACACGCTGAAGGTTTACCATGCCGACGCGCTTTCTGCCGACAAGAGCAACACCGTCTACACCGACGGCTCCCTCTCTACCCTTCCCGTGCTTGAAGGCAACGCTTTGGCCTTCATTCAGCCCACCACGGCCCGCGCTTCTCTGCCCGAAACGCTCACGCAAGCGCAGAATGTGGTAGACGCTACGGATGAAACAAACGCTACGGCCTACAGCGTGGTGCTCACCGACAAGGCCGACTACTACACACCCACTTCCTTCACCGCCCAAACGCTCACCTACGAGCGCGCCAACACGGAGGGCTGGAACAGCGTATGTCTGCCCTTTGCCGTGACGGCCGCCGACTTCGGCACCGACGCCCGCCTCGAAACGCTCACTGCGCTGAGCGAGACCGACGGCACCGTGACGCTCCACTTCGATGCACCTGCAACGGCTCCCGCTGCCGGAACGCCCTGTCTCGTCTACTGCCCCGAAGGCACCGAGAGCTGGACGCTTACGAAAACCAATGCCACGCTTGCCGCCAAAACCACAAGCACCGCCATCGACGGCTACAGCCTCAACGGTTCGTTTGTAAACGCCGCCATCGGTGCGGGCCACTACAAGCTCAACGCCGCCGGCACCGCCATGGGCGTGACCACCGATGCCGGACGCGTCACGGCCTTCCGTTGCTACGTGAGTCCGCTCTCCGCAACGACCTCCATCCGTTCGCTCGCCGTAGCACACGGCAACGGCACGACAACCCACATCGGCGAAGCCACCACTTCAGCTCCCGCAGCGCCCGTAATCTACGACCTCACGGGCCGAAAGGTGGCAAAGCCCGTCAAAGGCGGCCTTTACATTGTGAACGGCCAAAAGGTTATCATCAAACAATAAACACCGCAACACACTTATGCACACAACAAGAAAACCATACGCTGCACCCCGCCTTCAGACCTATGCGCTTCAGAGCACGGCGCCGCTGGCCGACTCAAGCAAAATAGACACGACGACAGATAATGTGGACACTTCCGAAAAGAGTTCCACATTCAAATATTCCGACATATGGGACGCTGCCGACTCCGATTAGGCTGAAGCCGCGCTAAACAAGCACCCATAAAAAATAACCCACAAAAAGCTGAAATCCGCACTGAGACTCTACGTTTCGGTGCGGATTTCTATTTTTTTCAAAAAAAATCGGGGGGGGTAATTGCGCACTTTCGATATAAATGCGTATTTTTGCCATGTACAACCCGTGAGGGTGTTACTTTTTCTTGGGTATTCGCCATTAGCTTAATTTTCTCATCTCATCTCTTCTCTCTTTATTACTGTTCAATTTCCCTATTATTAAGCTGGCGGATACCCGTTTTTTGTGTCCATACGGGAAATGCGCTCTCTCACAACGTTTTATTCCTTGCATTTAATGGAACCTCTGCACCATATATATATTTATGCGGCGGTTATAAGGCATGGTGTGAAAATTCCAAGGCACGCCGTAAAAATTCCAAAGCACGCCGTAGAAATTCCAAGGCACGCCGTAGAAATTCCAAGGCACGCCGTAGAAATTCCAAGGCACGGAATTTAATTTTTCCTTAGGCCCAACGTTTTGGGCCCAAGGCCCAAAATTCCCAAACGTTCACATTTTCTTTTTCCCTACCCCCCGACAAACTTAAAGCGAAGGCAAACGGACATTATCGGCAAAGAGTTTCTAACTTTGCAGCCATTGGATTTACACTGAACTCAACGCACTTACAACACTACACAACACAAACACATCTCGGTATGGAAAACAAGATGTCGCTCCGCCACTGGCTCTCGCTCACGGGGCTCACTCTTTGCACGTTCATCTTCAACACCTCGGAATTCATCCCCATCGGTCTGCTCACCGACATACAGAAGGACTTCCAGCTCACGGAAGTCACTGCCGGTCTACTCATCTCCGTCTACGCTTGGGTGGTGATGCTGCTCTCGCTGCCGCTCATGATTCTCGTTTCCAAAATGGAACTCCGCAAACTCATGCTCTGGCTCATCGGACTCTTTGCGGCATTCCAAGCCATGTCGTTTTTCTCCACGAGCTATGCCATGCTCATGGCATCGCGAATAGGCGTGGCGTGCACCCACTCCATCTTCTGGGCCATAGTAAGCCCCATCGCCGTACGCATCACACCGCCGAGCCACCGTTCCATAGCCCTGAGCATGGTGGTGACCGGCTCAAGCATCGCCATGATTCTCGGCATGCCCATAGGCCGCATCATCGGTCTCCACGTAGGGTGGCGCATGACGTTTCTCAGCATCGGCCTCTTTGCCTTCTGCACCCTCTTCTACGTAGCCGCCACGCTCCCCAAAGTGCCCAGCCGCGGAGGCTTCTCGCCGCGCAAGCTCCCCGCCCTTCTCCACGACCGCGCCTTGACGGGCATCTACCTCTTCACGCTGCTCGTGTCGACGGCCTACTACGTGAGCTATTCCTACATTGAGCCCTTCCTCAAGCAGTCCGGCGGCATGGGCGACCAGCTCGTCACGGCCGCACTCATGATTTTCGGCGGCGCAGGATTTTTGGGCAGCGTGGCCTTCTCGCGCTACTACAACCGCAACCGCTTCCTCTTCGTGGCAGCCACCGTGGCAGGACTCGCCATCACCATGGGCTTCCTCCTTCCCTCCACGTTCAACGTGGCGCTCTGCATCACCATCTGCTCACTCATGGGACTCTTCGCCACGGCCTACAACGTGGCCATGCAGTCCAACCTCATCTACGTCACCACGCCCGAAAGCACCGCCGTGGCAATGGCCATCTTTTCCGGCATATTCAACCTCGGCATAGGCAGCGGCGCCTTCATCGGCGGCAACATCTGCGTACATTCCAGCATAGGCTACATCGGCTTTGCCGGAGCCGCCATTGCCCTCGTGGCGCTCCTCTACTGGACGCTCCGTCTCGGCCGCATCGTAAACGCTAAATTCAACGCTTGAGAATAACTCTCCACACACTTTTCCTTGCAAAAAGAAGCCTTGAAAGGTAGACGCCCTCTACCTTCCAAGGCTTCTTTTTTGCACTCACCGCCCGCTTTTTCTCTTGTTGAAAACCCTGTGAATAACCTGTGGACAACGCGGGTAAAACCTTGTGGACAACACTTCAGGCAAACCGCCGAAACGCCCCGGCACACTATCCACCAATCAACAGCGCTTTCCCCACCTTTTCCATAAAGCCGTCCACAAAAAATGCACACCCTTTTCAAAACTTTTTCCGCAGTCCCCGAGTTATCCACAGCCTGTGGAAGAATGCAGCACAATCCGCCTTCGTTCCCTTTATATAATGGAGAAGAAGCCCACATCCAGGTGTGGACAAAAACGTGTAAAGTGCCGTGGAAAAACAAGCGTTCCACATGACCAAACATTTCGGCAAAAAGCTTTCCACACTATCCACAGCATAATATAGACATCATAGGATTCTCCTTTTAAAGTATTACTTTGAAAACAAAAGAAAGAAGAATATATAGTGAATATGGGAAAGCCTGTGGATGCGGATAACCCGAAGGAGGGAAGAAGGCGAAGCGTGAGGAAGGAGAAAGGAAAAACTATTGATGATGATAGCGCGTGGAAGAAAGCCGCATGAATATGCAACCTCCCGATGCATAAACTTGGCAGTGCTGCACGCAGTGCGTAAATTTGCCGTCATAATAAAGAAACGCACATGGAAGAAATCAGCGCAGCACAAGCTGCCCAACAAATAGAACACGGAAGCTTCGTGGCCGTAGGCGGATTCGGACCCGCCGGTTCGCCCAAAGCCATCCCGCCCGCATTGGCGCAAAAAGCAAGGAGCGAACACGAAGCCGGACGCCCCTTCAAGGTAAACCTCGTGACGGGAGCCTCCATCGGCGCCAGTTGCGACGGCGAACTCGCAGCGGCCGACGCCGTGGACCGTCGACTACCCTTCAGCGTGAACGCCGAAATGCGCCGCGCCTACAATAGCGGAAAAGTGCGCTACACCGACCTCAACCTCTCCGACAATGCCACCTTCCTCCGCCAAGGGCTCACCGGGCCCATCGACTACGGAATAATAGAAGCCTGCGACGTGCAGGAAGTGCGCGGAAAGCTCCGCATCTATCTCACCGCAGGCATAGGCATCGCCCCCACCATATGCCGGCTTGCCGCAAAAGGCGTGTTCATCGAACTCAACACGTGGCACTCCACACGCCTCATCGGCATGCACGACGTCTACGAGATAGAAGCCCCCTGGTTCCGCTCGCCCGTGCGCATAACCCATCCCACCGAAATCATCGGACTCCCCTATATAGAAGTAGACCCCCAGCAGGTGCTCGGCATAGTAAACACCCATCTCCCCGACGAAGCGCGCACCATGAACGCGTCCACACCCGAGACCAACCTCATCGGTCAGCACATGGCCGACTTCCTCGTGTGGAACATGCACAAAGGCTACATATTCCGCCACAAGCTCACCCTGCAGAGCGGCGTGGGAAGCGCGGCCAATGCCGTGATAGGCGCCCTGGGCGAAAGCCCCGAAGTGCCCAACTTCAACATCTACACCGAGGTGCTTCAGGAAGAACCCATGCGCCTCATGAGCGAGGGCCGCGTGCTCTCGGCATCCACCGGCGCGCTCACCCTCAGTCCCGAACACTTGCAGATGCTCTACGACAACATCAACGCCTACCGCGGCCGCCTTCTGCTTCGCCCGTCCGAGATATCCAACTGCCCCGAAATCATAGCCCGTCTCGGCATCTGCTCGCTCAACACGGCGCTCGAAGTGGACATCTACGGCCACGTCAACTCCACCAAAGTGGGCGGCACGCGCATGATGAACGGCGTGGGCGGCTCGTGCGATTTCACGTGCAACGCCATGCTTGCCACCTTCACCTGCACCTCTACCGCCAAGGACGGACGCATCAGCAGCATCGTGCCCTTCTGCGCCCATGTGGACCACACGGAACACTACGTCGACGCCATCGTCACCGAATACGGCGTGGCAGACCTGCGCGGAAAGTGTGCCGAAGAAAAGGCACAGGCCCTCATCGCCATTGCCCATCCCGACTACCGTCCACTCCTCAACGAATATCTCCGTCTTGCCTCACCCGCAGGCGGACACACCCGCCACATTCTTCCCGCAGCCTTCGCCATGCACGACACCTACCGCCGCAAAGGCGACATGAGACTCACCGACTGGAAGGAATACATTGTGGACTGAACACTACGCAGCAACCCACAGTAAAAAAGCACCATAAAACGCCAAAGCTGTCACGGACAAAATCCGCGCGCTTTGGCGCTTTTTTGTTTTTCTTTACACTAAAAGACCGACGAAAGGCGGCTTTCTTAGCGAAATAAAAGGTTTTTTGAAAAATAGGGGTGACAAACGTTGCATTTATTTTTGTATTTTCCTTACATTTGCTGCCGATGAGCGCACAATGCACCGTGCGCGCACGACGCTAACAAATAAATCTTTCTAATACTTAAGTCTAATCCACCGTATATCTGCGTATGAAATCAGATCGTAACCTTGCGGGAACGCAGATTCCCCTTTGGTACAAGTGCATGAAGCGCACAAGTGCCCTATCCCTGGGACTCGTCATGCTTATGGCAGCCCATGGAACGGCTTATGCCGCAGCCCCCAACGTAGCACCGGAGCCCACCACCATCAACCAGCAGAAAGGCACAGTGAGCGGCGTGGTCACCGACACCAACGGCGAACCCCTCGTGGGAGTAACCGTCATCGTGAAAGGCACGCGCACCACAGCCACCACCGACACCAACGGACGCTACACCATCAAGGCCAATCCCGGCCAGACGCTGCGCGTCGTTTACATCGGCTATGAAAAACAGGAAGTAAAAGTGAGCGGTACAAAACTCAACGTACAGCTCAAAAGCATAGACAACACACTCAACGAAGCCGTGGTGATAGGCTACGGTTCCGTACGCAAGGCCGACCTCGCCGGCTCAGTGGCCGTCATGGACAACAAGAGCTTCAAGGATCAGCCCATCACCCAAGTGAGCGACGCCATCCAAGGCCGCATAGCCGGTGTGCAGGTCATGTCGAGCGGCTCGCCCGGCGGCGACATCAAGATTCGTGTGCGCGGTTCAAGCTCCATCAACAAGAGCAACGAACCCCTCTACGTGGTTGACGGCATCGTGCGCGAAAGCGGACTCGAAGGCATCAACCCCGAAGACATCCAGAGCTTCCAGGTGCTGAAGGACGCATCGTCGACCGCCATCTACGGTTCGCGCGGTGCCAACGGCGTGGTGCTCGTGCAGACCAAGACCGGAAAGGCAGG
This sequence comes from Bacteroidaceae bacterium, assembly GCA_963649665.1. Lineage (GTDB taxonomy): Bacteria > Bacteroidota > Bacteroidia > Bacteroidales > Bacteroidaceae > Alloprevotella. The sequence continues at coordinate 9,884 of CAVJJO010000028.1, read as the reverse complement.
TGTCACCCAAGTGGTATTCGACGCTTCCGTTGGTTTCAGCAAAGCCTACCACATCCCCGAAAAGATGGGCACCCAGGAATACGCCCAGCAGCTCGTCAACAACGGCCTTGCCACACAAGAAAGCATGAAGTCGTATCTCGACGGCTCAAATCCCGGCATAGACTGGATGGACCAGCTGCTCGAAACCGGCATCACCCAAAACTACAAACTCGCCGTGACGAAAGGCAACGAGGACACGCAGTTCTACGTTTCCGGCAACTACATGAACCACGACGGCGTCATCTACAACACCCAGTTCAAGCGCTACGCCATCAAGGCCAACGTCCACTCCAAGCTCTACAAGTGGCTTGAACTCACTGCCGACGTCAACCTCTCCCGCGGACAAGGCAAGGGTGGCGGCTTCCAGCAGAACCAGGACAACCCCATTTGGAACGGACTCAACTTCTCCCCCACCATGGAGATGTACCAGAGCAACGGAAGCTACGCACGCGACGGCTACAACGTAGTGTCGCAGGCCAATCCCTACGGCGCACTCAAGACCAACAAGAACGACCACATGCGCGACGTGGTGAACGGCCACATCGACCTCAAGTTCAACATCATTGACGGCCTCACCTTCACCACCACCAACGGTTTGGACTACAAGGACGCCAAGAACTACTCCTTCGGTTCCAGCAAGGTAAGTCCGCAGGGCTCAAGCTCCATGAGCAACAGCGACAACTATCAGCTCTTGCTCCAGACTACCAACAACCTTACCTACAACCACAACTGGAACGGCCACGCCCTTACCGCCACCGGCGTATGGGAAGCCACAAGCTACGAAAACCGCTACATGTCCATTTCCGGTACGAACCTCACCAGCGAAAGCGTGGGCTACTGGAACGTAAACGATGCCAAGACCCGCTCGCAGAGCAACAGCTACCAGAAGTGGGCACTCCTCTCCGGTGTGGCACGCGTCATGTACAACTATGCCGACAAATACATGCTCACCGGTACGCTCCGTGCCGACGGTTCCAGCCGCTTCCAAAACAAGAAGTGGGGATGGTTCCCCTCTATCGCCGCAGCCTGGACCATCAGTCAGGAAGAGTTCATGCAGAGCGTGAAGGCCATCAGCAACCTCAAGCTCCGCTTAAGCTATGGTATTATCGGTAACCAGGACATCACGCCCTATTCCACCATGGTCATGCTCACCGGCACCAGCTTCGACTTCGGTACCGCCAACATGTACAACGGCTACTGGACACACTCCGTGGCCACTCCCGACCTCACTTGGGAAAAGGTTCACCAGTTCGACCTTGGCATTGACCTCGGACTCTTTGAGAACCGACTCTCCCTTAGCTTCGACTACTACTACAAGAAGACCACCGACGCCCTTCTTAAGCAGACCACCACGGCAGCCATCGGCGGCATGAGCTATTGGGTAAACGCCGGCGAAGTGGAAAACAAAGGTTTCGACATTGCCCTTACCGGACGCATATTCCAGACCAAGGAATTCTCCTGGACTTCCACCCTCAACGGTTCCTACAACCGCAATAAGGTGCTCAAGCTCACAGCCGACGACCCCATCCTCTACGGTTCCGTGCCCTCGCAGGGCTCTGTTGATCCCTGTACCATCGTGAAGGAAGGCGAAGCCATCGGTTCCTTCTACGGCTTCCGTTGGGCCGGCGTAGAGCTCAACTCCGATGGCAAGTATGTAGACATGTACTACGACAAGGACGGCAACAAAACCGCCACTCCCAACGCTTCCACCGACCGCGTGGTGCTCGGCAACTCCAACCCCAAGTTCACCCTCGGATGGAACAACACCCTCTCTTACAAGAACTGGGACTTCAACGCCTTCTTCAACGCCTCCTTCGGTGCAAAGCGCCTCAACCTCGTACGCTACACGATGAACGCCACCCCCGGTGCTTCCAAGTTCGTCACCGACAAGAGCTACTTCGCCAACGTGGGCACCACCATGCCTACCTTCGGTTCCGGCTCCAAGCAGTACGGCAACAGCGACAAGTGGCTTGAAAACGCAAGCTACCTCCGCCTTGAGAACATCAGCATCTCTTACAACCTGCCGAAGGAAGTGGCAAAATTCGCAAGCCTCCGCTTCACCGTGTCCGGACAGAACCTCTTCACCATCACCGGCTACAAGGGCATCGATCCCTCAGGACACTCCTTCCACTCCTCAGCCGGCGACATCAACAACGGCATCGACATGGGTTCATATCCTAACCCGCGTACATTCACCATCGGTGTGAGAGCCACATTCTAATCCATCTAACCAAAGAAGCAACTATCATGAAATCTAAAATTTTAATGGGCTGCATGCTTGCGGCTGGATTGCTTTCCACCTCCTGCAGCGATTTCCTCACGGAAGACCCGAAGGGACAGCTCGAACCCGAAGCATACTACAACAGCAAAGATGCTGTGAACACCGCCGTCTATGCGCTCTACACGCAAGTCAACGTGTCGCAGATTTACACCAACATGCTCTACCCCCAATGGCAGGGCGACGACATCACGGCCAACCCCGGCTCCAACAAGCAGGCCTGCGCCGAACTTGACGGTTTCTCCGCATCGAGCAACAACAAGGGTATTACCGACTCTTGGAGCAAGAACTACTCCATCATCGTTGCCGCCAACAACATCATTAACAACGTGCAGGTGATAAAAGGCTCCACCTACGAAGAAACAGCCGTCAACGCCGTGGCACAGGCCAAGTTCTGGCGCGCCTTTGCCTACTACTATCTCGTTCGTCTCTACGGCCCGCTTCCCATCATAGAGCAAAGTTCGCTTGACGTGAACCAGACGCCCACTTCAACGATTGCCGAAGTGTACGACTACATTGTGAAGAACATGACGGAAGCCATCGAAGTGCTGCCTACAAGCTACACCGAAGCTCCCGCCCACCACAACGAGATTGACGCCTACGTCACGAAGCAGGCCGCCCAGTCGGCTCTCACGGCAGTTTACATGTCCATGGCAGGCTATCCGCTCAATAAGACGGAATACTATGTCAAGGCTGCTGAGCTCGCCAAGGACGTCATCGACAACAACAGCGAGTATGGTTTCTATCTCGATTCCGACTGGAGCCACGTCTACTCCATGGGTCACAACTACAACAAGGAAACGATCCTCGGCATAGACTTCAGTCCGTTGCCCTGGTGGAGCAACGACTCCGAGTTCACTTCCTGCGACCGCTTCGAATCGCTCGGCGACGGCGGTTGGGGCGATGCCTGGGGCGAAATAGCCTTCTGGAAGCGCTTCCCCGAAGGAAACCGCAAGAAGGCTACCTATGCCGAAAAGATTACTTTCCAGGACGAAAAGAAGTACGAGATTACCGACTCTTGCTACTGGTGGGAACTCAAGGAAGACGGAAGCAAGAAGGTGGCAGAGTATCACCCCATGTTCTGCAACTTCACCGTCAATGCCGATGTCAACGGCGATGCCGTGCTTGAGCCTTACGACTACCGCAAGCCCAACTGGAAAGGTATGGTCAACGACCACCGTCACCGCGTGATCCGTTACTCTGAGCTTCTTCTTTGGTACGCCGAGAGCGCAGCCCGCAGCGGTGCTTCCGACCTCACTTTGGCCAAGAATTGCCTGAAGCAGGTGCGTGAACGCGCTTGCGACGATCCCTACAACGTGACGCTCTCTGACGGTTCTGTGGTGAACATCGATGCCATGACTGCCGAGCAGCTCGCCGATGCCTGCTACATTGAACACGGATGGGAAGTGGCCGGCTACTGGGTGGCTATGGTTACGCGCCGCTCCGACGAGTTCCGCATGAACGAGTTGAAGAAGAACTTCGATTTCCGTGTGGCCAACGTTGAGCAGAACATCGTGGACCCCACCGACGGAAAAGTTTACAAAGCCAAGGAAAGCGTAAGCGTGACGAACACCACTTGGAAGGGTGCCGAGAGCATCTACATTCCCTATCCCGTGCTCGAAGTGGAACGCAACCCGAACCTCCGCAACGTGGACCGCACGAAGTAAACGCAACTTAAATGATTGTACATAGCTTTTAGCTCTATAAATAGAAAGCCGCAGCCCGACTCTTCAAGAGACGCGCTGCGGCTTTTTAGTGCTGCGCTTCGCTTTTTGCTCTTTGCTCTTCGCGCTCAACCTCAAGCGAATTGTCACAAGCGCTTAGCCTTGAATGCCGTGTAGAGTGTGAGGTTTTGGAAAGCTCGCCCCCATGAGCAATTACTTTTTTATATAAAAAAGCCGAAGTTATTTTTAGCACGTTACTAACTTTGCACGTTGAATGTCAATTCAACTTCAAAAGTAGTCACACCAAACCCAAACCCTCTGAAATGAAAGACGGCATAGTCTATAAGTTGAGCAGTGGAAAGCCCAACAAATTTTGTCATTTTCTCAAAGGCTATCTGCGTACGCTCGTTCCAGGAGTGTTCTACCGCAAGCGTCTTGAGCGTGTGCTTCAGCGTGCCCGTCAGCGGACGGACTATCCCTACATAGCGCAGCGCGTGGACTACTACATGAAGCAACAAACTCCCTTTTCTCTTCCCGAAACCGACAGTCAGAAGCGCTCGCGCAGCTGGCTTCATTACATTGGCCCGCTCAGCGGTTTCTGCCACAACACGTTCCACTCCGCCTATTACCTCGACCAGCAGGAAATAGTGCGCTGGTTTCCTTCCACGTTCCGATGGAGTTTTTGTCCCGGCGACGTTTACTTCACCCCCACCCTTCCCACTGTGGTGAAAAGCCGCCTTCTTACGGACGACAACCACAACTCCGTGATTCTCAAGCTCGACAAACTCCGCCATTTCCTTTTCGTAAACGACCCCGTGCCCTTCGGCGAGAAGAAGAACTGCGTGATATTCCGGGGAAAGATACGCCAGAGCCGCGTGCGCACCCTTTTTCTTGAGAAATTCTTTGGCCGCGAAAGTTTCGACTGCGGTGTGGTGGGGCGCAACGAAGGTTGCCCCGAGGAGTGGATGACTCCGAAGAAAACCATACGCGAGCACCTCAACTACAAATACATCATGGCCCTCGAGGGCAACGATGTGGCGAGCAACCTCAAGTGGGTGATGTCGTCGAACTCCATTGCCGTCATGACGCGCCCCACGTGCGAGACGTGGTTTATGGAAGGCACGCTGCGCGGCGGTTACCACTACATAGAAGTGAAGGAAGACTTTTCCGACCTTGAGGAAAAGATTGCCTACTACAACGCCCATCCCGAAGAAGCCGCACAGATAGTGGAACACGCCCACGAATACGTCCGCCAGTTTATGGACGAGGAGCGCGAACTCATCATATCCCTTCTCGTCATGGACCGCTATTTCAAACTCTCCAGCCAAAAGCAATGACGAAGCACATGCAGGACAACACCATACACATTGCCTTCAACATTGACCACCATTATGTGGCGCAATGCATCGTGACGATGGTTTCCATCATGGAAAACAACCGCAACGCCCGTCCGCTGTGGTTTCACGTCGTGGAAGAAACGCTCAGCGACGAGCAACGCCGGCGCATCGACTCTTTTGCCGAGAAATACGGCCACTGCGTGAGCTACTACCGCCCCGCCGCCGATGCTCTTGCCGGCTTTGCCATCAAGCGCTTCAGCCACCGCATCACCATGGCCACCTACTACCGTTGTCTGCTTTCCGACCTTCTGCCCCGCAGCCTCAGCCGTGTGCTTTACCTCGACTGCGACATACTTGTGCTTGAGCCCCTCGACGAGTTTTTCGACACGCCCCTCGACGATGCTCCCGTGGCTGCCGTGGCCGACATGGCGTGCAACGACCTTTCCCGCTACGACACTCTTCACTACCCCGCTGCCGACTCCTACTTCAACGCCGGCGTGCTTCTCGTGAATCTTGACTATTGGCGCAGCCACGACGTGCCCGCAGCCTGTGCCCGTTACTACAAGACCCACCCCGAACGCATCCTTTTCAACGACCAGGACCTCCTCAACAGTCTTTTCCATGCTCAAAAGAAATTTGTGCACATCAAGTGGAACATGCAGGATGCCTTCTACCGCACGCGCCAAGCGTTCGACCCCGTGCTGCACCGGCACACCGAAGCCGACCTTCTTCACCCCTGCATACTCCACTTCACCAACCGCAAGCCTTGGGAGTGGGACAATCAGCACCCTCTTCGCCACCTTTATGCTCTCTATGAGCAAAAGTCGGTGAGCGTATGTCCCTGTTCGCCTTTCGCCAAGCTGTGGCATGGCGCTGCCCGTGCCGTAAAACTCCTCCCCTACCGCCTGCACCTCCGCAAGCCCAAATACGTCACGCTGAACGAGGAAAAATAAAACCCCTACTGAACTCCCAACACACGCTATGTATATCTACTGTGTGGTTGTAACCTACAACCGACTCACGCTACTCAAGGAATGCCTGCAAGCCGTAACGAAGCAGACGCGACGCCCCGACCGCATCATCGTGGTAGACAACTGCTCCACCGACGGCACCACCGAATATCTTCGCGACAATGCCCAATCGCTCGGTCTGCACGTTGTCCGCATGGACAGGAACGTGGGAGGCTCCGGCGGCTTCTCCCGTGGACTGAAAGAGTCCGTACTGCAGGGCGCCGACTTCACTTGGCTCATGGACGACGACACCATACCCGCCCCCGACCAACTCGAGCGCCTTACCGCCGTGGCTGAGGAAAAGGAAAACGTAGGTTTCGTTTACGGACGCGTGAACTGGAGCGACGGAATGCCCCACCAAATGAATGTGCCCGGCTTCGGCAAATTCAATTCCGCCCCCACTGAAGAGTGTGCCCCTTGCCACACCGCCTCCTTCGTGTCGCTGCTCGTAAGCACGGCCGCCGTGCTCAAAGTGGGTCTCCCCATCAAGGAATTCTTCATTTGGTGCGACGACATAGAATATACGCTCCGCATTTCCAATGCCGGTTTCCGTTCGTACTTCGTGAAGGGCGCCGTAGCGCTCCACAAGTCGGTGTCGAACTACTTCCCTTCGGTCGACAAAGCCCCGGCTCACATGGCGTCGCGCTTCTACTACCAGATGCGCAACACCACCTACATGAAGCGCACCAGCGTGAAGTTCTATCCCCTGCTGTGGATATCCACTTTAAACAAGCTCCGCGTGATGAAGCGCCGCATCAAACGGCGCAACGACGGGAGCGAAGAAGAATTTCTCAAGGCTGTGAAACGCGGCTGCCGCGACGGCCTTCACTTCAAGCCCCAAATAGAATACATCAACCCCAAGCACATCAAGAAACCGTAAGTTACCCATACTTCGCATCTAAAATCCCATAGCCATATGACCCCCATCGTAAGCATCATCATGGGCAGCACAAGCGACCTGCCCGTCATGGAGAAAGCAGCCAAGTTTCTCGAAGAAATGCAGATTCCCTTCGAGATGAACGCCCTCTCCGCCCACCGCACCCCCTCCGAGGTAGAAGAATTTGCAAAAACGGCCCAGAGCCGCGGCCTTCGCGTCATCATTGCCGGAGCCGGCATGGCCGCCGCACTCCCCGGAGTGATAGCCGCCAGCACCACGCTGCCCGTAATCGGTGTGCCCATCAAAGGCATGCTCGACGGACTCGATGCCATGCTCTCCATCATACAGATGCCTCCCGGCATACCCGTAGCCACCGTAGGCGTCAACGGTGCGCAGAATGCTGCCATACTCGCCGCCGAAATGCTCGCCCTTTCCGACTCCGCCGTGGCCGCCCGCCTCGCAGCTTATAAGGAAGGACTGAAGGAAAAGATAGTAAAGGCCAATGCCGACCTCAAGGAAGTGAAGTACAACTTCAAGACCAACTGATGGACATATTCAACTACAATCCGCGCCATTCCCACGCCGTAAACGTAGGCAACCGCCCCCTCGGCGGCGACAGCCCGCTCCGCATACAAAGCATGACCACCACCGCCACCACCGACACCGAAGGTTGCGTGCGCCAGTGCGTGGCGCTCTTCGATGCCGGAGCCGACTACGTGCGCCTTACCACGCAAGGTTCGCGCGAGGCGGAAAACTTGCGCAACATCAAAGCCGAGCTGCGCCGCCTCGGCTACGACCGTCCCCTTGTGGCCGACGTCCACTTCAACCCCGCCGTGGCCGACCTCGCTGCCACCATCGTGGAAAAGGTGCGCATCAATCCCGGCAACTACGTGGACCCCGCGCGCCAGTTCAAGCAGCTCGACTACACCGACGAGGAATATGCCGCCGAACTCCAGCGCCTCGAAGCGCGCTTCAAGCGCCTGCTCGACATTTGCCGCGAAAACCACACTGCGCTTCGCATCGGTGTGAACCACGGCTCGCTTTCCGACCGCATCATGTGTCGCTACGGCGACACGCCCGAGGGCATTGTGGAAAGCGCCATGGAGTTTTTGCGCGTGTGCGTGAAGGAGCAGTTCACCGATGTGGTTATCTCCATAAAAGCCTCCAACACCCAGGTGATGGTACGCTCCGTGCGTCTGCTCTGCGACGCCATGGAGAAGGAGCACATGGACTTCCCGCTCCATCTCGGAGTGACCGAAGCCGGAGAAGGCGAGGACGGACGCATCAAGAGCGCCGTGGGAATAGGCGCCCTCCTTGCCGACGGCATCGGCGATACGCTGCGCGTGTCGCTCTCCGAAGCCCCCGAAGCCGAAATACCCGTAGCCTACAAACTCGCCTCCTATGTAGTCGAGCGCGCCGGCCATCCGCAGATTCCCGCTACTGTCGCCTTGCAGTTCGACTATCTGCGTCCCGTGCGCCGACCCACTTGCAACGTGGGCAACATAGGCGGCACACACCAACCCATAGTCATCAGCGTGCGCCTCAACGGCGAAACCGAAGTGGCTCCCGAACTGAAGCCCGACTACGTCTATTGCGGACGCCAGCTTCCGCCCGCCTCAAAACGCATCCCCGATGTGGGCTACATTGTCGACGCCGACCGCTGGGAAGGAGAAGCCAACACCTACCCCGCCTTCAGCAAGGGTTTCCTCATGCACATGCCCGCTTGCCATGCGCCCGTGAAGTTTCTCTTCCTCACCTATCTCGACCTCGACGACGAAGCCAAGGCTCTTCTGCGCCACGACCCCAACGTGGTGGTTGTGGCACAAAGCAACCACGCCAACCGCTTGGGCGAACAGCGTGCGCTTGTTCACGAACTCTGGCGTGAGAACATTCCCGCGCCGGTGGTCTTCTTCGAGCAGTATGAGATGGGCGAAACTGAAAAGGAAGACTTCCAGCTCCATGCCGCTGCCGACCTCGGCGCGCTCCTCTTTGATGGACTCACCGACGGTGTGATGCTCCTCAACCGCAAGCCCCAAGGAAAGCGCACCCTCCCCGTCAGCGTGCAGGATGCCACCGCCTTTGCCATACTTCAGGCAGCGCGTCTGCGCACGTCGAAGACCGAATATATCAGTTGCCCCGGTTGCGGCCGCACGCTCTACGACCTTCCCGGCACCATAGCCCGCATAAAGGCCGCCACCGCCCATCTCAAAGGACTCAAGATAGGCATCATGGGCTGCATAGTGAACGGACCGGGCGAGATGGCCGATGCCGACTACGGCTACGTGGGTGCTGCCCGCGGAAAGGTCAGTCTCTATCGTGGCAAGGTGTGTGTGGAGAAGAACATTCCCACGGAAGAAGCCGTCGACAAGCTCCTTGCGCTCATTGAAAGCGACCGGAAAGAAAAGAACGACTGATTGTTCCGCCCTCCGCACCGTTTCTATTATTACAACTGCAGAATCCCCTTCATGAACCACCGTTTGTGAAGGGGATTCTCCGCTTTTTTAAAACGTCACTACTCAGGTAGGTGCAAGCGTAATCGCATATTCACTTTGCTGTTTGAGATTAAGGTTAAACGGCCTGAAGGGCCAGTAAGCACCTAGCCCAGGGCAACGCCCTGGGTATTGGTTTTCAGCGGCTTTGCGCCCTGAAGGGGCAAAAGCGTGTGATGTATAGTAACGC
>CAVJJO010000027.1:0-27821 GCA_963649665.1 Bacteroidaceae bacterium | reverse complement strand
TCCCCCTAAGCCCAAAATTTTGGGCCTAGGGGGAGTTTTCACAAGGTGCCTTGCAGTGGAGAAAATGTGCGGAAATCGAGCAAAAAACCATTGCACTTTTCTCTAGTTTGCACCTCGCGGGCGAAAAAACGAAGGGCGAGAAATTAACAAACGAAACATTCGTTTACTTAGTCTGCAACGGCTCAGATGGGGGCAAGCGTTAGGGCGGAGCACATGGGCGTGTAGAAATCATGCGCTTCGCACCAACGCTTCTAGCACTTGCTGTACTGCAAATGGAACTCCGCGACTGCCACAATGCCGCGGCGGACGATGGAGAGCGGAATGTTTTCGTTCGGCGAATGGATGGCGTTGCTTTCAAGGCCGAAGCCCATGAGGATGGTTTTTACGCCCAGTTCGCGCTCGAAGTCGCTGATGATGGGTATGCTTCCGCCGCGGCGCACGGCCAGGGGGCGCTTGCCGAAAGCTTTCTCGAAACCCGCTTCGGCGGCCTTGTAGGCAGGGAGCGTGATGGGGCATACGTAACCTTCGCCGCCGTGGAGCGGTGTGACTTTCACGCTTACGCACTTCGGTGCGATGGCGGCGATGTAGTCCACGAAGAGCTGCGAAATCTTTTCGTGCTGCTGGTGCGGCACGAGTCGGGCCGACACTTTGGCATAAGCCTTCGTGGGTAGCACCGTTTTGGCACCTTCGCCCGTGTAGCCGCCCCAGATGCCGCACACGTCGAACGAGGGGCGACACGAGTTGCGCTCTATGGTGGAGTAGCCCGCTTCGCCGCGCAGTTCTTCTACGTCGATGGCCTTCTTGTAGCGCGCCTCGTCGAAGGGGATGGAGGCTATCATGGCACGCTCTTCGGCGGAGAGTTCCTCCACGTCGTCGTAGAAATGGGGAATGGCTATGCGGCCGTCGGGACCGATTACCTTGCCAATCATTTCGCACAGCACGTTCACGGGGTTTGCCACGGCGCCGCCGAAGTGTCCCGAGTGAAGGTCGCGGTTCGGCCCCGTCACTTCTATTTGCCAGTAGGCAAGTCCGCGAAGGCCCGTAGTGAGGGAGGGGAGGTCCTCAGCGAGCATCGACGTGTCGCTCACCAGAATGATGTCGGAGCGCAGCAGTTCGCGGTGTTTTGCCAAGAAGGCAGCGAGAGAGGGAGAACCGATTTCTTCTTCGCCTTCGAGAATGAACTTCACGTTGTGGTCGAGCAGATTGTGGCGCACGAGATATTCAAAAGCCTTGACCTGAATGAAACTCTGACCTTTGTCGTCGTCGGCACCGCGTGCCCAGATGTGTCCGTCGCGCACTACGGGTTCGAAGGGAGGCGTGTGCCAGAGTTCCACGGGGTCGGCGGGCATCACGTCGTAGTGGCCGTAGACGAGCACCGTCTTTGCCGTGTCGCTCACGTGGCGTTCGGCATAGACGAGCGGGTTGCCGTCCGAAGGCATCACTTCCGCTTTGTCGGCGCCGGCCTCAAGCAGCAGTTCGCGCCAGCGTTCGGCGCAGCGGAGCATGTCGGCGTGGTGAGCCGGTTCGGAACTTATGCTGGGAATGCGGATGAGGCTGAAGAGTTCTTCAAGGAAGCGGGCTTCGTTTTCCTCGATGTAGGTTTCTATGGGTGTCATGGGGAGAAAAGATTAAGGGGTTTGCGTTGGGGAAGCGCGTCACTTGTCAGTTGATAAACGAGAATTCCACGGTGAGCACGTTGTCGGCCACTTGCCGGCCGGCTGCCATCAAGGTGTAGCGCGCTTGGAAGCGTCCGCCTTCGTTGGAGAGTTTCGTGGAAAAGGAGTGGGTGAAGATGCTCAGGTCGAGATCGCCTTGCGGAGTGGTGTAGGGGCAGGGGAGCATGCGGCCTTCTATGAATGTCATGCGCGAACGGGTAAGTCCGCTGCGGTTGAGGTCGGCTATGTCGGGGCTGATGAGCAGCTGTGCGGTGCCCTGGTTGTCCTTCTCGGCGTAGTGGAGCACCAAGCCGCTTTCTTCTACTTTGCATACGCCTTCGCTGTGGGAGGTGATGCGGTCTTCGCCGTTGTCGGTGACGGAAACGAGCAGTGTCTGTATCTTTACTTTCTTGAGCATGGGGGGATTTCTTGTTTTTTTATGGTGGGGTGAACTTGCTGCGCTCAGTGTGCTTCATTTCTCACGAGCACTTTCTTTACGCTTGTGCCTTGCCGCTTGAGGTAGACGCCGCGTTGAGTGGGACGTCCGTTGAGCCGTACGCCGCTGAGCGTGTACCATTGCACCTCGGCGGTGTCCGTTGCGTAGTTGACCGCTTCGCCGATGCCGTCCGTGCCGGGCACGCTGAAGCGCACGGTCTGCACGATAGGCCAGCGCTGGCGGAGGTTGAGCGTATAGTTGTGTCCGGCATTGAGCGGGGGATAACAAATGGTGTCGGTCACTTCTTCCGACGGCTGCAGGTAGATGTAATGGGGCAAACGCCACTGCGTGCCGTTCTGCTCGTCGGTAAGTTCATATTGAAACATTTGCGAGGCACGTTCCGTGGCGGATGCGTTTGCGATGCGCTGGCGGATGACGATGCTTCGGTCGGGGCGAATCTCTATTTGCGGCGTGTCTGTGGTAAATGCCACGGCGTTGCCCAGCACGGCAGTGACCGGAGTCGTGCCGAGAATGTTTGTGCCGTCCGTCGTGACCGACACGAGGAGCGGACCGCCTTGTGTGAAACGGGCGTTGAGGCGGAGCGTGCGTTTCTCGCCGGGGGCGAGCGTGGCGGCACTCATGGCGAGGAGTTCGGCCTGCTCGATGAGCGCCGTGTCGGTAGGCGCGTTTTGAAAGAGGGCAAACGACGTGTAGAGCGTTTGCGTGTCGGAAGTGTTTCTCACGTCCATGTCCACCGCCGTGTAGCGGTTCGTCATCGGAGTGTCGGCAAAGCGAATGGCTTCCACCGTCACTTCCGTAAAGTCGCGCTGGAGTGTGTCGGGCAGAAGCGTGTCTGGCAAAGGTTCCGTGCCTACCACGATGGCTTCATGCTCACAGAAGAAACCAGAATTGATGTAAGTGTCCTTACGTTCGGCTTCGGGCTGGGCATACCACAGCACGTCGAGACGGAAGAAGCCGTCGAAGTCGCCGCCGTAGCCCCAGTTTACGTGGAAAAGTCCGTCGGTGTCGAGTCCGTCGAGCACAAAGGCGTGGCCGCCGCCTTCTTCAATGGAACCGGCGAAGTAGACGGGACGGTGTGCCATCACCTCGTTGGCGAGAAACTGCCAGTAGGCCGCCGGGTCGTAGCGGCTGGCATCGAGCAGGTGCACGTAGGGCAGGCCGAAGGCGTTCCGCAGCGGTTCCACAAGCCGAGAGGAATAGGTGCCGCTTGAGGAAAGTCCCCACTGCATGTGGCTTGCCACGCCGAGCCAGTAGGAAAGGCGCGCCACGGCGTCGGCTTCCTCCTCGGTGTAGGAGTTGGTGTCGTAGTTGTCGCGGATGAGCCGTGTGTCTACGCTTTCTCCGGGGAGCACGTCGGCTATGGTGTAGCGGTCCGTATCCCATCCGTGGAGTGTGTCGCGGAGCGTGTAGGTGAGGCGGTGGTAGGTGAGAATCTGCTCCATGGCGGTAGCCACGCAGCCTACCAAGCACGGCGCTCCGCTCCACGTGCCGTCGCTTTCGCGGTAGTGCGGACAATATTTGTTGTAGGGGGCACTTTGGTGACGGATGGTGGTAAGGAGTGGGTCTACGGCATGAAACTCTCCGGCGTAGGGAACGGCTTTTTGCGCGTTTGCCGTGGCGCTGAGGAGCATGGCGCGCAAGGCGGGAGGAAGGGCGCGCGTGGCGGTTCCGTTGCCTTCGGCCTCCGTTGAGGAGGTTTCCGAAAACGTGCCGTAGCCCAACACTTCCGGCAACTCATCGTCGCGGTGGATGAGCACGAAGCGTTCGCCCTTCGTGGCCACGTAGGCTGAGGGGAACGTGTGGAGAAGCGTGGCGGAGCGTGCGGAACGGCCGTCGTGTGCTTGAAGTTTTGCCGTTGCGCTTTTCCCGAAAAAAGTTTCGGCCACACGGCATGCCGCCGCCGAGTCGACGGGAGCGGACTTTGCGCAGAGTGTGCAGAGCATGCACCACGCGAGCAACAGAAGTGTGCGCGGGAGTTTCTTCATGGAAGTGGAAAGGAAGAGGTTATTCGTCGCCAATGTTGAACTGCTTGCCGTGCTTGCCATCGTCGAAGCCTTTGGCGTAGCCTTCGCGGTAGCCCTTTACGTAGTTTTCGCGGTCGGCGGTCTTAACATAGCTGCACTCTTCGTCGTACGAAGCACGTTTGGCATCGGCAGCGCCGTCGTCGCATCCGGCAGCGTAGCCGTCTTCGTAGCCGCCTTCGTAGGGATTGCGCTTGTCGCGTCCGAGAAGCGTGTCGGGGAGTTCGGTGCTGATGCTGTCGGTAGAGGAGGGGAGAAGCGTGGAGTCGGCGGTGGTGTCGGGGATGGCCACTTTCAGTTCCGTAGAGTCGGCTTCGCCCATGGCGTGAAGGTTTTTCGTTTCGCTGGTAGAGGTTTTGAGAAATACGGTGATGCCTACGGCAATGATGCAGAGGAGCACGACGACCACCATTTTCCAGCGATTCTTGTCTTGCTTGTTATTGTAGTTCATAAGTCGGTTCGGAAGTGTTTATTTGGAAAAGTGGCCGAGCGCTTGCGTCCGGCATCGATGCGCAGGAAAATGAAGAGCATCAGCGTGAAGCCCCACAGCGAAGAGCCGCCGTAACTGAAGAACGGCAGCGGAATGCCGATGACCGGCGTGAGGCCCATGACCATTCCCACGTTGATGAACACGTGAAAGAGCAGTATGCTCAGCACAGAGTAGCCGTAGACGCGACCGAACACCGTGGACTGCCTTTCGGCAAGGTAAATGAGCCGCAGTATGAGCATCAGGAAAAGGAGAAGCACGCCGGCAGAGCCCACGAAGCCCTGCTCTTCGCCCACGGTGCAGAAGATGAAGTCGGTGTCCTGCTCGGGCACATATTTCAGCTTGGTCTGCGTGCCGTTCATGAAGCCCTTGCCTTCAAGTCCGCCCGAGCCGATGGCTATTTTGCTTTGGTTCACGTTGTAGCCCGCGTTGCGGTTGTCGTCGTTCATGCCGAGCAACACCTGTATGCGCACGCGCTGGTGCGGCTCAAGCACGTTGTTGAGCGTGTAGTCGGACGTGTAGAAGAACGCCATGCTTCCGAGGGTGAACACGGCAATGAGCAGATTGTTGTTCACACGTTCGCCGAGCGACTGCCAGCCGAGGTATACCGCCATCACTACGCACATGACGATGAGGAACCAAGAGATGTCGAACGGCACGATGAACTCCGACACGAGGAGCGGCACCACGATGCAGACCAAGCCGGTGAGGAATATGAACCGCACGTGGCGGCTGTCCTTTCCGTACACTTTCACCATGCCGAGCGTGAAGAGCCAGATGAGCGTCATGACGGAAAACTCGCCGATGGACGTGAGCGTGCCCGGAAGCTCCACGTTGCTGAAGCGGATGCCCACCACGAAGTAGACCACCGCAGCCACTGCCGTGAAGAGAATGCAGCCCGGCATGCCTTCGCGGTAGAACATGAGGAAGAATGCCAGGTAGACCAGTGCCGAACCCGTTTCTTTCTGAAGCACGATGAGGAGCATGGGGAGCAGAATGAGGCCGGCGGCCTTGGCAAAGTTGTGCATGTCGTTGAGCGTGAAGTTGTACTGGTTGCAGAGCTTAGCCACGGCAAGCGCCGTGGCACACTTGGCAAACTCGGCGGGCTGCACGTTGCAGATGCCTATGTTAATCCACGATTTCGACCCTTTGATGTCGTGCGCTACAAAAGGCGTGATGAGCAGCACGGCCATCATGCCCCAGTAGAAAAGGCCGGCGAGCGTGTCGTAGTATTTGTCGTCGGTCATGAGGAGCACGAAGCCGAGCACCGCGGCGCAGCCTATCCATATGATTTGCTTTCCGGTGCGCACGTTCCAGTCGAAGAAATTGGTGTCGCCTATTTCGTGCGTCGCTCCGCATATGCTGAACCAGCCGCACACAAGAAGCACAAGGTAGAGAAGTATGACCACCTTGTCCACACTGAGCAACGGGGAACGGTTTTCTATTTCTGTCATCGCCTAACGTGATATTTCGGGATATTTGATGTGCATGTTTTGGAAATGTTCTGCCTTCTTGAGCGACGACTCGGAAAGTTTTCCGTTGAGGTACTGCTCCATGATGAGTCCGCCTATGGGCACACCGTAGACATTACCGAAGCCGCCGTTTTCTACATAAACGGCCACGGCGATGCGCGGACTGTTCATCGGGGCAAAGCCCATGAAGGCAGAGTGGTCGTGTCCGCGGTTTTGCGCCGTACCGGTCTTGCCACACACTTCGTAGCCGGGAATGTTCGCGCCGCGGCAAGTGCCGTCGAGCACCGCCTTGCGCATGCCGGCCACGGCGTAGTTGTACCAGCGCGCGTCGACGCCCGTGTAGCGCTTCTCGCTGTAGAGCGGGTCGAGTTTGCCGTTTTGCACTTCATGCACCACATGGGGCGTGATGAAGTAGCCGCGGTTGGCCACGGTGGCGGCAAGGTTGGCAATCTGAAGCGGAGTGGCAGTCACCTCGCCTTGGCCGATGGCAATGGAGATGACCGTGAGTCCGTTCCACGAACCCTTGTAAGCTTTGTCGTAATATTTTGCATTGGGAATCATGCCGCGCTTTTCGCCCGGAAGGTCCACGCCGAGTTTGTAGCCGTAGCCCATGGCCACCATGTAGTCTTTCCATTTCGTCATTGCGTTTTGCACGGAACCATACTTGCGCTTGTTGCTGAGCATTCGGAAAAGGTTCCAGCAGAAATAGGAGTTGCACGAAGTGCCGATGGCTGGCACGAGATTGATGGGCGAAGAGTGGCCGTGGCAACCCACGTGCAGACCTTTATAGTTGAAGCCGTGGTGGCAGGGAAAGGAAATCTGCGGGTCGATGCTTCCTTCTTGCAGGCCCACGAGGGCTTGCGTGATCTTGAAAGTGGAGCCCGGCGGATAGGTACCCATGATGGCGCGGTTGAGCAATGGTTTCATGAGGTCGCGCTGCAGCGTCAAGTGGTTCTTGCCGCGGTCGCGTCCCACCATGGTGCGGGGGTCGTAGGTCGGCGACGAGGCCATGCAGAGAATCTCCCCCGTCTTGGGCTCAATGGCCACGATGGCGCCGAGCTTGCCTTGCAGCAGACGTTCGGCAAGTTCCTGAAGATCTTTGTCAATGCTTAACGTGAGGTTCTGTCCCGGCACGGGATTCTTGTCGTATTTGCCATCTTGATAGTGGCCCTGCGTGCGGCCGTGCACGTCGCGCAGCATGATGCGCATGCCTTTCTCGCCGCGCAGCTGTTTCTCGTAGGAACGCTCTATGCCGAGCTTGCCTATGTAGTCGCCGCTTTGGTAGTAGTGGTCTTCGTCGTCGGCAATGTCCTTGTCGTTCACTTCGCCCACGTCGCCCAATATGTGGGCGCCGATGGCGCTAGTGTATTGGCGGTTGGAACGCTTCTCCGCGCTGAAACCCTTAAAGCGGAAAAGCTTCTCGCGGAAAAGGGAAAACTCCTGCGCCGGTATCTGCGACATGAAGAGCTGGGGCGTATATCGCGAATAGCCCGGATGCTTGCGGCTATCCTTGATGTCGTCCATGCGGCGTATGTAGTCCTCTTTCGTAATGCCCACGGTGCGGCAAAAGTCGAGCGTGTCCACGCCGCGCTGGTCGTTCATCACCACCATGATGTTGTACGACGGCTCGTTGTATACAAGCAGCCGTCCCTTGCGGTCCATGATGAGGCCACGGGAAGGGTAGAGAATCTCCTTGCGGAAGGCGTTGGAGTCGGCGTTCTTCTTGTAGTCGTCGCTCCAAAGCTGCAAGGTGAAAAGGCGTATGATGTAAACGGCCACGATGCCTATGGCAACGGCGCCGATGACGAACTTGCGCGTTTCGAAACTGTTTTTGAGCATAAGCGTGAAAGGCTACTTTTTGTTGCGTATCAGTTCCATCGCCACGATGAAGAGCGTGCTGAGCACCGTGCTGCCGGCAATGTTGATGAGAAGCACTTGCCAGTCGAAGAAGGAGAAGGCTTCGAGCACGAAGAAGCAAAGGCAGTGGAGCAGCACGGCGATTACCACGTAGCGCATGAAGCCGCCCCATTCCATGCTCTTGCTTGAGGGCTCGAGCGTGTCGTCGTCGCGGTCGGAGGGCGAGAACAATTTTAGCAGCCATGGCGCCACAAGGCCCACGAGGCACAAGCTGCCGGCGGCCATGCCCGGCGTGTTGGTGAAGAGGTCAATGAGCAGACCGAGCACGAAGCCGAGCAACACATAGAGCCAGCGCGGCGTGCTGTTGGGAAGAATGAGGAGAAAATAAACGTACGGCATCGGCGTGGCGTAGCCGAATATGTGGACATGGTTGAACACGAGCACTTGAAGCAGCAGGAGTACAATGAACCAAATGCAGCGCGAAACGATGGTTTGTATCATGTCTGATAATATTTTTGCAGAATGAGTCGGAAGAACGAGGCGCCGTGTTTGACGGGGAAACGTGCGACTCTTGATTTGAGCGCCTCTTATATTAATTGTGGGCAGGGGATTTTGTTTGCGAGGGCAGGGGATTTTGTGTGCGAGGGCAGGGAATTGCGTGTGCGAGGGTAGGGGAACACACAGTTTGCCTAATCGTCGGCACCTTCCATTGCTGCGGCGTGAGCCTGAAGCGTGTCAATCTCCGCCTTGTAGGGAGTGGCCACCACTTGCACGTCGCGCAGGTTGGCGAAGTTCGTGCCGAGCGTTATGCCGAGCTTGTAGCTTTGTCCGTCGGGCGAATTCTGTATGCTGCGTATGCGCCCCACGAAAATGCCGGGAGGGAATACTGCCGAGTAACCGCTCGTTTCGATTACCTCGCCTTGCTTCACGTGGGCGTAGCGCGGAATGTCGTCGACGAATGCACCGCGCATGCTGCTGCCGTCCCACTGCAGATAGCCGAAATAGCTCTGTCCGCGCACGCGGCAACTGATGCTCGATTTGCGGTTCGTCACGGGAATGACGAGCGAATGGTGCGGGCCGGTAAGGTACACGATGCCCACCACGCCGCCACCGCCTACCACGCCCATTTCGGCGCGTATGCCGTCGGCTTCGCCTTTGTCGATGACGAGGTAGTTGTTGCTGCGCTCGTTGCTGTTGCTCACCACGGTGGCGGGAATCATGGTGTAGTCCTTTAGCGTCTGCATCATAAGTTGCTCGGTGAGTGTAGTGTCGCGAGTAAGGGAGTGAATCACGCTGCGGAGCTGTTCAGTTTCGCGCTGAAGGCGCACGTTGTCGGCAGTGAGTTCGCTGTTGACTTTTCCCAGGTTGACGTACGAAGCGGCACTGCCGTAGAGCGCGTCGACGCTTGCTACTGCAGAGTTTGCCGCGGAGAACCAAACGCTTCCTTGGTAGTTGTTGAAACGGAAGAGGAGCACCATGCTCACCACTTCGAGCACGGCGAAAAGAAAAAAGTAGGAGTACTTGCGTACGAAGTCCAGAAGGTTGTGCATGTATGTTGGGTTTGTCGGTGCCTGCAGACGCTGCCGGCTGACTTCGATGCTTCTTTTAAAAAGAATAAGGATTAAGGAAAAAGGACGAAGGCTTGAATGCATTCCGCTCTTGCGGAGGCGTATTCCCTTAATCCTGTATCCTTAATCCTTCTGTTGTGCTGTTGCGGCAACTTGTGTGCTGTTACGGGCGTATTGTCGGGCTGTTCACTCGCTTAGCGCATGAGGAACGTGTAGTTGTCCACATTCTTGAGTGCAACGCCTGTGCCTTTTGCCACGCAGAGGAGCGGGTCTTCTGCTACGTGGAAGGCGATATTTATCTTGTCGCTCAATCGCTTGTCAAGTCCGCGGAGCAATGCGCCGCCGCCTGTGAGGTAGATTCCGTTCTTTACGATGTCGGCGTAGAGTTCGGGCGGTGTGTTGGCAAGTGCGTTGATGACGGCCTGCTCAATTTTGGCGATGGAGGTTTCAAGGCAGTGCGCCACTTCCTGGTAGCAAACGGGCACTTCCATGGGCATGGTGGTGATGCGGTTCGGGCCGTGCACGATGTAGTCCTTCGGCGGATTGGGAAGGTCGGTAAGTGCGGCACCTACGTTTATCTTGATGCGTTCTGCCATGCGCTCGCTCACTTTTACGTTGTGCTGGCGGCTCATGTATTCCTGAATGTCGGCGGTGAAGTCGTCGCCTGCCATTTTGATGGAGTTGTTCGACACGATTCCGCCTAAGGAGATGACGGCAATCTCTGTGGTGCCACCGCCTATGTCGACAATCATGTTGCCTTCCGCTGCGTTCACGTCGATGCCAATGCCTATGGCGGCTGCCATGGGCTCATAGAGGAGGAACACGTCGCGTCCGCCGGCGTGTTCTGCGGAGTCGCGCACGGCACGGAGCTCCACTTCGGTGGAACCGGAGGGCACGCCGATGACCATTCGGAGCGACGGGGAGAAAAGTCGCTTGCCGGAGTGAACTTTCTTGATGAGTCCGCGCATCATCTGCTCGCATGCGTTGAAGTCGGCGATTACGCCGTCGCGTAGCGGACGGATCACGCGTATCTTGTTGTTCGTTTTCTCATACATGAGCTTTGCGCTTTCGCCCACGGCAATCATCTTTTCGGTGTGCTGGTCAAGGGCTACTACGGAGGGCTCGTTCACGGCTATCTCGTCATCGGCAATGATGATGGTGTTGGCCGTACCGAGGTCGATGGCCAACTCTTGCGTGAAAGAAAAGAACTTGGAGAAGAATCCCATTTGTTGTTCTTTATTGTTGATTAGCGGTTTGCCTTCGGCTTGTAGGTGTGTGAAGGCAAACTTTTCTTTTGTTTATTGTTCGCGGCGCTTTTATTTCTTGCTGAACCAAGCGTGGATGGCGGTGTCGTAGTGGCTGCTCACGCCGAATGCCTGCGTGGCGAACCAGCGGCGTTCTTCGAGTTCGGTCTTTGCTCCGTTCTTGCTGATGATGTCGAGCAGGGGCTTGTATTCGGCTTTGGAGGGGACGATGACCACGTCGTTGAAGTTTTTTGCTCCAGCGCGGATGAGTGAGATGCCGCCTATGTCGATTTTTTCAATGATGTCTGCTTCGCTGGCTCCGCTTGCCACGGTTTGCTCAAACGGGTAGAGGTCTACGATGACGAGGTCTATTTCGGGAATCTCGTACTTAGCCATTTCGTCGCGGTCGGACTGCAGTTCGCGGCGTCCGAGGATGCCGCCGAACACTTTGGGGTGGAGCGTCTTCACGCGACCGCCGAGGATGGAGGGGTAGGTGGTTACGTCTTCTACCTTCTGGCAGGGGTAGCCGAGTGATTCGATGAACTGTTGCGTGCCGCCGGTGGAAAGGAATTTCACACCTTCTTCGTGGAGCTTGGCGAGGAGTTCTTCGAGTCCGTCTTTGTGGAATACGGAAACGAGAGCCGTTTTGATTTGCTTTGTTGCAGACATATTGAGCTTTGTGTGGTTTTGTCGTTGTCGGTCAATAAGTTGCCTTTGTGGTTGAGTGCGCTTGGAGTCGCTGCCTTTCGTGCATTGTTTGTCAAGCGATTGCACACAAGGGTCTTTGAGTTGCAAAAGTACACCTTTTTTTCTGCTATTGCTCTATTTATAAGGAAAAGCACGACATTTTTTTCTTGTCGTGCTTTGTAAGGTGCTTATTGCTTTCTTCTCCTTGCAAATGCTTTCGTGTCAGACTGTAAGTAGGGCTATTGAGCCAAGGGTGATGATGTCGCCGGCGATGACGAGCGATGTGCCGAGGCGTTCGTAGCCGCGGCGGAACGTGCTGAGGCCAAGGAAAAAGAGTGCAATGGGCAGCATCCACAGGAGTTGTGTGGCTACGTAGAGGAGAAAACGAACGAATGTGTTTTCGCTTGTGCCGAAGGGTTCGGCGCCGAAGAGGAAGAATATGCTGGTGAGCAGGCTCGCCAAGTTGATAAAGGCAAGCGTCAGCATCCATTTTGGAAAGTCGGACACGGTGGGGAGGGGGGTTGGTGTGTAACGTAGAACGTCTGTTATTCTGCCTCGTTTTCTTCTTTTTCGTTTTCGGTGGGCTTGCGGAAGAAGGAGAAGTTGACGCTTCCGTAGCTGCGGTGTTCAAGGAAGTCGGGGCGTTGGCTGAAGTCGTTGTCTTTTCCGTGCTCGAGCACGAAGATTGCGCCCTCGGCGAGGAGCGAAGAGTTCATCACGCGGTCGGGGAGTTCGGGGAGTTCCGGCAATGCGTAGGGAGGGTCGGCAAAGATGAGGTCGAAGGGTTCGCGGCTGCGTTCCACGAAGCGGAGCACGTCGCCGCAGAGCGGCATCCATGCTTTGTCGGCGAGTGCCTTTTGGCATTGTGCGATGAAGGCGAAGTGGCGGCGGTCCTTTTCTACGGTCACTACTCGCCGGCAACCTCTGGAGAGGAGCTCGAGCGAAATGCTTCCCGTGCCGCCGAAGAGGTCGAGCGCGCTGGTCTCTTCAAAGTCGAGATAGGCACGGAGCACGTTGAAGAGGTTTTCTTTGGCAAAGTCTGTCGTCGGGCGTGCTTTGAACGAGCGCGGCACGTCGAAGTGGCGTCCTTTGTATTTACCGGTGATGATTCTCATTGGAAGGTCCTTTTAAGGGGGTCAGCGTGTTTTGTTCAGAATGTGTGTGGTCATGTCGTAGGGTATGCCGGCGGTGGTGGCAGCGACGTGACGGTTGAAGTCGGCGGCGGGGTTTATGGCAAACACCTGCTTGGCATATTTCTGCAGTTCTTCCACTACGGGTGTGCGCAGCAGTTCTTCCCCTGCCACGTAGATGGGTTCCGTTTGCGGTGTGAAACCGAGATGGCGCGCCAGGTTGAACGTGTAGTATGCCACGTCGGTGAGTGTGCGCACTGTGTAGGTGTTGAACATGAGCAGGCGCGTGTCGTCGAACACGGCAATGTCTATCATTCCCTCGTGGGTGTAGATGAAGAGGCGGCGCCGCTGTGTGCCGCTTGCGCCGAGTGCTTTTGTGGCAAGGTGCTGGAGCAGGGCGGTGCGCGAGGATGAGAAGCGCACGTCGCCGAAGGCGTCTTCTATGGCGTGGCACACCGTTTCGCCGAGGCCAAAGAGCAGTACGGCGTTGGCGGCGGGTATGGTGTCGTAGAACACGCGGTGGCGTTCTTCTTCGGTGAAGCAGTAGTCGTAGAGTGTGGCGCAGTCTTCTTCCTGGAAGTCGGCAAGTGGAACGGGGGTGACGGGTGTGTTGACGAGTACGTCTACGCGGCCTTCGTATCCGCGGAGCAGCGCCACGTTGTCAAGTGCGTTGCGCAGGTTCATGGTGAGTGAAATTTGCGGACGCAGATGGTAAGTGGTGAATTGGAAGGCTTTGCTGTCGTGGCTGTCGTAGAGTGCAAAGTGTATGTCGGTGTCGGAAAGGCGTATGTAGAGTGACACGTTGGTGGGGATTTTGAGAGAGAAACGTTGCCGCTATGTTATTTCCACTTGCGGGCGCGGGTGTATACTGCCCATGCGATGACTGAGGCGGCGCACACGCCAATGGAATTGGCAAGGAAGTCCATCCAGTCGCCGCTGCGGTAGGTGGTGAGATAGGCTTGCGCGAGTTCCACCAGTCCGCCCATGGCGATGGGGCAAACGATGGCGGCGAAGGCGGCGTGGCTACGCTGCGTTTTGGTGTGTGCCCGCCAGTGTTCGAACCATACGAGGGTGCTGATGGCTCCGTACATGCAGAAGTGCACGAGTTTGTCGAACCATGAGAAGAGTTCTACTTTCGGCGGCTCCACGCGGTACAAGCTCAAGTACCACACGGCGGCCACGCATAGCAGCGTGAGGGGATAACGGGTGATGATACGGCGCATAGAGAGGGTAGAGTGAATGTGGGTGACTTTTCTGCGGTGTGTTACCAAAACTTGTTTTGCTCCGCATTGTATTCGAATCCGGCTTCTGAAAGCTGGGCTTCGAGTTTGTCCTTGTCTATGTCCATGCCTTTGCAGAGGGCGTCGAGTGAGGAATACTCGTCGCGCAGCTTCATGTTCACTACGCTGAAGAGCATCATGGGGTCTTGGGGGAGATTCATAGTTGCTGTAGTTTTGTGTTATAGTGCCGCGAGGTTGTCTTTGAGTTGCTCGAGGCGGCTTACGCCGACAATCACGCTCGTGACTTCTTCGCGTTTGAGCACCCATCGCAGGGCGTACTGGGCAAGCGTGAGTCCTTCGGCTGAGGCTTCGTCGTTCCAGGCGTGAAGTTGCTGGAGCAATTCGGGCGTGAGCTGCGACTCTTTCAGCGTGGTGTCGGTTCGCATTCGCGAGTCGGCGGGGATGCCGCTGAGGTAACGGTTCGTGAGCAGTCCTTGCGCGAGGGGGGAGAACGAAACGAATCCGCATCCCGTTTTGCGCACTTCGTCGAGCACGCCGTCGCGCTCTATGGTGCGGTCGAGCAGATTGTAGCGTCCCTGATAGGTGAGGATGTTGATGTGCTGCTCTTTCAGATATTGTGTGGCGTAGGCCAACGCTTCTGCCGGCCAGCGCGAGATGCCTACGTAGAGCGCCTTGCCCTGGCGGACGATGTCGGCCAAGGCCTGCAGCGTTTCGTCGAGCGGCGTGAGCGGGTCGAAGCGGTGGGAGTAGAAGAGGTCCACGTAGCTGAGCTTCATGCGGCGCAGACTCTGCTCGAGACTAGCGAAGAGGTATTTCCGCGAACCCCAGTTGCCGTAGGGGCCGGGCCACATGTCGTAGCCGGCTTTGGTGGCAATGAAGAGTTCGTCGCGGTAGGGGCGGAACGAACTTTCCATGACGCGGCCGAACGTTTCTTCGGCGGTGCCGTAGGGAGGTCCGTAGTTGTTTGCCAGGTCGAAGTGGGTGATTCCGTGGTCGAAGGCATAGTGGAGCATTTCGCGGCTTTCGCCGATGGGGCGGTTTGCGCCGAAGCCCTTCCAAAGCCCGAGCGATACGCGCGGAAGCAGTATGCCGCTCTTGCCGCAACGTTTGTAGAGCGTTTCGGCACGGTCGTAGCGGCTGTCGGCAGCATGGTAGGGAAGATGGTCGTTCATATATATATAATGGAGGGATGTGCTTCGCGGCTATTCTTCGCCAGTTTTCCAGTTGACGAGATAGACGCGCTCGGTGGTGCGGGTGAAGGCCGTGTAGAGCCATCGCAGGTAATTGGCGCCCGTTTCGTCTTCGGGAATGAAGCCCTGGTCGATGTAGACGCGTGCCCACTGTCCGCCCTGCGCTTTGTGGCAGGTGACGGCATAAGCGTATTTCAGTTGCACGGCATTGTAGTAGGGGTCCTCGCGCAGGGCTTTCATGCGCTCTTTCTTCGACGGGATGTGCATGTAGTCCTGCAGCACTTGCTGGAAGAGGCTCTCGCTCTCTTCGCGGGTGAGCGAAGGCGACTCGCTCTGGAGTGTGGACAGAAGCACACGGCACGAGAGTTCGTAGTCGTCGTAGTCGGGGAAACGCAGTGTGGCGTCGGCGAAGCGGAAACCGTACTGCTCGTGCACGTTGCGTATGCTCACCACCTCCGCCGCGTCGCCGTTGGCCACGAAGGTCATTTGCATCGTAGCTTCGGGCGGCAGATTCTTCGCCGCTTGTGCCGTCCAGAAATAGTTGTTCTTCACGGCCATCACGAGGTCGCCGCGCGTGAGTTCCTCTTCGCGGTCGAACACGCGGCTGCGTATGCCGTTGTTGTAGATGTTGGCGCGCTTGTTGGAGCGTGTGATGACGATGACGCCCGCCGTGCCGTATTCGCGGTAGTCGCTCACGAGGCTTTCTATGAGTTCGTCGCCGGGGAGTGCGCGCACTTCTCCTTTCGGGGCGGTGTGGATGGGCGGGATGCCCACGAAGTCCTCGGCGAGGAGCCGGCGCAGCATGGTGGCTTCGTTGAGCACGTCGCTCTCGCTGCTTTGGCGCACCACTTCGGTGAGGTCGGCACTGCCCACGATGAGGCCAAATTGCGACATGGCCGCGTTGCTTAGTGCCAAGCTTTCTTCTTCGCCTACGGGGGGAAGCTGAGCCGTGTCGCCCACGACGAGCAACCGGCAGCGGTTTCCCTGGTAAACGTAGGTCATGAGGTCGTCCATGAGCATGCCGGCTCCGAATATGGTGCGGCCCGTCTGCGCCGCTCCGCTGGCTATCATGGAAGCCTCGTCCACGATGAAGAGCACGTCGTGCATTTTCCGGTAAGCCAAAGAGAAATGGGTGGATTCGCCTTCAAAGGTTTCTTGGCGGTAGATGGTGCGGTGAATGGTGCTTGCGGGGTAGCCGGCATGGTGGGCAAACACTTTGGCTGCGCGTCCGGTGGGGGCGAGCAGCACCACTTCGCGTTTCAGGCTCTTCATGGCGCGCACGAGGGCGCCCACGAGGGTGGTCTTTCCCGTACCGGCATAGCCGCGGAGTATGCAAAGCACATGTTGCTGGGGAGTGGCCACGAAGTGGGAGAGCAACACGGCGGCTTGCTTCTGCGTGGGTGTGAACTCCATGCGGAATTCCTTTTCGAGCAAGTCGTACACTTCGGTGCTTGACGGCAT
Source organism: Bacteroidaceae bacterium (assembly GCA_963649665.1). Taxonomy (GTDB): domain Bacteria; phylum Bacteroidota; class Bacteroidia; order Bacteroidales; family Bacteroidaceae; genus Alloprevotella. The sequence continues at coordinate 11,351 of CAVJJO010000027.1, read as the reverse complement.
TGGCATGGTGAAAGAACTTTTTATGGGTTGCTCCTTACGCCCTTCGTGCGTAGGCAGCTATTACGATGAAGCAGATGAGGGGGATGGCGAAAGCAATGCTCATGGAAGAGTGGTCGGCAATGAGGCCCATGCCCACGGGAGCTATGGCGCCGCCCACGATGCTCATGATGAGGAACGACGAGGCACGCTTCGTGTGGATTCCCACGTTGCGCAGGGCAAGGGAGAAGATGGTGGGGAACATGATGCTCTCGCAGAGGTAGCAGAGGAAGAAGGCGGCAATGCCGAGTTTGCCTGCTCCCGTGAGAAGAATGGCCATGGCCACGATGGCTCCTATGGCGCAGGCGAAGAGCACCGTTTGGGGGCGCACTATGGTCATGAGTGCCGAACCGCCCATGCGGCCGAGCATGAAGAGTCCCATGCCTCCGAAGGAGAGGAGCAGCGCCGCATCGGCTGAAGAGATGCTGGCAAATTCCGTGACGTAGTTGATGAAGAAACTGTTGATGCCGGTTTGGGCGGCAACGTACATAAAGAGCGCCACAAGGCCGAACACGAAGTGGGGGCGTTGCCAAAGGCCTTTTTCGGCGTCGCTTCCAGGGTGGGCGGCAGCATTTGCGTCGGCGTCGTTTACTTCGGGGAGTTTTACGAAACTAAACACGACTGCCACGAGCAGCACCACTACGCCAATGATGGCATAGGGCATGGATATGTCGCTCCTGCCGTGGTAGAGAAACCAGCTTCCCACGAGCGGACCGCATATCCAGCCGAGGCCGTTGAACGACTGGCTGAGGTTGATGCGGCTTTCGCTCTTTTCGGGCGCGCCGAGTTCGGTGACGTAGGGGTTGGCAGACGTTTCGAGGCACGTCAGTCCACAACCGATGATGAAGAGGCAGAGGAGGAAGAAGGGGAAACTGCGGAATTCGGCGCCGGGAATGAAGAGCAGTGCGCCGCTGCCGTAGAGCAGCAGGCCGGTGAGCACACCCGTGCGGTAGCCGTAGCGCTTGATGATGCTGCCGGCGGGAAGGGCCATGAGGAAGTATCCGCCGTAGACCACAGCCTGCACGAAGGCCGACTCTGTCTTGCTGACGTCCATGGTTTCCTGGAAATGCTTGTTGAGCACGTCGAGGATGCTATGGGCAAATCCCCATAGGAAGAAGAGCGACGTGACAAGCATAAACGGCACGATATAGTTTTTTCCGTCTTTAGTCTCTACTAGTTTTGATTTCCTGTGTGTCATACTTTTGATATACTTGCAATTAGGTTGCAAATTTAAGCCAAATATGTTGAATGAACAAAACTTTGGCGGCACCTCGCGCTGGGGATGGGGTTTTCAAGTCCGCGCGATCTATACGGGGCTGTTCAAGCGTGGCGCACAGAAGCCTCCGTGTGGCAGTGTAGAGCGCGACGTTTTGAAAACGTCACCCCCATAGAGGGGTTCTGCGTTTGTGTCCCGCGGCATCGTTAAAATCGCGTTCACCATTGTTAATTCTGTGACTTTTTATTGACAACGGGGTTTCTCGAAATAGAAAAAGAAAAGGGTTTTCGAAAGCTGCTAAAGCCCCGTTTTTCCACAATTCGGCAATTTCTAAAAACTCCAAGGCATCCCAAAATTTTGGGCCTTAGGGGAGTTTTTCCTAGATGCCTTGGAATTTTTGCAAGAATAAGGGCTTTTTTGTCTTGAACGGAGGGTGTTTTACGGAGATGGATTGAATGTGTTCTTCTATAGTGTAATGTCGTTTAATAAAAGCGACTTGTTTGCGCGCTGAGAATCGCGTATTTGCGGGCGACTCTGCGTTGGGTGATTTCTAAGCGATTTTCAGTGTTAAAATTCAGAACTATTGCTCGTCTTTCGTTATGAACAAAATTGCAGCATGCGCACTTTTTATGCGCAGCACTTGGGGCGCCAGCGCATGGAGGTCACGACTCCAGTCTTGACAGCTCTACGTCTACCTCCCAAGCGATGCATACCCGCCCATGGGGGTGACGTTTTCAAAACGTCACGCTCTACGCGCAGTCACGCAGTCACGGACTGTTTTTCGTGCTTCGCCTTATATTCTTCGCGCTTATCAGTCAAGACAGGAGTCTTGACCCCCATGCGCTGTCGCCTCTGTTTTTCACTTATACATTGCGCAGACGACAGTGCTTTTATCATTGCCCCATCTCTGTTTCAAATAAATGGGCGAAAAACAAAAATCTCCGAACCCAATGTTTTGGGTCCGGAGATGTCTTTAAACGTAAACGGCGGAATTTATCCGATGGTCACCATCGTGGCGCCGTAGCCGTACTCCTGGAACGAAGCGTCCTGAAGCGTGCATTGCTTGTAGCGGCGCTGGATTTCACCGATAACTATTTTGCGCAGCACGCCGTCGCCTTTTCCGTGGATGAACACGATGCGGCGGCCCTTTTCCTTTAGGTGCGCTTTGATGGTCTTGTGCACGGTTTCGATCTGGTAGTCGAGGATGTCTCTCGGTGAGAGCCCCGTGAGGTCGTCGAGCAGTTCTTCCGCGTGGAGATCCACTTCCACGATGTCGCTTTTGGCAGACTTCTCTGCGGCGCGCGTTTGCGTTTTCTGCTGAGCATCGTTTGCCGACGCCGACTTCAGTCCCGAAGTCCGCAGCGCTTCTTCCAGTTCTTCCGCGTCGATGCGCAGCGAGCGTACGGGATGGTCGTTGCGTATGGCGTCTACGAGCAGTGCCGGGGTGCTGAAGAAGTCGCAGAGCGTGAACGTGTGGAGGCGGTAGAACTTGGTGAAGTCGATGCGCAGGTTGATGTTCATGGCAGGTTTGAGCACGAAGTCCTTTTCGCGCTTGTAGGCCGTGGTGAGCAAGGCGAGGTCTTCCCATTCTTCCGTGCGGTCGAGGTGGAGCTCGTCGAGTTGCACCTTTGTGTTGGGCGCGAGTTCGCCTTCGTAGCGCAGATGGCACACTTTGCCGTCGGTGGAAAGTATGGCGTAGTGGATGTAGTAGTTGCAGTCGTTCACGAGATAGGCTTCGAAGGCCGACTGCGTGATGTGCTTGATGTCCGTCGGCACGAAGGCCAACATGAGGTTCAGCTCGTTAGCGCCGCGGCGTTCGCGTGCCATGGGGCGGTAGGTAATTTCGCTGTCGGCAAGGTCCGTTTCTTCCTCCTCCTCTTCGGTGCCGTCGGGCTGCAAGGCTTTCTTTACCGAGGTGGGAGCCGAAGCGGCGGGCTTGCCGTCTTTGGAAGAAGTGGTGTGCACTTTTGCAATGTTGTAGTCGTTCGTGTCGATGACTACTACCTCTTTGCGGAGCGTGGGTATCTCGAATCCGTCTTCGTCGCAGACGAGCACGGTCTCCTTGTCGGGGAAACCGGAAATGACGCCGCCTCCCACGTCGTTGAGGAAGCGTACTTTATCTCCTATTTTCATTGTGGTGATGTTCGTTATTTGTGTGTTTCCACTATTTGTGTGGCAGGCATTTCGCGGTTGCGCTTTTCGGTGGCTTCCACCACGGCTTCGGCGAGTTGGCGGAAGGCGAGACTCGTCATGCTGTCGTCGCGGACCGAAACGGGTTCGCCTTCGTCGCCGCTTTCGCAGATGCTCTGCACGATGGGTATTTGTCCGAGGAGGGGCACACCCATTTGTTCGGCAAGTTGCTTCACGCCGTTTTTGCCGAAGATGTAGTATTTGTTTTCGGGAAGTTCGGCGGGCGTGAACCATGCCATGTTTTCCACCATGCCGAGGATGGGCACGTTCACCTTTTCGTTGCGGTACATGTCGATGCCCTTTCGCGCGTCGGCAAGAGCCACCTGCTGCGGTGTGCTCACGATGACGGCTCCCGTGATGGCAAGAATCTGTAGAAGCGTGAGGTGGATGTCGCTTGTGCCCGGCGGGGTGTCGAGCACGAAGTAGTCGAGTTCGCCCCAGTCGGTGTCGGCAATGAGTTGCTTGAGCGTGTTGGATGCCATGCCGCCGCGCCAGAGCGTGGCGGTGTCGGGGTTTACGAAGAAACCGATGGAGAGAATTTTCACTCCATATTTATATGCCGGAATGAGCAGCTGCCGTCCGTCTTTCTCTTCGGCAAAGATGCGTTCCGCTTCCATGTGGAACATTTTGGGCACGGAGGGACCGAATATGTCGGCATCGAGGAGGCCCACTTTGTAGCCGAGTTTGGCAAGCGAAACGGCAAGGTTGGCAGCAACGGTGCTTTTGCCTACACCGCCTTTGCCCGAACTTACGGCGATTACGTTCTTTACTTGCGGAAGCATTTTGCCCGGTTCCGGGCGGTCGGCCTGCAGCGTTTTCACACCGATGGTCACTTCCACGCTCTTGTCTACGTAAGTGTGGATGGCGGTTTCGGCGGCTTTCACTACCGACTTGATGAAAGGATTGGTGGACTTGTCGAAGATGAGCGAGAAGCTTACGCGCATTCCGTCTATGCGGAGGTCGTCTTCCACCATGTTGCCCTCAATGAGGTTCTTCCCCGTGCCGGGGTAGCGCACGGTGGCAAGTGCGTCGTTGATGAGTTTGGGATATAGTTGCATGGAGTTTTTGTGCGAATGTGTGCTTGTTGTGTGTCTATGGATGTGGCGTTCCGCTTATTTTGAGGTCGTAAGTCCGGAACGCTTGGAGCGGTTGTAGCTGCGGTAGTCGTCGAGTTCTATTTCCACATCGGGTTCCACGAGCGCGCCGTTTTGCGGAAGGCGGAACTTGAGGTATTTGATGTTCAGGCCGCGGGCAATCCATTGCTGCTCGTAGTAGGTCTGAATGCCGAGAATCTCTTTCACTTCGCTGTTCGTTTCGGCTTCCAGCGTGTGGTAGAGGTCGTCGGTGCAGAAGTCAACGGGCAGTTTGTTGGCTTCCACCATATACTTCGTGTAGGTGAAGAGGAAATTGCTGTCGGTCTTGAGATGGATGGTTCCCCCATCGGAAAGAAATTCGCGGTAGCGCGCGAGGAAGTAGGTGGAGGTGAGTCGCTTGGTGGCTTTCTTCATCTGCGGGTCGGAGAAGGTGAGCCATATCTCAGCCACTTCGCCGGGAGCGAAGAAGCGTTGGATGAATTCGATGTGCGTGCGCAGGAATGCCACGTTCGTCATGCCTTCCTGCAGCGACTCCGTGGCACCCGTCCACATGCGTGCGCCTTTGATGTCCACGCCGATGAAGTTTTTGTCGGGGAAGAGGCGTCCGAGTCCCACGGTGTATTCTCCGCGTCCGCAGCCGAGTTCGAGCACGATGGGGCGGGAGTTGTGGAAAAAGTCTTCATGCCATCGTCCGCGAAGCGGGAAGGGCGTTTCGTCGGTGGCTACCCCTGCGGCTTGAAACACGTGGGGGTAACGTTCCATGTCGGCAAATTTCGCGAGTTTATTCTTGCCCATTGTCGAGGAGTTTTTTTACGTCGGTTTCTACTTTCTGCAGTTTCTCGCTGCAGTACTTGATGAGTTTTTGTGCTTCGGCAAGCTGTGTGGTGAGCTGGTCCAGCTCGAGCGTGTTCCGCTCAAAGCCTTCCACTATTTCTTCGAGGCGTTCCATGGCGGCCTCGTAGGTCATTTTCTCTGCCATATAATGTGTGGTATTTACTGTTCTTTCTTTTCCGTGGCGCTGACCGTGGAGCGTATACGCCCTCCAGTGAGGAGCGTTTCCAGTTGGTCGCCCACGGCAATGTCGTTGAGATCCTTGACGGGCTTTCCGTCCTTAAGCGTAAGCGAGAAACCCATGGCAAGGATGCGTTCCGGTCCGGCAAGTTTTACGCTTCGCCTTATCATCTCCTGGCGGTGGCGCTCGGCGGTGAGGCGCTGCTCGAGTGCGGTGCGCAGCAGGTCGGGATGCTGCTCAAGGCGGCGGCGCTCGTCGTTGAGCCGGTTTTGCACCGAAGCTTGCAGTTGCACGGCAAGTCTTGCCACGTGTTGCTGCTGGCGCGCGGCATAGTGCGAGGCTGCCAACTCAAAGCGATGGGCGAGTGCAACGAACTCCGAGCGTTGCTGCGAAGTGGTCCGGCTCACGGCAAGCGTGAAGCGCGAAGCGGTGCTTTCGAGCATCTGCCTGTGGCGCGTGAGATGTTGCGTGGTAGCACGGTGGAGGCGTAGCTTGAGTTCCTTGAGGCGCTCGGTCTCGTTGCTGCGCCGCTCAATGAGAAATGCAGCCACGGCGGTGGGCGTCTTCAGGCGGGTGTGTGCCACGAGGTCTACAATCGTGTCGTCGCGTTCGTGGCCTATGCCCGTGAGCACGGGGAGCGGAAATTGCGCCACGTTTGAAGCCAGGAGGTAAGAGTCGAAGCCGTTGAGGTCCGTCGACGCGCCGCCTCCGCGTATGATGACCACCACGTCCCATTCCTTCTCTTCGGCGGCGATGGCATCGAGTGCGCCGATGATGCTTTCTTCCACGCGGTCGCCCTGCATAATGGCAGGGAAGAGTTTGCGTTTGAAGCCGAGTCCGCTCTGGTCGAGCTGATTGCAGAAGTCGCCGTAGCCTGCTGCCGATGCGCTGGAGATGACGGCCACGCGGGTGATGATTTGGGGCAACGGCAAGTCCTTGTTGAGATCCATCACGCCGTCTTCTTCCAGCTGGCGGATGATTTCGCGCCTTCGCTGCGCAAGGTCGCCTATGGTGTAGGTGGGGTCGATGTTCAGCACGTTGAGCGAAAAGCCGTAGAGCTCATGAAACGCTACGCTTACTTCCACCATCACCTTGATGCCCGGCCCGAGAAGGCGGCCGGTGGCGCGGCGGAACGTGTCGGAGACTATGCGGTAGGTGTTTCGCCAGATGATGCCGCGCGCCTTGGCAATGAGCGAACCGCTCAAGTCGTCTTTCTGCACGAATTCTACGTAGCAGTGCCCGTTGGACGCCACGCGGAGTTCGCTCACTTCGGCTGCTACCCAAAAGGTTTGGCGCAGCGTGTGTTCAAGCACGGTGCGCACCTTCACGTTGAGCTCAAAAAGGCTCAGCGCGTGCTGTGCTTCGCTCTTGGCTTGGGGAGCCTCGTAGTCCTCGTTGAGCTCGGGCGAGGAAGAAAACAATTGGAACGGGTCGACAATCATTGGCTGGAGGATGCGCTTATTTCGTTTTCAAAAAGTCGTAGGCTTTCTTCATGTCGGGTATGCCGTAGCCGAAAACGTTGTTGGGGCATTCGGCTTCCGATCCCGCCTTGCGTACGGCGTCGGCAATCTCCGCGGGAGTGGCATGGGGGAATGCCTGCACGAGGCAAGCCACAGCACCGCACATGATGGGGCAGGAGAACGAAGTGCCGTTGGCATTGTCTACGTTGCCTACATAGGAGTAGACCGTGGCTTTGCCTCCCATTGCCATCACGTCGGGTTTTATGCGGTTGTCGGCGGAGTTGCCGAGAGAAGAGAAGTTGGTGTTGAGTCCGTCCTTGTTCACAGCGCCCACGGTGAGCATGTCAAATCCGTCGGCGGGGAACGAAATCTTTTTCCACGGTTCGTCGCCGCTGTTGCCCGCACTGTTGAGCAAAAGCATGCCGCGGCTGGCCATAAGCGAAGCGCTGCGGCTGTTGAGTGCCGTGCGGCCGTCGAGGTCGGCATATTTATGGTTCATGAATTCGTGGTCGAAATGGTAATAGCCCAATGAACTGGTCACCATGTCGGCTCCCACGCTGTCGGCATATTCCACCGCCGCACACCAGTAGTCTTCTTCCACAAGCTGCTCCGACTCGCCGTCTTCGCTCATGAGAAGGTAAAATGAGGCTTCGGGTGCAGTGCCGACGAAAGAGTGGGGCGTATGGGCCGCAATGCACGAGAGCACCATCATGCCGTGGCTCTGCTCTTCGTAAACGCTGCGGGAGGGACGTACGAAGTTGCGCGTGCCCAAAATCTTTGTTCCTGTAAATCCTTTGATGACGTCGGCGTTGAAGAAACCGCCGTCGACCACGGCAATCGTTACGCCATCGCCCTTGTAGCCCATAGCGTGAAGTTTGTCCACACCAAGCATCTCGGTCTGGCGTTGCGCTCTTCCGTAGTAGTCGGTCAGCGTGTCGGCTCTGTTCTCAAGTATGTTGAGGCGCTCCGAAGCGTCGAACGTGTCGGGTGCTTCCGGACGAATCCATACGCAGCGTACGTCTTTCACGAAAGGCAACTGCTGCAGGGTGGCGGCTTGGGCGCTGTCGGAAGTGGCTACCACCACCGTATTGTTCCATTTGCTTTGGCACACGACACGCAGGCCGAGCGCTTTTATGCGGTCGGTATAGGCCGAGGTGACGGGCAGGTCGTGCTCGTCTACTTTAAGCCCCATGCGCTTGCGGCGGTCAAGGGATTTTTGGGAAAGAAAGGCTTGCGGATTCTTTACGCTGTAGCCGCAATTGTTTTTGTCGGTAAGCGTGACGCGGAATTTGTAGTTTTCCTCGGTAACATTATTCTTTTGTGCAGTGGCGGTTGCGGCACTTGCGGCAAGCATCACCGCGCACAAAAGGCGGGATAGGTGTGAAAAGTTCATCGGGTTCTTGTTGTTTCGTTGGCGGACAAAAGGTCGCGCGTTTAGTTGCGAGTGAGGGCAGGTTTTTGGCTTTCGATTTTTTCCGACAAACCGGGGAAGAAATCCATGCCGGTAGCTTCTTCCACTTCGTTGACGGAGCGTTGGTACGACGTGAGCGGGTGGCTTCCGGCTTCGTTTTTGAAGATGAAACCATAAGCCTTGGGCGCATCGGGATAGTCCACGAGAATCACTTTGAAGAAAGCGTCGGGAACAGCCACCTTGTTGTTGCCAATGCGTGTCGGCGTGGATGTATAATAAATGGGGCCGGCAGCAATGTTAACCACGCCGTGGCTCAGCGCCCAGTCGCGTTCCTGTTCTTCAAGCTCTTTCCAGTCGCCGCGGTTGAGGTTGCGGTTTTGCGGACAAACGTTCGAAAGGTAAAACGATTCCTTCATGGCCGAAGCGCTCCACTTCATGTCGCCGGCAGGAGCCATGTGCCCACGGTCGTAGCCGGAGTTGGAGTAGTCCTTCGTGTAGGCTTTTGCGCCCTTGACGTCGGGGTCGGGGTAGAAATCCTTTTCGCGTGGCACTGTGCCCTGCGCTTGCTCGGCAGTCAGCGACCAGGCAACCCACTGCGGGGTCTTGAAGTCGGCATCGTATTGCACGGTGTAGCCTGTGTGGACTATCAGTTGTCCGCCGCGGCTTGTTTCGTACTTTGGCAGACGCATTCCCTCGGGAAGCGTAGAGGAAACGCGGCTGTCGCTTGCGGAAGCGTTCTCGTCGGCTTCGGCTGCCGACTTTATGCCTTGCCCGCTTACCACATCCTTGCCCTCGGCACGCAGTTCCGAAGCCGATGCTTTGGCTTCGCGGTCGGCAGAGAGCAACTTCGTGGTCAGTCCGTAGACAACCACGGCTGCTGCAAAAAGAAAGGCAACTCGTTTCATGGTGCTTGTCTTCTTGTTCGCTTATTTGCTAGTGAGTGCCACCTCAATGTTGTTGCGGAGAATTTCGCTGCCGGGGTAACCGCCTTCGCTGAGGTTGTCGTAAGTCTTGTTGCCGCTCTTGTCAAGGAGAAGGTAGGCGGGGATTCCGGGGATGTTGAGCGCGCGGCACAGTTCGCCCCACTGCTGGTCGGTGAGTCGGTAGTGGTCGCCGGCGATGTTGGCAATCATCTTCTCCCAGTCGGCTTTCGGCGATGTCTCGCCCGTGACGTAAACAAAGACGCAGCCTTTCTTCTGCATTTCGGGCTTTATTTCGTCAACCTGCTTCATGGCCTGACGGCAAGGTCCGCACCAGGTAGCCCAAAAGTCAATGAGCACGGCCTGACCTTTATAGTTATCGGCAATGGCAGTGAGTATGTCCTTACCGTGAATGTTGGTGGCGATGGTCTTTACATTATATACTACGGGTGTAGTGGCCTTCTGCGAAACGGCTGCTTTCTTCTGCGGTTCCGCGGGGGCGGCGGGACGCTTGGCGCAGCTGCTGCTGAATGTGGCTGCGGCAATGAGAGCGAGGAGTAATGTCTTCTTCATTGTAAATGTCGGGATTAATGTGACAATACGGTTCTATATATTATAATGTGTAGTCAATACAGGCGCCACGCTATAGAACCTTCGTTTAAATATAGGCCACAAAAATACCACTTTCCATATGCTTCGGCAAAATGTTATTCCCATTTTCCGCAAATTCACGGATATGCAAACACATATACAGCAAATTTGCTTACATTTGGCAGCTATATAATTATTCATCTTTTATTCGCTGCTCCTATAAGTGGCAGGTAAACAAGTAAAACATCAAACACAAAACTCCGATATGTACACATTTCTTCATGTATCCGACATAGGTCCGCTCGATGCCGCGCTCGCCGAAGCTGCAGAAGTAAAAGCAGACCGCTACGCTTACGAACATTTGGGCCGCCACCGCACGGTGCTTCTTATCTTCTTCAATAATTCCCTCCGTACACGCCTTTCCACTCAGAAAGCGGCGAGAAACTTAGGACTCGACGTGATTGTGCTCGATGTGAACCAAGGCGCCTGGAAACTCGAAACGGAGCGTGGCGTGGTGATGGATGGTGACAAAAGTGAACACCTTCTTGAAGCCATTCCCGTGATGGCTCAGTTCTGCGACCTCATCGGCGTGCGTTCCTTTGCCGGTCTCTCTGACCGCGAAGCCGACTATGCCGAAAACATTCTCGGACAGTTTATAAAATACAGCGGTCGTCCCGTATTCTCCATGGAGAGTGCTACGGCTCATCCGCTTCAGGCTTTTGCCGACCTTATAACTATTAATGAGCATCAGGAACGTAAGCGTCCCAAAGTAGTGCTCACTTGGGCTCCCCATCCCCGCGCTTTACCGCAGGCCGTGCCCAACAGTTTCGCCGAATGGATGCGTGCCGCCGACGTGGATTTTGTGGTGACGCACCCCGAAGGTTACGAACTCGACCCGCTCTTTGTGGGTGACGCCAAGGTGGAGTACAATCAGCTCAAGGCACTGGAGGGCGCCGACTTCGTCTATGCCAAGAACTGGAGTTGTCCGGGTGTAACCAATCCGGAAGACTACGGCAAGGTTTTGAGCAAAGATATGTCGTGGATGGTCGATGCTGCCCACATGGCCGTAACGAACAATGCGCATTTTATGCACTGTCTGCCTGTGCGCCGCAATATGATAGTCTCTGACGAAGTGATCGAATCGCCGCGTTCCCTTGTAATCCCCGAGGCTGCCAACCGCGAAATCTCTGCCACCGTAGTGCTGAAACGTATGCTTGAAGCGCTTTAAGACTTCATGTTTGCGCTTGATTTACTCAAAACATTCACCATTTTGAGTTCAAAATGAAAAAATGTGGGACGAATGCTTGGCTTATTCCAAACTTTGCTCTAAATTTGCACTCGGTTTAAGAAATAAGCCACATTCAACCCACAAGGAAAGGTGCTCGAGTGGTTGAAGAGGCACGCCTGGAAAGCGTGTAAAC
>CAVJJO010000026.1:0-27959 GCA_963649665.1 Bacteroidaceae bacterium | reverse complement strand
TGTTACCCAGGGCGTTGCCCTGGGCTAGGCGCAGGTTGGGCTTTCAGCCCGCCGTTGGCACATTTATCTAATCAAAAACTGCTCAAGTTATTTTTTGACATTCACTATAGTGTACGCGCGTATATATATACGTGTAGAGTGCGAGGTTTTGAAAACCTCGCCCCCTTAGCGGCTTTGCCCTTGTGTCTTATCCTTCAATGGCTAACATTTTCAGAATAGCATGGCGATGTAGGCCACAACCGGAATGGTGATGACGGAGAGCAGTGTGGTGAAAAAGAGTCCTTGCGTCATCACGCGTTCGTCCTGGCCGTACTGCAGGCAGAGCATGATGCCGTTCGTGGCCACCGGCATGGCGCTGAGCACTACGGCCACGTCGCAAACAAAGGCATTGATGCCCAACAAGGCAAGTACGCCGCCGACCATTAATGGCAATATGATGAGGCGCAGCAGCGTCATGGCGTAAACGAAACGGTTGCCCAGCATGTCGCGTACGGGGATGTGGCTGAGGCTGGAACCGATGATGAGCAGCGCGCAGGGAGTGGTGAGGTCGCCAAGAAGGTGGAACCATTGTCCCACGGGTGTGGGCACTTGTATGCGGCATACGGCTATCACCACGGCAATGAGCGAGGTGATTACACACGGCGAGAGTATGAGTTTGGGTGAGAAGGCGCTTTTGGCCTTGCCGCCGTTGATGAACGAAACGCCTATCGTGAAGACCAGCAGGTTGAAGGGAATGTTGAGCACGGAGGCGCAGAACACGGCTTTCGGACCGAACACGGCGTCGCACACGGGGTAGCCGATGAAGCTTACGTTGCCGAAGGCGAGCATGAACTTGAGAATGCCTTCGCGCGAGCGGTTTACTTTCCATATGCGGGGGATGAGATAGGCCATGCCGATGAGCACCACATAGTTTACTATGGCCACAACCACCAGGGCGAGGAGCTCGGAGTTTTCGAATGCGAGGTCTTTCCCCATCACGGAGGCGAGGATGAGCGCCGGCATGGAAATGTTCATAATGAAGATGGAGAGTTTGCGGTCGAGGTCGCCCGACCACAGGTTGCGCTTAGCGGCGAAGAGTCCGACCAGCACAATGCCGAAAATCATCAGCATTTGGGTCAGAATGTGCATAAAGTCCATTGGCCTTGAGTTTGGTTTTTTGTGTCGTGGAGTCGATGCGGAGTGCGCGCCGCATCGGTGAGTGTTTACGTATGGTGTGCAAAATTAGGTAAAACGGCATAATCCTTCCTTTCCCCTTCTCTTTGATTGCCCGAAAACGGGTAAAAAATACCGCCTATGTGCCGGAATGCTTTCTCTGCTTGACACATAGGCGGTCTTCTTATTGCTGTTTTAGCCTCCTTGGTAGGGTGGCATCAGTGTGCTTCGAGCCAGTTCTTTCCTTCGCCGCAGTCGGCAACGAGGGGCACGCTCATCGTGAAGGCGTGTTCCATTTCTTCTATGACGATTTGCTTTACCTTCTCGCGCTCTTCGGGGACGACGGAGAAGTTGAGTTCGTCGTGTACCTGGAGTATCATCTTGGACTGGATGCCCTCGCGGCGGAAGCGCTCGTCGATGCGCACCATGGCTACTTTTATGATGTCGGCGGCTGTGCCTTGGATGGGAGCGTTCACGGCATTGCGCTCGGCGTAGCCGCGCACCACGGAGTTGCGCGAAGTGATGTCGGGGAGGTAGCGACGGCGCCCCCAGGCTGTTTCTATGTAACCCTTCTCGCGTGCGGCATCCACGCTCTTGAGCATGTATTCACGCACTTTCGGGTAGGTGGCAAAGTAGTTGTCTATCAACTCCTTCGCTTCTGTTCGGCTAACGTCCATTCGTTCGGCAAGCCCGAAGGCGGAAATGCCGTAGATGATGCCGAAGTTTGCCGTTTTGGCCTTTCGCCTTTCGTCGCGCGTCACCTCATCGATGTCTTTGTGGAACACGCGTGCTGCCGTGGCGGCATGTATGTCGCGACCCTCGCGGAAGTCTGCCACGAGGTGTTCGTCCTGACTGAGGTGCGCCATGATTCGCAGTTCTATCTGCGAATAGTCGGCGGAGAAGAACGTGCATCCTTTTTCCGGCACGAAGGCCTTGCGTATCTCGCGGCCGTCGTCGCCGCGCACGGGTATGTTTTGCAGGTTGGGGTTCGACGAAGAGAGTCGGCCGGTGGCCGTTACGGCTTGGTTGAAGGAGGTGTGTATGTGCCCCGTGGTGGGGTTGATGAGTTTTGGCAGGGCTTCCACATAGGTGCTGAGGAGCTTTTTCAGCGCGCGGTGGTCGAGTATCTTCTGCACGATGGGGTGCTTGCCCTTGATGGCTTCGAGCACTTCCTCGCCCGTGGAGTACTGTCCGCTCTTCGTTTTCTTTGCCTTGTCGTTGAGGCGGAGTTCTCCGAAGAGCACTTCGCCCACTTGTCGCGGCGAGGTGAGGAGGAAGGCATGGCCGGCAAGTTCGTAGATTTCTTCTTCGAGTTGCTGCAAGCGGGCTTCGAAATGTTTTTCCGTTTCGGCAAGCGCTTCGGTGTCGAGGCAAACGCCGTTGCGCTCCATGCGGGCCAGCACGGGCATAAGGGGCATTTCCACTTCTTCAAACACTTTTGTCAATCCGTCCTCTTCGAGTTTTTTCTTCAAGGGTTCCATGAGTCGCAGCGTGACGTGGGCGTCTTCGCAGGCGTAGTCGCAGATGTCTTTCGGCGCGAGGTCTGCCATGTTTCTTTGTCCCTTACCTTTCGGGCCTATGAGTTGCTCGATGTGGATGGTCTGGTACGAAAGGTAAATCTCGGCAAGGTAATCCATGTTGTGGTGCAGCTCGGGCTGGATGAGGTAGTGTGCCAGCATGGTGTCGAACATGGGGCCGGAGAGGGTTATTCCGTAGGATGCCAACACGGTGAGGTCGTACTTGAGGTTTTGCCCCACTTTCAGTTTGTCGGGGTTTTCATATACAGGGCGGAAAATTTCCACCATGCGTTGCGCAAGTTCGGTTTCACGTGGAACAGCCACGTACCAAGCGCGGTCGCCTTCCACTGCGAAGCTCAAACCTACCAATTTTGCCCGAATTGCGTCCGTCGAAGTGGTTTCCGTGTCTAGAGCGAAGGTGTCCATTGTCAATAAAAAGTCACAAAGCTTTCGCGCATCCTCTTCTGATTCAATGAGATGGTAGTCGTGTGGCACGGAAATTATGCTTGTGAGATTCGCGTGTACGATTCCGCTCGGTAAGTCGCTCACTTCTGCGTCGAAAAGAGAAGGTTCTTTTTTCGCATTGCTTAACAATTGAGCCTCGCCGCCGTCGAGTTTCTTCAGGAAGTTGCGAAATTCCAGTTCTTCGTAGATTGGGCGCAACTTTTCGGCATCGGGTTCTTTGCGCGCAAGTGCTTCAAGATTGAGGTCTATGGGCACGTCGGTTTTTATGGTGACGAGAAAACGCGAGAAGGAAATCTGTTCTTTATTATCCTCCACTTTTTTCTTCAATGCGCCTTTGAGTTCGTCGGTGCGGTTGAGGAGTTCTTCTATGGAACCGAACTGTGCTATCAGTTTTGCTGCAGTTTTTTCTCCCACGCCGGGGCAGCCCGGCACATTGTCGGCCGTGTCGCCCATGAGTCCGAGCAAATCAATCACTTGTGCCGTCTGGTCGATGCCATATTTGGCGCAGACTTCCGCCTCTCCCAGTTTTTCCATCCCCGAAGCGCCGTGGCCGGGGCGGCGCATGTAAACGTTCGGACGAACCAGCTGCGCATAGTCCTTATCCGGCGTAACCATGTGAACTTCAAGACCTTGCTCCGCACCGCGAAGGGCAAGGGTGCCAATTACGTCGTCGGCCTCAAACCCCGGAACTTCCAAAATGGGAATTCCGTAAGCCTCGATAATCTTCTTAATAATGGGGACGGCCGACTTGATGTCCTCGGGTGTAGCCTCACGCTGCGCCTTGTACGCAGGATAGGCCTCGTGGCGGAAAGTTCCGCCCGCGGGGTCGAAAGCTATACCTATATAATCAGGGCGTTCGTTTTTCAGCACATCGTCAAGCGTATTGACGAAACCAAACACGGCAGAAGTGTTCTGACCTTTCGAATTAATGCGCGGCGAACGTATCAAAGCGTAGTATGCTCGGAATATCAAAGCATACGCATCAAGCAAAAAAAGCGTCTTCATATTGGGTTTTTACCTAGTTTTGAGCCCTTTTTGAGGGGCATTGAAAAAAAATCTTCACAAAATTAGGAAAAAGCTTGGTTAGTATGAAAGGAAAGTCGTAGATTTGCAAGTGTAAAGCCGAGACATGGATAAATTATCAGCCATCCGCCAGTCCGTCGCACAAGAATTGACGGCATACCAAAAACTATTTGCAGATGCGCTGACCCACGAAGACGATTTTTTGGGTCAAGCGTTAGCTTACGTTAGAGGAAGGCAAGGCAAAATGATGCGTCCTGTTCTTGTACTCCTTGTCGCTAAGGAAAAGGGCGAAGTTGATACGCAAACTCTGCGTGCAGCGGTTACCCTTGAACTTCTCCATACGGCATCGCTCGTTCACGACGATGTAGTGGATGAAAGCAGCGAACGGCGCGGTCAGCGCTCAGTGAACGCTGTTTACGACAATAAGGTAGCGGTTCTCGTAGGCGATTACCTGCTTTCTGCCTCCCTTCTTCAGGCTGCCAAAACGCGAAACATTCGCATCGTAGAGCTCATTTCTAAGCTCGGCGGGCAACTTTCTGAAGGCGAAATCAAGCAGTTGGCAAACATTCGCTGCAAAGATATCACCGAAGAGGCTTACTTCACCATCATTCAGCACAAAACGGCAGCATTATTCGCCGCTTGCGCAGAATTGGGAGCCATCTCGTGCGGCGCAGACGAAGATTACGTCAGCAAAGCAAGAAGATTCGGTGAAATAGTCGGTCTTTGTTTTCAAATTCGCGACGATATCTTCGATTATTACGAGAATTCCGAGATTGGAAAGCCCACTGGCAACGACATGCGTGAGGGAAAACTTACACTCCCTGCCATTTATGCCGTAAACAATACTTCCAAAGAAGAAGTAAAGCTATGGGCGCAGAAAGTCAAAGAAGGAACCGCTTCAGCTAGCGAGATTCAGTCGCTCGTTGAGTACAGCAAGGTTTCCGGTGGCATTGCTTACGCAGAAAAGCGTATGGCAGAACTCCACGACGAAGCGCTCAAGCTATTGTCAGATTGGAAGAATGCCACAGTGAGAGAGGCTTTGCACCATTACATAGATTATGTGATGGAACGTAAACTATGAACTTTTTATGTTGGCTTAACGCCACATTGTTTTCCTTTTTAAAGGTGCCACGCAGCGGCGTGGCAATTTTTTTGCCCTTATGTGAACTGGATTCGCTCTCGTGTGGACTTGAAAATCTAAGGCTTTAAGTTCCGAAAAGCTTTCTCAGTTCGTTGACTATAAGCAAGTTAAGCGATGCTTTAAGGCATCGCTTTTTTCTTTCCCTCATTTTACGCTCGCGCTTCTATCTTCTTCTCTGAACACTTTAGGAGAGGCGGATTACCTTTGCCCTTTTGCGGCCTTCGAATGCTATTTAAGCCAGCCTCAAATCCTATTAAGCATGCCCCAAATCCTATTAAGCCGGCTACGAATGCTATTAAGCTGGCCCCAAATCCTATTAAGCCGGCTACGAATCCTAATAAGCTGGCTACGAATTCTATTAAGCCGGCTCCAAATCCTAATATGCCGGCTTCTAATGCTTTTCGAGTAATCTTCAAAAGCTATTGAGGTACGCTAAGAATGCCTTAGAAGTAGGTTTTGAATGCTATTGTGTCAAGCTTTAAATGTGCATGAAGTTTTTCTCATAAGGATGTTGTGGACTTTAGCGCATAAAAAACGACGCGCAAATAGGGTAGGGTGCCCTGTTTGCGCGTCGCGTGTTGTTTGGCCTATGGCCCGTTGGATTGTGTGCTTAGAAAGGCTTGACTTCCTCGCCGAGAATGTCGCTTACGAGGAGGTTGGCAAGGCGGCTCGTGCCGATGCGGAAATGGCCGTCCTTTGCAAATTCTTCGCCGAGGATTTCAGCTACGACGGTATAGAAGGAAATGGCCTCTGCGGTAGTCTTGATGCCGCCGGCAGCCTTGAAGCCTACTAGATTGCCTGTAAGCTCGTGATATTCCTTAATGGCAGTGCACATCACATAGGCTGCTTCGAGCGTCGCAGCGGGCTCTATTTTGCCCGTAGAGGTCTTTATGAAGTCGGCACCGGCATACATGGAAAGGATGGATGCTTTCTTTATGTTTTTTGCGCTCTTGAGTGCGCCCGTTTCGAGGATGACTTTCAAGGGTGCGGGACCTGCTGCAGCTTTAATCTCGCTGATTTCGTCGGCGCAGGTTTCGTAGTCGCCGTCGAGGAATTCTCCTACGCTGAGCACCATGTCTACTTCGTCGGCTCCGTCGTGAACGGCGAGGGCGGTCTCTGCAGTTTTAATCTCGAGGAAGGTTTGTGCGGAGGGGAAGCCGCCTGTTACGCAGGCTACCTTTACGTCGTCGGCCTCGAGGCTTTCGCTTACGATTTTGGCGTAGTTGGGATACACGCAGATGGTGGCGAGGGGCGGGAGATCGGGGTGCTCGTCGGCGAAGCGGTTGACGTTTTCGGTAAACTTAAGCACGCTCTCTTGAGAGTCCGTCACCTTGAGCGTTGTAAGCTCTACGGTGCTGAGAAGCGTCTTGAGCACTTCGGGATTGTCGTATTTGTCGCGGTTCTTTTCTACGAGGGTTTTCACGGCTTCGCTTACGGCGTCGTCGTTGAGCTCGGTGTTGTATTTAGCGAAAGCTTGCTCGTATTTGTTGCTAGCTTCCTGCTGTCCTTTTGCTGCGCTTTCGGCGGCACCTAAGGTGGAGTTTGTTGTCATAGATTGTAGTGTATCAGGATTTTTGATTGTTGAGTTTTGGATTGTTTATGTGGCGCAATGCGTCGCGCTTTGTTTTCTTTTCGATGCTCTTGCGCAAAGCTTGTTCCAGGTCTACGCCGGTTTGGTTTGCAAGGCAGATAAGCACCCAGAGCACGTCTGCCATTTCTTCTGAAGGGTCTGTCGTTTCGCCATCCTTGAAGGATTGGTCGCCGTATTTGCGGGCTATTACGCGGGCAAGCTCTCCTGTTTCTTCGGTGAGGCATGCCATGTTGGTAAGTTCGCTGAAGTAGCGTACGCCGTAGGTTTTGATCCAT
This sequence comes from Bacteroidaceae bacterium, assembly GCA_963649665.1. Lineage (GTDB taxonomy): Bacteria > Bacteroidota > Bacteroidia > Bacteroidales > Bacteroidaceae > Alloprevotella. Next base: position 20,795 of record CAVJJO010000026.1, on the reverse strand, counting down.
TGGTCGACGGCTTGCTGCGCTTCTTTAAGGGTCATCGTATTGCTTTTTGCCTTTTCTGTTTGTATTGGGAACGTGATAGCGCCGACGATCTCGCTGAGTTTGGCACGCAACGCTTATTCCTTGTTTTTCGTGTCCATGCAGATGGTTACGGGGCCGTCGTTGAGGAGTTCCACCTTCATGTCTGCGCCGAATTCGCCCGTACCTACTGCTTTGCCGGCCATGGCTGAGAGGGTGGAGCAGAAGTATTCGTAGAGCGGAATGGCAATGTCGTGCCCCGCTGCACGGATATAGGATGGTCTGTTGCCTTTCTTGTAGGATGCCATGAGGGTGAATTGGCTTACCACGATGATGTCGCCTCCTACGCTGGCGAGGTCGAGGTTCATCACGCCGTTTTCGTCGTCGAACACCCGCAGGCCGGTTATTTTCCGGCAAAGCCAGTCGGCATCTTCTTGGGTGTCGGACGGTTCTATGCCGAGCAAGACGAGGAAACCTTTGCCGATGGCAGATTTTACTTGCCCTTCTATGGTTACGGAAGCGTGGCTTACGCGCTGGATTACGGCTCTCATGAGGGTTGGTGTGGTTAAGGGTGTATTTTCGCTTAGAAAGGGCTTAAAATGGCCTCTATCCTTGCAAATGTACTACTTTCCCTCGGATGTATGCAGCGCGCTGTGTAGTTTTTGTCCCTTGGACGGCCCGAGGAGTGCGCAGAATTCGCTTTCGGTGGCTTCTTTTATGCGCTTTACGCTCTTGAAATGTTTGAGGAGGAGTGCTTTCGTGGCAGGGCCGATGCCGGGAATGGTGTCGAGCTCCGATGCTGTTTGCCTTTTGGAGCGTTTGTCGCGGTGGAAGGTGATGGCAAAGCGGTGCACCTCGTCCTGCATGGCGGTGAGCGTGCGGAAAAGCTGGCTTTCGGGCTTTACGCCTACCACGGCGGGCGGAAAACCATAGAGCATTTCGCGTGTGCGGTGGCGGTCGTCCTTTGCAAGTCCGGCAATGGGTATGTCGAGTTGCAACTCGTCCTCTACCACTTCACGTATCATCTCCATTTGTCCGCGTCCGCCGTCGGCAATGATGAGGTCGGGCATGTCGTCGCCTTCTTCTTTCAGTCGGCTATAGCGCCTGCGTACCACTTCTTTCATGGAGGCATAGTCGTCGGGTCCCGTTACCGTTTTGATGTTGAATTTGCGGTACATCTTCTTGTTCGGTTTGAGTTTTTCGAACACGACGCATGCCGCCACGGCATCGTCGCCGCTGATGTTGGAGTTGTCGAAAAGTTCGATGCGCATGGGGAGTTTGGGCAAACCCAAATCGCGCTGTATCTCCTTCATGAGACGTACCTGTTTCTGCTCGGGATTGAGCTTTTCGGCTTGTTTGAGACGGTCGAATTTGTACTGCTTTACGTTCAACTTGGAAAGGTCGAGCAATTTCTTCTTCTCCCCTTTAACAGGGATGGTCTGAACGGCCATATCGTCCGGAATGTCTACGTGGAACGGCACTACGATCTCTTTGGAATGGCTCTGATAGCGCTCTCGCATTTCGATGATTCCGTAAGTGAGGAGCTCTTCGTCGGTCTCGTCGAGCTTTTTCTTGTATTCGAAGGTGAAAGCTTGGTTGATGCATCCGTTTGTGACGTGCAGATAGTTGATGTAAGCCACGCGTTCTTCGCTTTCTATGTGGAACACGTCGATGTTGTGCATTACATTCGATACCACCTGGCTTTTTGCACGGAAACGCTCAATGAGATCGTACTTTACCTTTATTTCCTGTGCTTCTTCGAAGCGTAGTTCTTCGGCGAGTTGCTGCATGCGTTCCTTCATTTTCCGCTGCAGTTCTGCGGTGTTGCCTTTGAGAATCTCTTTGCAGGCTTCTATTCCGCTCATGTAGTCGTCGTGCGACTGGCGGCCTATGCATGGGCCTTTGCAGCGATGGATGTGGTAGTCGAGGCACACGTCGTATTTGCCCTGCATCACTCCTTCGCGCGTCATGGCGGTGTGGCACGGCCGCGGTTGGTAGAGTTTCTGGCAGAGTTCAAGCAGGGCGTTCATCGTGGGTACGTGGCTGTACGGGCCGAAGTAGTTTGCGCCGCGCTTTCCACGCTGTCTGGTTTTGAAGATTCGGGGCAAATATTCGGTGGAAACGGCTATGGACGGATAGGTCTTGTCGTCCTTGAGCAATACGTTGTAGTGAGGCTTGTAGCGCTTGATGAGGTTGTTTTCGAGAAGTAGCGCGTCTTCTTCCGTGGGCACCACCACATAACGGATGTCGCGGATGTGCTGCACGAGCAGGCGCGTTTTTCGCGACTGCTGCTCCTTGTTGAAATACGAACTGACTCTCCGCTTGAGGTTCTTGGCCTTTCCTACGTAGATGATGGTTCCTTCGTCGTTGAGGTACTGGTAACATCCCGGTGTTTCGGGAAGATTCAGTACGATGCCTTTGAGATAGGACTCGAGTTCGCCGTTGTGTTGCATAGGCTTTAAAAAGAGAAAGCTTATAAGTGGCGATAGCGTATGGTTCAATCGTCGCTTATAAGCTTTTGTGGGGTGAAATTCGCGCTGTTGCGTTCGTTATTCCGTGATGGTGAGGAGTGTGGTGATGTCGTGGTCTTTTCCGAGGAATTTGCGTCCTTCGAGTCCTTCCATTTTGAGTTCGATGAGGAAGTTGATGTACGTTTTCTTCGGGCCGAAATGCTGCACGAGTTCGTAGGCTGCCTGCATGGAACCGCCTGTGGCGAGGAGGTCGTCGTGGATGAGTACTACGTCGTCGGGAGAAATGGCGTCGGTGTGAATTTCTATGGTGTCGTAGCCATACTCCTTAAGATAGGTGGCTTGGCGCGTTTCGGCGGGGAGCTTACCGGGCTTGCGGCACATGACGAATCCTGCGCCGAGTTTTTCGGCGAGTATGGCACCCATGACGAAACCTCTGCTTTCGATGCCTACGACTTTCGTGATGCCCTTGTCCTTGTAGATGCGCACCAATTCGTCGGTCATTTCCTTCAGGCATTCGGGGTTTTTGAAGAGTGTGCTTACATCTTTGAAATGTATGCCTGGCTTCGGAAAATCGGGAACGTTTCTCAGATTGTCCAATAGCAGTTTTGAATTCATAACTTATTGATTTTAAATATTGTTCAGTTGGTTTGTTTCACGTGGAACGCGAGGTAAAACGCCGTTGAAAAGGGCGTTTTTAGACGCTTTGCGGCATTCTTGTGAGTTTGGTGCTTAAAATGCTTAGAGTGTTACTTTAAGTGGTTGTAGTAAAGCCTCTGATAAACGGCATACGCTTTCATCGGCCCATGAGCACGAGGAGTACGCTGATGTCGCTCGGTGAAACACCGGGAATGCGGCTTGCCTGTGCCAGCGTTTCGGGGTCGATGGATGTGAGCTTTTGTCGCGCTTCAGTGCTGAGTTGTGTGATTTCATCGTAGCGGAAGTGTCCGCGTATTTTGATGTCCTCGAGTCGCTGCATCTTGTCGGCAAGTGCGCGCTCGCGGGTAATGTAACCGTGGTACTTCATTTCTATTTCGGCGGCTTCGATGATTTCTTCGCAGTCTGTGGTGAACTGCGATAGGAAATCGGCAAATTCACCGACCTTGTCGCTCAGTCCGGCGAGCGATATCTGCGGACGGTTGATAAGGTCGAAGAGCTTGCAGCCGTTTCTCAGCGGATTGGTGCCAATGCTTTCAAGCCATTCGTTCATTTCAGCCGGCTTCACCGCATAGGTCTTGCAAAAATCGATGATGCGGTCTATGCCGTCTTTCTTTGCATTGAAGCGTTGAATACGTTCGGGTGAGGCGAGACCCAGTTGCGCCGCGTAGGGTGTGAGACGAACGTCGGCGTTGTCCTGGCGCAGCAGTATGCGGTATTCGGCTCGTGAGGTGAACATACGGTAGGGCTCGTCTACGCCTTTTGTCACGAGATCGTCGATGAGAACACCGATATACGCTTCATCGCGACCGAGCACGAATTGCTTTTTGCCGTTTTCACTGTTTGCAGCGAAGCTTTCGGCGTTCTTTGCAGCGCCGCAGGCGAGTGCGGCATTGATGCCCGCCATCAGACCTTGCCCTGCAGCTTCCTCGTAGCCTGTGGTGCCGTTCACTTGTCCGGCGAAGAACAGACCGCCCACCTTTTTCGATTCCAACGAGTGGTGGAGTTGCGTGGGCGGAAAGAAGTCGTATTCTATGGCGTAGCCGGGACGGTAGACCACGATGTCGCGGAAACAAGGCATCTCCTTCAGTGCTCGAATTTGCACGTCCATCGGTAGTGATGAAGAGAAGCCATTCAGATAAAGCTCGTTTGTGTCCAGTCCTTCCGGCTCTAGAAAAAGCGGGTGGTGCGTGCGGTCGGGGAACGTGACCAGTTTCGTTTCGATGCTGGGGCAGTAGCGCGGCCCGATGCTTTGGATTTGTCCGTTGTAGAGCGGTGAGTCCGCCAGTCCGCTGCGCAGCACTTCGTGCACCGCGTCGTTCGTTTCGCACGTCCAGCACGGGAGTTGGGGCAGCGGTCGCAGCGGTGAAATGTAGGAGAAGCGGTGGTAGTCCGTTTCGCCGGGCTGCTCCACCATCTCTTCAAGATGAACTGAGCGTTTGTCTATTCGCACCGGCGTGCCCGTTTTCATGCGTGCCGAGGTGATACCCAGTTTTTCGATGGATTCAGTGAGAAACGACGCGGCTGGTTCTGCGCAGCGTCCGCCGCTAACCTTTTTCCGCCCGATGTGCATGAGGCCGCGAAGGAAAGTACCGGCGGTGACCACCACTGCTTTCGCCATGAAAGTGGCTCCCCACACGGTGCGAACGCCCTTCACCTGCCCCTCTTCGGCAATCACCTCCGCCACTTCATCTTGCCAGATGTCGAGTCCGTCGGTGTTTTCGAGGATTCTTCGCCATTCGTGAATGAAACGGCGGCGGTCGCACTGCGCTCGCGGACTCCACATGGCCGGACCTTTCGAGCGGTTGAGCATGCGGAACTGTATGGCGCAAGCGTCGGTCACTTCGCCCATTTTTCCGCCGAGGGCGTCTATTTCGCGTACAATCTGACCTTTGGCAATTCCGCCTACGGCCGGATTGCAACTCATCTGCGCAATCTTGTTCATGTCCATGGTGATGAGCACGGTGTGCGCACCCATTCTAGCTGCTGCCGAGGCAGCTTCGCATCCGGCGTGTCCTGCACCGATCACCACCACGTCGTAGTGAAATGTTGTATCCATTTATTGTTGGTTGTTCTGCTTGACGTCTTGTGCATCGCGTAGCCCGTCTGTTTTGCAGGCTCGATGCGCAACGGCACAAGAGTTGTAGTTTGCAGCAAAATTACTTTTTTTTGCTCGCTTTCCCAAATTAGTTGCTTGTCGCTGCATGAAGAATCTGCCATGAGCATTTCTTTTCTCTGACTAAAGTATTCGATTTAGGGAAGACTCCAGTTTCGGCGAACCAATCTCCTTGGTTTTTCGGCTTGTGCCTTGCAACTGTAAACGAAGCTTTCCATTGTTAATTTTGTGAGGCTTGATTTTTTGCTCGTGAGGTTCAAACTAGAGAGACGAACGTCGGTTTTTTGTGCGTTCTCTGCACATTTTGTCCTTCCAGGGCATCTTCTGAAAATTCCAAGGCAGCCCAAAATTTTGGGCCTAAGGGGAATTTTTCCTAGATGCCTTGGAATTTGCACGGGAAAGGGGCGAATTTTTGCTCCGAAGGGACGTTTTATACAGCGATATGCAGCAAATAATGAATATATGTATATATAGTTTCTATAAAATGAATAATTGTGTGCGCCAAAAACGGCGTATTTCCGAGCGTCTGTGCGTTTGGTGATTTCTACGCGATTCTCAGTGTTAAAAAATCGGGCTTTAGCGTGCTTTGCGTGGGGCAAGTTACGAATCGCGTCGTGTAACACGTTTGTTAGAATCCGTCTAGAGTCTGTCAAAATGTTGCGTGTTGTTCCTCGCGCGCTTTGCCCTTATACACTATCTCCTTTACGCATCCCTTTAGAGCCGAAATTGTAAGCTAGACTCTGCACTTTTATCTGATTAACGGGTGTTTACAAAAATTCACTGAACAAGAATCTGGAATATCCCGTCGTGTGAACGAATGTTTGGGAATAATGGATTCTCAGCACCCGTATTTTGTGTCTCGAAAGTAAGGAGCGTTTGGTTCAAACCATTGAACGATAGGGAAGTAGCGCGTATCAAAAGTAATCGACCTGTGACTTTTTCTTGACAATCGGTATGTTTCAATTAGCCGTACGGGCTAAAAGCGAGCTTCCATTGCGCCATGAAGATTCCGTGCGTTTGAGTTTAAATCCGGCGTAACAACTGACGAAAATTTCGGCAAATGCTCAATTTTTACCCCCTCAATGCACAATTTTTCAAGTGCACATGGCAGAAATGTATGTAATTTTGCCACACCAAAACGATAACAACACAAATTGCAAGGTGCACTTGTAAAAGAACGACGATTTACACATGAACACGCTCAAGACTTTTCTAACCGCCTCCCTCTTCGCTTGCATGGCTCCCCTTGCTGCGGACACGCTTCCCTTTAAGCCTTCCACGGACACGGAAGAGACCTGGTACTACATTACCTCCTATGCATCCGGCGATGCCGCCTATTGCACGAAGAGCGTAATCTACAACACCAAGCCCGCGGCCAACACGCGGCTTCGCTGGGGCGGTAAGAGCGTTGACGAAAATGCACTTTGGAAATTTGTTGATGCCGGCGACGGTACCTATTATATAGTAAACAAGGCCAACGGCTCCTATATGTTTGCCCGCACAGTGAGCGGCGGCACAGGTACGGTCTACAGCATGAAATCGAAAAATTCCGGTTCGCGCTTCGTGTTCACCAAACAGAAAAGCGCCGCCACCTACACTTTCGCCACGGCCGACGGCAATCCCGTGTTTGCGCAGAGCGCAGGCGGTTTTGTGGTAACCTACGACACCACCGAAAGCGGTTCCGCCGCTACATGGTATTTCGTGAAAGCCACTGAAGACGAAGTGACCCAAGCCGAAGAAAAAAGCCGCAGCGACAAAGAAGACTACCAACTCGTGTGGAGCGATGAATTCAACGAAGGCGCTGTGCCCAACTCCGCCGATTGGAATTTCGAGAAAGGCTTTGCCCGCAACCACGAGGCCCAATGGTATCAGGAGGACAATGCCACCATTTCCGACGGCAACCTCGTAATCCAGGCCCGTGCCGAGCGCCGCGAGAACCCCAACTACGAAGCCGGTTCGAGCGACTGGAAGAAAAGCCGCGAATACATCGACTACACTTCCTCCAGCATCACCACAAGTGGCAAGCACTCCATTACCTACGGACGTGTGGAAGTGCGCGCGAAGATACCCGTAGGTTCCGGCTCTTGGCCTGCCATATGGTTCCTCGGCTACGGTGGAAGCGGCGATTTCCATTGGCCCCACAGCGGCGAGATAGACCTTTTGGAATATTACAACTCCCGCACTTGGGCAAACGTATGCTGGGGCGGCAATGGTTCGTGGACCGCTTCGTGGAACTCCCGCTACACGCAGATGGACTACTGGAACAGCATGAACTCCGCATGGTCCACCCTTTACCACACTTGGCGCATGGATTGGGACTCAGAAAGCATCAAGCTCTACCTCGACAACGAACTCATCAATGCCGTACGCATTGACGACACCTATAATACTTACGGCTCCGCAGCCGGCAAGACCCCCTTCCGCGACAATTCAAACTACATTCTGCTCAATCTCGCCATGGGAGGCGACAACGGCGGCACCATAGACCAAAGTCTCCTCCCCCTGGAATACAAGATAGACTACGTGAGAATGTACCAAAAGCCCGGCCAATGGTACGAAGCTTACGGCAAATGGTCGCAAACCGGCATTAGCGAGGCTACAGCTCAAACCCCTTCCCGCGACTGGCTCCGCCAGGTCAACGGCGGACACTGGACGGTCAATGCCGCCGATTTCGCCCAAGGCGCAAAGGTGCAGGTTTACGACATGAGCGGAAAACTTCTTGCCGAACACTCCGTAGCAGGAGTGTCTGCGCAGGTTCCTTCGCTCGACACCCTCAGCAGCGGCGTGTATGCCGTTCGACTCACCGACGGGCTGCGCACACTCTCCTCTAAAGTAGTGAAATGAAAAAAGTGTGACATTCGCTATCCGTTATCAAAAGTTTTTGCAATCTTTGCTGCACAAAATTGCGGTTTGTGAGCCGTAAGCAGAAGGTAGCTGAAACTCTGAAACGAACCGAAAATCCAAACAATCAAAATAATCAATCTTATAATTACTAATTAAAATCAACGTATCATGAGAAGAATCAATTACCTCTTCATGCTTTTGTTGATGTTTTGCATGAGCGCCGTCTGCGCCAACGCCCAAAAGCGTTACCAGATGGAAGGCTTCGGCGACGAGGAATCTGCCTGGAAAGAAGAAACCATCCAGGAAGGTGTTCCCTGCGCACTGCAAAACGCAAGCGTTGCCGACTACGACGTGTTCAACGGCAATGCGAAAGCAAGTTATGTAGGCGACGACGGCGTTTACGTCTTCGAAGCAGCTGGTCAGACAACTGACGGGCTCAAGACGTTCCGTCTGAAGAACCTTGCCACCGGCAAGTATGTGGAAGACCCCAAGACCAGCGGTGTGACCACCATCTCCTTTACCGACTCCAAGGCTCGCGCTTTTGAGTTCACGGTAAGCGAAGCTGAAACTTGGCCTTCCGACGTAATCGTTCCCGGCGACGGTGAAACGCGCGATTGGCGCACTGCCACCAGCGTGACTCCCGCTCTCGAAGGCGCAGTAATCCTCACCCGTTCCGACGTGACCGAGACTACCGCCCGTGCCAACGTAAGCCAGCTCCTCTCCAATGCCAAAGGCTCCAAGCCCTCTTTCGGCAACGCCTATGACAAGAACGTGTGGGTAATCTATGCAGTTTCCGAACTCACCGGTGCCGACTATGTGGGCCAGGTGTTGAACGAACTCTACCCCAACGGTCTTGAAAGCGTGAGCAACCTCTACGACGTGGGTGACCAGCCCGGCCAGATCAGCCAGGCACTCTACGACGAGCTCATCGCTGCTTACAACAACCTCAACGACCTCGGTCAGCAGGACAACCCCGACCAGGATGCGTGCATCGCCGCTTACAACCGTTGCGTAGCTTCTATGACAGCCGCCAAGAACGGTGCCGTGCCCGTGAAGGAAGGTTACTACTACTTCCGCGTTCACCAGAAGATCGACGGCAACTACCGCGACAAGAACGCCGCTTACGACAACGGCAGCTACATCCGTTGGAGCTACAAGACCGACTGGGAACTTTCTGAAACTCCCAACCCCGAAGACGCCAAGTACATCTGGCACATCATCCCCAACACCAAGGACAACCGCGGTGGCTACTTCATCCAGAACGTACACACGAAGCGTTATGTAGGTCTCATCAAGAAGTCCGACACGGCGCTCCCCACCACAGTAGAAGCTGAAGACCCCTGGTTGATTCTTCCCCAGGACGGCAACAAGGGCTACTTCACCGTAGAAGGCGTTGACCTCATCGACAATCCCGTTATCGGCTGGCAGTCTACCAAGTGTACTGCCATGCACTGCCCCAACTGGACCGACATCGTAGTGCTCTGGTCCAACACCGACACCGACGGCTGCGCTTGGCAGTTCCGTTCTGTTGACGAAGACTTCGTTAAGCAGATTGAAGCCAGCACCGTTCAGTACGACCTCAACAAGAACCTTCAGGCCGCTTACGACAAGGCTGAAGCTGCCTACAAGGCAGGTCAGACCTACTCTATCAACGGTTGCTCAGGCAAGGACGACCTCTCAGTTAACGGTCTCGTTACTTCTGCCGAGCAGATTTCCAGCAACGCCCCCGATGCTAGTGAAGGTCAAGACTATGGCTTGCTCCTCGACGGCAACACCAACACCTTCTTCCACTCCGACTGGCACGGTGCTTACGACGTAGAGTACCACAGCCTCGCAGTAGACCTCAAGAACGCTTACAGCAACATCATCCTCAAGATGTGGCGCCGTATGGAAGCCAACTGGTCTAGCATCAACAACGGCAGCAACAACCCCGCTCCTAAGGTATTCATCGTTTACGGTTCCAACGAGGGCATGGGCGAAGCTACCGACTCTATCGGCGAAATCGCTTGTGACTGGTCTACCGCTGCTTACAACGCAGAACTCAACAAGACCATTGAAAGCGGTATCGGTTACTGCAACGTAGAAGCTCCCAAGGCTTACCGCTACTACACCTTCTTCATGAAGGAACGTATGAACGGCGGTACGAACAAGTTCTACAACCTCGGTGAAATCCGCGTATACGAAGGTCCTTCTTACTACGACAAGGACAAGTCCCTCAACGAAGCTGTTCCCGAAGAAGTACGCAACAATCTTCTCTCCGCTATGGAAACAGCCAAGGCCGAACTCGAAGCCGAGAAAGCCACTCAGGCTACTACCGACAAGCTCACTGCAGCTTACGAAGAGTTCATGAACAACTATCCCGATCCCACCATCATCACCAAGCTCGTAGCTGAAGCCAAGGCTCAGGCTGCCGCTGCCGATGAAACCTCTACCGAAATCGGTTACTTCCAGGAAGGCGCCAAGGCAGAACTCGAAGCTGCACTCGCTCCCATCGAAGCACAGGTTAAGGACGTGATGACCGTTGCCGAAATCCAGAACCTCAAGGCTCAGGTACAGGCCGCTCTCGAAGCCTTCAACCAGAAGCTCATCCTCCCCGAAGACGGCTCTTACGTTCTCATCCAGAGCTCCACTACTTCTACCGACACCAACCCCGCAACCGACGCATATCTCTATGCAGCCAACAACGGCGGTGCTCGCGTGAAGTGGGCAACCAGCGAAAACCTCGAATATCAGCCCAACTACATCTGGGCTGTTGAGAAGAGCAACGGCAAGTTCCGTTTCCGCAACGTGGGAACCGGCGAATACCTCAACGATCCCAAGACCCTCAGCGCAGCTGTAACCACAAGCCAGGCAGCCGATACTTGCTGGGTAGGCCTCCAGTCTGCCAAGGTAGGCGGTAGCATCAACTTCGTGCTCGCAGAAGGTCTCTACGTGAACGCACAGCCCAACAGCCACAACGTGGTAGTTTGGAACTCTTGCAACGGTACGGACAACTCCGCATTCCGCATCCTCAGCGCCAACATAGAACTCGACGGTTATGCTTACGCTACGACCAAGACCACTCAGGTAATCACTCTCCCGATTGATGTTGATGCCAAGATCTACGAAGGTACGCTCTACAGCGTGAAGGGTCAGACCACCGACAACAAGGTTTACCTCGAACCCCTCACCGGTGTTATCGCAGCCGGCACTCCGTTCGTCTTCGTTCCCGCTGACGACATGGAAGAAGACGCTGTCTACTTCACCATCGCAGACGTTGCTGACCTCGAATACGTATTCACTCCGAAGGAAGTGAACGGCCTCGTAGGTACACTCGCAGAACAGACGGTAGCTACCGGTATGGGTAAGATTATCAACGGCAGCATCGCCCTCACTACCGACGGCGAAACCGTTGCAGCCAACACTGGTTACTTCGGCAAGGTGCCCGTAATCAGCGAAAGCGAAGCTACTTCCGTATACATCGTAACGGAAGGCGAACTCACCGCTATCAACAATGCCGTGGTTAACCGCACTGCCAACTCCGACGTTTACACCCTCAGCGGTGTGAAGATCCGTGCCAACGTCAGCGGCGCCGCTGCTACCAACGGTCTGCCCGCAGGCATCTACGTAGTAGGTGGCAAGAAGGTCATCGTAAGATGATCTGAACGCTGAGATGTAATCTGCATCTCTCTCATCTCTTGGCCGTTTCCTAAGCCTTCAGTGCTACAGGAAACATATATTCAGGCGCACACCTCCCAACAAGGTGTGCGCCTTTTTTCAATTTGCCGTTTCAGAAGGAACGGCTTTTTTGAGTGTTATGTGGAGGAAAAGGAGGATGCCTGCTTTGTTTGCCATAGTAAAAAACTTACCTTTGTCAGTTTAACCAATATGAGCGACATTATGGAATATCTGCTCCATTACGTTTGGCAACATAAACTCTACGCCAATCCCCTTTCCACCCCCGACGGCAACAGCGTGGAGGTGGTAGACCCTGGTGTGCACAACCTCGGTTCCGGTCCCGACTTCTTCAACGCCAAAGTGCGCATCGACGGAACCCTTTGGGCCGGCAACGTGGAAATCCATCTCCGTTCTTCCGACTGGTTCCGCCATCACCACGAAACCGATGCCGCTTACAACAACGTGGTGCTTCACGTGGCTGCCGACATCGACGGCGAAGTATGCACTAAGGACGGGAAGCATCCCCCTCAGGTCTGCATCGGCATTCCCCGTGAGCTTTACGAGAACTATCGCGATTTGCTTAACGAAGAAACCTATCCGCCGTGCTATCGTGTGATTCCTTCCGTAGCTCCAGTCGCCGTGAGGAGTTGGCTGAGCCGCCTTACCGTAGAACGCCTTGAGACCAAAACCGAACGCATCCGCAACTACCTTGAGCGTACCGGCGGCGACTGGGAACGCGCCTTCTTCATTACCCTTGCGCGCAACTTCGGTTTCGGTACGAATGCCGAACCCTTTGAGCGTTGGGCCTTCGGCATAGAACCTTCTGCCGTGGGCAAGCACCGCGACAATCTGCTGCAAGTGGAGGCGTTCTTTATGGGGCAGGCCGGATTGCTTACCGACGACCTTGTGCGCCTTGAGCGTCGCGACAGCTACTACATGCAACTCAAGGATGAATATGCCTTTCTCCGCCATAAGTTCGGGCTTACGCCCCTTTCCCCCGAGTCGTGGAAGTTCGGGCGGCTGCGGCCGCAGAACTTTCCCCACGTGCGCCTGTCGCAGTTGGCGCGCCTTTACCACGAGGGCAAGGCAGACTTTTCGCGTTTGCTCGAAGCCCCCGATGCCGATGCGCTTCGTGCGCTCTTCCGCGTGGGTGTCACGCCCTATTGGCAAACCCACTATGCTTTCGGGGAAGAAAGTGCGCAGTCGTCCAAGACCCTTCAGCAGAGTTCGCTCAACCTTTTGCTCATCAACACCGTTTCGCCGCTGCTCTTTGCCTATGGCCGTCAGCAGATGGACGAAGACCTTGCCGAGCGCGCCTTTGACATTTTGGAGAATGTGCCCAACGAGCGCAACTACATCACCCGTTGTTGGGAGCGCGCCGGCATCCGCAGTAAATCGGCAGCCGACAGTCAGGCGCTCATACAGCTCCGCACGTTCTACTGCGACCGCAAGGATTGCCTTCGCTGCCGTTTCGGGGCAGAATATCTAAGGCAGAAGCGCGCGCCGCACTGAGGCTTTTAATGCGTGATACTCCGTGCGGCACATTCTTTATATCTCTTCTCTCATCCGAAGCATATTACCTCAACCGAACCATATGACCTACGAATATACCCTTCGCATGAAGGTGCGCGACTATGAGTGCGACCTTCAGGGCATTGTGAACAATGCCAATTACCAGCATTATACTGAGCACACGCGCCATGAGTTTTTGCTCTCGCGCGGTGTGAGTTTTGCGGCGCTCCATGAGCGCGGCATTGATGCCGTGGTGGCACGCATGCAGATGCAGTTCAAAACGCCGCTGCGAAGCGGCGACGAGTTCGAGTCGTGCTTGTCGTGGAAGAAAGAAGGCATAAAATACGTGTTCACGCAGGACATCTACCGCCTTCCCGACCGCAAATGCGCGCTCAAGTCCACTGTGGAAGCCGTATGTCTTGTGGACGGACGCTTGAGCGACTACGAAGAACTTGCCGCCTTACTTGAAGCCGCGCGTTAAGCCGGCGCGTATCCGTTATACCGTTACCTATAAATTCATTTTCCCCTGAAACTTTTCTACCGATGGATTTCGACAAGGAATATTTCTATGCCGTCACGCTGACCCGCATGCCCGGCCTGACGCAAGTGCAGGCGTTGCAGACCATCCGCCACTACGGCACTGCTGAAGCCGCTATGACCGACCGCGGCCGGGAAGATGCCAAACTTGCCGTGGCTTTTGCCGACGAGAGCGGCTTGAACATGGCCATGAAGCGTGCGGAACAGGAAATGGCCTTTTGCGAAAAGAATGAGGTGAGCATATTGCCGGTGAGCCATCCCGCCTATCCTGTGCGCCTCCTTGAGTGCAGCGATGCCCCTGCGGTGCTTTATTATCGCGGCACGGCCGATCTCAACAGCCGTCACGTGCTTGCGGTGGTAGGCACGCGTAAGATTACGGACTACGGCAAGCGGCTGTGTCGCCATCTGATGGAAGATATGGGCCGTCTGCTGCCCGACTGCGTCGTGGTCAGCGGCTTGGCTTATGGCGTGGACGTCCACACCCATCGCGGAGCGCTTGAGAACGGACTGGAAACGGTGGCCGTGATGGCAACTGGCCACGACAGCGTTTATCCCCGGCCGCACGAACACGAAGCCCAACTCATCGCCCGGCAAGGCGGCTTGCTCACCGAATACCTTTCGGGCACGAAGCTCGACAAGGGCAACTTCGTACGACGCAACCGCATTGTGGCGGGAATGTCCAGTGCCACCATCGTGGTGGAAAGCGCTTCGCATGGCGGCGCCCTCATCACGGCACGCCTTGCCGGTACCTACGGCCGCGATGTAATGGCTTTTCCGGGCCGTGCCGGCGACAAATATTCCATAGGGTGCAACAACCTCATCCGCCATGGCGAAGCGCGCATGGTGACGTCGGCGCAGGACGTGCTTGACATACTCGGCTGGGAGTCTGCTCCCGTGGTGCGGAAGAAAGAGCCGCAGCTCTTCCCCGATTCGGCTTTCTCGCCCGAAGCGCAAGCCATCGTGGATGCGCTTGCGGGCACGGACGGTCTGTCGCAGAACCGCATCATAGAACTTACCGGCATGGAGCCGCAATTGGTGGCCTCAACGCTTTCCATGCTGCTTATCGACGGTACCGTGTGCCGCCTTCAGGGGGCAAACAACTATGGTTTGGCGTAAGCGTCGCTGAGATACCTATGCTACAAGCAAAGCGGGTTCCGCAAGTCCATTGTGATGGACGGCGGAACCCGCTTTTTAGATGTTAGATATGCTTTGGTACGCAGACGCCTCGTAGAGGCCGCGAAAGAGCGTGACTTTTTGGGAACGTCGCCCCCATGGAAGGCGCAGCCGCACAAGGGCTGTCGTGAGGCCGCGAGGCCGTCAGATTCTTATTTCACCGGACGCACGGTGAAGGAGAAGGAGTAGTCGGCGTAGGGCATGAGGTAAGGCTTGGAAGGCGTGGCTCCCCATGCGTTTACGCAGCCGAGTCCCATCTGGCGGAGGTCAATGCACACGTTCGTCACGTCGGCCGGTTTGAGGAGCGAGCTGTGCGTGGATTTCTTGTCGGCACCGCCGTCGAGCTGGTCTATGGTGTAGTGGAGCGCCGATGCCGAGAAGGGAGCGGCAGCGGTGATTTCCACGCCGTGACCTTCGGCATCCGTCAGTTTCCAACGGCGAAGATCTGTCTTCGTGCCCGTTTCCTGCGGACGCACATAGGGGTAGAACTGCTCCGTTACCGTTTGGTCGTAGAGGCCTATGGGTGTGGCGGCCTGGCGGTCAGCATAGTTTTCTATCGGTCCGCGTCCGTAGTAGGAGAGACGTTCAAACTTTGCCGGCATGGGCCATTCTACGCCGAAGCGGAAGAGTCCGGGCGTTTTTGCTGTGTCCGCTTTCAGCGTTTGCGTCACGTGGAGCGAACCGTCGTGAGCCACGTCGTAGTTCATGCAGAGTTCGCCCTTTGGGCTTTCCATGCGGTAGGTTGCCGTCACCTGTGCGCGGCCGTTCTTTACCTTCGATGTCAGTGCAGTCAGTTGCATTTCGGGCGATTTCCACACCGCCATTTTCTTCTGCAGTTCTGCGCCGTAGTCGTTGTCGGTCGGTGCGCGCCAGAAGTTGGGCTTAATCTCGGCGCTGTCGTTGAGCAGCGGCGTGCCGTCTACGGTGTATGCGCAAAGATGTCCCGTGTGCGTGTTCCAAGCAAGGGAAACGTTGGCGTTGGAAAGAGTGAGACGGTCGGCATCGCGCTTCGCCTTCAGTTTTCCCTTGCCGAGCGCGTTCATGGAAGCCAGTCCGGCGTCGGTGAGCGAGTCGGGACGCGTGAGCACGAGCTGTTCTGAGGCGAGCACTTCGCCCTTACGCAGCAAGCCCGTGTCCGCTTTCAGTTCGTAGCGTACGTTGAGCAGCCATTCGTTGGCCTTGTCATCCGTCCAGCCCGTGGGTATGGGGAGCACGACGCGCTCCGTCTGTTGCGGGAGCGCACGCAGTTTCTCCACGGAGCCTTCGGCTTTTTTCTCGCCGTTGCAGAGCACTTCCCAGCAGAGGCGGAAGTCGGAGAGCGAGGTAAAGAAGTTTTCGTTGTAGACGTCCACTTCGCCCTTCTTCAGGTCCACGGGACGCGTCCATACGTTCTGGTAGAAATGCTTCACCTCCCAGGTGTGCGGATTGGGCTTGTGTTCCGGATTGAGCAGTCCGTTGCAGTTGAAGTTGAGGCTGCCCGTGTAGGCTTCCGTCCAGTCGCCGTCGTAGGCATAGAAGGCGTGTCCTTCCTTGTCCTTCCAGCGCAGCGCCTGGTCTGCCCAATCCCAAATGAAGCCGCCCTGGTATTTCGGATACTTGCGCACCATGTCCCAGTAGCGTGAGAATTCTCCGCCCGAGTTGCCCATGGCGTGGGCATACTCGCACATGATGAACGGACGCAGTTGCGTGGAGTCCTGGCAGTAGCGCTCGCTCCATTCAAAGGAGGGGTACATGGGGCAGTAGACGTCCGACTTTCCCGTGAGGTGAGCCTGCTCGTACTGCACGGGGCGGCTCGGGTCGGTACGCTTTATCCAGTCGTAAGCCGCTTCGAAGTTGGGGCCGTAGCCCGCTTCGTTGCCGAGGCTCCAGAAGACTACGGCGGGATGGTTGAAGCAGCGCGTCACATTGCGCTGGTTGCGCTCGAGATGTGTCCAGGCATATGCCGAATCCTTTGCGAGCGTCTTCTCGTCGTAGCCCATGCCGTGGCTCTCCACGTCGGCTTCGGCCACCATGTAGAGTCCGTAGCGGTCGCAGAGGTCGTACCAGTAAGGGTCGTCGGGGTAGTGGCAGGTACGCACGGCATTGATGTTGAGTTTTTTCATGAGCTGCACGTCGCGTTCCATCTCCTCGCGGCTCACCACATAGCCTCCCGAGGTGCTCATCTCGTGGCGGTTCACGCCTTTTATGAGCACGGGCTGACCGTTGACGAGCACCTGTGAATTCTTTATTTCTACGGAACGGAAACCTACGTTCTGGCGCACCGTCTCCACGTCGTGCTTGCCGTCGTTTACGGTGGCGTAGAGCGTGTAGAGGTTTGGCGTTTCGGCAGTCCAGAGCTTCGGGTTCTTCACTTGGAGCGTGGCGGAAGCGTGGGCGGAAGTCTTTTTCTTCGAAACGGCGTTCGTGGCAGTGCCTTCAGCCACCGTGGTTCCGTGTGCGTCCTTCAATGCGAGACGTACGTTGGCGCGGCCCGTGAGGTCGAGTTCCACACGCAGCGAAGCCGCGTGGTTTGCCGTGTCGAGAGTGGGCGTCAGTTGCAGATTGTCGAGGCGCACATTGGCAGGCTCGGCGAAGAGATACGTGTCGCGTGCCAGTCCGGAGAGACGTATGAAATCCTGGTCCTCCACGTACGAGCCGTCGCACCAGCGCAGGAGTTTCATGCAGATGAGGTTCTTCTCGCCGGGGCGGAGGAAATCTGTCACGTCGAACTCCTGTTCCAGTTTGCTGTCCTCGCCGTAGCCTACGAACTTGCCGTTCACCCAGAGATACACGCACGCCGTGGCGCTACCGATGTGGAGCACTGTGCGTTCGCCCTTCCATGTGCCGGGCACGTCAATCCACCGGCGGTAGGAGCCGATGTGGTTCTTGTCCTTCGGCACGAGGGGTGGTGTGTTTTCCGTCCACGAACCCCATGCGTAGCCGGCGCTCGGGTAGACCGGCTGTCCGAAGCCGTTGAGCTCCCACATGCCCGGCACGGGCATGGCGGCCCACTGCGAGTCGTCGAAGGCGGGGGCGATGAAGTCGGTGTTGTGGAGATTCAGCTCGTTGTCGTCGATGCGCTCTTCGAAGCGGAACTTCCACGTGCCGTTGAGCGAGAGGTAATAGGGCGAAAGGGTGGGGGAGTTCTTCTCCGCCTCGGCATGGGAGCGGAAGGGGAAGAAGTCGGCATGAATGGGCAGACGGTTCACGGCATTGACGTTGGGATCCTTCCATTCGTTCCAGGTCTGCGCCGCTGCGGGTAGCGAACAGGCCAGTCCCAGCAGCGCGGTGATGAAGTGATGGTTCATAAAAGGGAGATAAAAGTCGGGAATGTTGATATTATTCGCAAAGTTGCCACTTTCGCCCTTTGCGTAGGATGAAATAATTCTTCATGGTTTGGCAAAATTTCGGCTTTACGCACGGAATTCCTACCTTTGCAGGCGAAAAATCCGCTTGTAGGCGCTTAGCCGGCAGGCGGATTTGTTCCGACAGGCATTTTGCGGACGCCCGCGCCGCCGATGGCGCAGACTGCACGGCGTGAAAGCAGTGACACTGATGAAAAGCAAAATGGTCCTTTATTTCATCCTTATTTCATCACTTTTCCAAACCATTTCACGCGTTATGCGAACCAACGACTTGACTCGCGGCAGCATTGTAGGCAACATCCTCGTTTTTTCCCTTCCCTACATGCTCGCCTATTTCCTTCAGATTCTTTACGGACTTGCCGACCTCTTTGTGGTGGGTCAGTATGGCAGTGTGCACGACACTACTGCCGTGTCCAACGGCGGGCAGATTATGTACATGGTCACCGTCGTCATCATCGGGCTTGCCATGGGCAGCACGGTGTGCATAGGGCGTTCCGTGGGAGCAGGCGACAAAGACCTCGTGGGCCGCACCATCGGCAACACGTTCAAGCTCTTCTTCCTCATTTCCTTGGGACTTACCGGCGTCTTGCTCCTGCTGCGCCACCACATCGTGGGTTGGATAGCCACGCCCGCGGCTGCCGTCAGCGGCACGCTGGACTACCTTGTCATCTGCTTCCTCGGCGTACCCTTCATAGCGCTCTATAATGTCATCTCAAGCGTGTTTCGCGGCATGGGCGACTCGCGCACGCCCATGTACCTCGTGGCAGTGGCGTGTGTGGTAAACATTGTGCTCGACTACGTGTTCATCGGCTGTTTCTCCATGGGGCCTGCCGGTGCGGCATTGGGCACTACCCTTTCCCAAGCCTTTAGCGTGGTGGTGGCCGCCGTGGCCATCTACCGTCACCGCGCTTCGCTCCATCTGCGGCGCGAGAGTTTCCGTTTCAACCGCCGCATAGTGAGCGCCATACTCCGCATTGGCACCCCCGTGTCGCTTCAGGACGGATTCATCCAGGTGAGTTTCGTGGCCATCATGGTCATTGCCAACATGCGCGGCCTTACCGACGCCGCTGCCGTGGGCATCGTGGAGAAATTCATCGGCCTGCTCTTCATTGTGCCCTCTTCCATGCTCTCCACGGTGAGCGCCGTGTCGGCCCAGTGCATTGGCGCCGGGAAGCTAGACCGCGCGCGCCTCACCTTGAAGTGGGCTTTGTGTGTCACCGTAGGCGTAGGCTTTGTGGCGGCCTGCATTTGCCAGTTTATCCCCCATCTTGCCATCCGCGTGTTTACTGACGATGCCACCGTGATAGCTTCCGGTGCCGACTATCTGCGGTCCTACTCGTGGGACTGCATGATAGCGGGCGTGCACTTCTGCTTCACCGGTTTCTTCACCGCCTGCGGCCGTTCGCTTGTGGCTTTTGCCCACAATGTGCTCTCCATCATCGTTGTGCGTCTTCCCCTTTGCTACATCCTTTCCGTAGCCTACGCCACCACGCTCTTCCCCATGGGCTTCGCCTCTCCCGCGGGCTCTATGCTTTCCGTAATCATCTGCGTGAGTGTCTACGTCTGGCTGCGCCGCAAAGGCAACTTCGTGGCAGCGTGAAGGGGAGAAAACGTCACGGTAAAGAACAAATCCATAAAAACCCATATACAATGAGCAAAGCACGTTACAACCTAAAATCTCTGAACCTCCTTTCGGTTCTTTTCCTCCTGACGTTCGGCAGCCTCTTTGCCGCCGGTTGCTCCACGTCCGACGAGAGCGTCAAGAGTCTTTACATCCTCAGCGCCGACAACGTCAGTGCCAACGTGATAGACAACGAACAGGGCGTCACCACCGAGGCCTACTTCACCGCCCTCAACCGGAAGTTGCAGGACTGCAGCGCCTACTACGCGAGCGAAACCGATGCCAAGGAACAACTCACCTCGTCGGCCGACCAGGCCATTGCCGACTTCGAACAGACTGCGATGGCGAACGTGGCCTTCTACGGGCGCTTCACGGTGGCCTACCGTGTGTATGGCACGGACTCGGGCAAAACGGTGCTGAAGGAGTACACTAATAAACCCCTTAGCGAAGCCAATCTCACCAAAGCGCTCACGAAGATTGCCGCCGCCAACCCCGACGGCTTCACCGTGGACGCCACCACGCTCGAACCGCTGACGAAGGGCTACGCCGTGTCGCTCGAGGCTACGCAAAACAGTTTCGGAAGCGAAGGCCTTGCCCGCGTGGTCACATACGTCACCACCCACACATGGGTCAATGCCTACGGCGGCTGGCTCAACACCGACAACGGGCAGTACTACTACGACGCCACCGTCATCTGCACCTCTCTTGAGGAGGCAAAGGAACTTGCAAGGGAAAACAACCAAATCGCCATTTTCGATTTGGAGAACATGGAAGAAATAAGACTGTAGGAATGTTTAAGGGTGGTTCTATAAATTACCACCGTTCAATATACAAATTCGCCCAAGTGGCGT
>CAVJJO010000025.1:0-28192 GCA_963649665.1 Bacteroidaceae bacterium | reverse complement strand
TCTACACGGCCTCACGGAGGCTTTTGCGTGGCTTCGCTTTGCATTGATATACTCCGCGCTCGTCTGTCAAGACGGAACCCCGCAAACTTTGCGGAGAATAATCCTGCTAATCTCCGCAAAATATGCGGAGATTAGCAGGATTATTCTCCGCAAAACGCTCTTTCATGCACAAACGGCCTGCGCGGCGCAAGCCTTCCGTGAGGTCTGTGAGTTATGTGGGATACTTAACCTTGGGCTGCTCGCCACGCAAAAAGCCCACGGAGCGTATGGCTTGCATACACTTCGTGGGCTTTTCTATAAATGAGGATATGCGGAACTTACTTCGTGCCGTCCTTTTCGGTGAAGTCGGCGGGAAGCATACTGATGGTGCAGCAGTTCTTCTGCTTCAGCACGACGTCCTTGGCAAAATTCTGCACGTCGGCGGGACGGATAGCCTTAAGGGCTGCTTCGTAGCCTGTCTGGTCGTCCTTGTTCCAGCGAACCTGATTGACAATGAGGTTTTCCCAGTAGCTGTTCTTCTTCTGGCTGTCGGCATAGTCCTTAAGCTCGAAGGTAACCACCTTGTTGAGCTCTTCGTCGGTTACACCCTTGTTAGCCACATTTTCGAGATCCTGCTTCATGAGAAGGAGAGCAGAGTCGAGTTTGGCAGGCTTCACGGGGCACTGAATCTGAAGGATGAAGCTCTCGGAGCTGCCGTATACGCTCTGTCCGATGGCAGACACGCTGTAGGCGATGCCGGCATCCTCGCGGATGCTCTTGAGATAACGCTGAGTGAGGATTTCACCAAGAGCATTGGCTGTGATGGCACCCTTCATGGTGTAGGGGTTCTTTCCGCTCCAAACCTGGAGAATATTGGCTTGGGGCGTTTCCATCACGCGGCGGAAGTTGTTGGTGCGCATGCCACCAACCACCTGGTACACCTTGGAAGCATCGTACGTTTCGCGCTTCTTCACGGCCTTGAGGGGAGCAATGTACTGCTCAGTGAAGGCACGGAGCGAATCTACGTCGAAAGCACCGGTGAAGAAGAAGTCGAAGTCGCCGGCCGCATTGAAGCGCTCGGAGTAGATACGGCGAATCTCGTCGTAGTTAGCCTTGTCGAGGTCGGCAAGGTGAAGGCGGCTCAAGCGGGGGTTGTGGTCGTAGAGTGTAGACTTGATGGAGTCGGAGAAGGCAGCCTGGGGGTTCTTCTCAATGTTCTCGAGCTGCACGCGAAGGGCTGCCATGAGGTTGTTGTAGCCTTCCACGTCGTTGGCAGGAGCCTGGAAGCGGAGATAGATGAGTTCGAAGAGGGTGCGGAGATCCTTGGGCGTGGAGCTACCGTTGAGGTACTCGCTGGTCTGCGAGAGAGAGGGCGCGCAGCTTACCACCTTGCCGGAGAGTGCCTTCTCGAGTTCGGTGCTGGTGAAGTTGCCGAGGCCTGTGCTCTGCATGACACCTTCGAAGAGATTCATGTTGACGCGGTCTTTGTCGGCAATGCGGCTCTGACCACCGAATGAAGTAGCCTGGAAGGCCACTTCGGAGTCGTTGAAGTCGGTCTTCTTGAAGTATACGCGTGCACCGTTGGAGAGTGTCCAGCAGGTGTAGCCGAAGTCGGCCTTGGTTTCCTTGGTGATTTTGCCCTTCTTGGGGAGTTTAGCCACGAGGGGTTCGTTCTTCACGTTGTCCACATAAGCTTCGAGGTTGGCGCTCTTGGCAGCGGCAACGGCTTGCTTAAACTGGTCGGCAGTGGGCACCGTGACGCCTTCCTTGTCGGGGTACATGCCGAGCACCACGAAGTTGGTGTCGGTAGAAGCGACGAGTTCCTTGAAGAATGCGCTCACGTATTCTGCAGGAACGTTCTGTGCAATCATCTTGTAGGTGTTGTACTCCGTTTCGAGGTCGGGGATGGGGTCGTTCTCAAGGAAGTGGCGTACGTACTGGGGCACGTAGAAGGAGTTTTCCTGCTTTTCGCGGTTGTTGTAGATGGTCTCCATATAGCTGAGGAACTCTTCACGCGCACGGATTATCTCGGAAGCGTTGAAACCGAACTTGGCAGCGCGCTCCACTTCTTCCATTACGGCCTGCACGGCTTCCACGTCCTTGCCGGGCTTGGGAAGCACGCCGAGGGTGAGGGCGTCCATGGTCTTGGACATGATGTAGGTCTCGTCGGAGCAGTCGGCGCCGATGAAGGGGCATTCGGGCTTCTTAGAAAGTTCACTGAGTCGTGCGTTGAGTGCATTTGAAGAAGCATGGATCAGGTATTTTATGGAGAAATAAGCCGCCGTGTTCTTCATCTCTGAGGGGATGGGCTCATGCTTGAAGCAGATCTGCACCACGCCGCGGGTCTGTTCCTTGTCCTTGTCGATGATGTAGATGGGCTCCGTATTGTCGGGCACGGGATAGAGTTCGTAAGGTGCGGGATTTTCGGGCATCTTGATGGAAGAGAAGATGCTCTTAATCTTGGCTTCCACCTTGTCCACGTCGATGTCGCCGACCACGATGATACCCTGAAGGTCGGGGCGATACCACTTCTCGTAGTAGGCGCGGAGTTCTTCAGGCTTGAAGTTGTCCACCACGCTCATCAGACCAATGGGGTAACGGTGGCCGTAGCGCGAACCGGGATAGAGATTGGGAAGATTGCGCTCGAGAATGCGGCCGGAAGCGCTGGAACGCATACGCCACTCTTCGTGGATGACGCCACGCTCCTTGTCGATTTCCTTAGGGTCGAGAGTGAGGCCGTCGGCCCAGTCGTGGAGAATGAGGAGGCAGGAGTCGACGTTCGACTCCGTCACGGGCACGTCGTCGATGTTGTAGACGGTTTCGTCGGCAGCAGTGTAGGCATTGAGGTTCTGACCGAACTTCACGCCGATGGTTTCGCAGTACTTCACGAGGCGGTCGTCGGGGAAGTTGACGGTACCGTTGAAGCACATGTGTTCAAGGAAATGAGCGAGACCGCGCTGGTTCTCTTCTTCCTGAACGGAACCCACTTTCTGCGCAATGTAGAAGTTGGCGCGGTTTTCCGGCAGTGCGTTGTGACGGATGTAGTAGGTCAGTCCGTTGGCCAACTTGCCGTAGCGGACAGCTGCATCCATGGGCAACTGCGGAATCTGTTGGGCTGCCACGGGAAGCACGATGCTAACCAGGAGCAGCAGCCAGAAGGCTTTGATTTTGTTCATTGTATGTGAATTAATTGTTTGGTTTTCGTGTATAGCTATGTAGCGGCATAATATACCAATGTACAATTGGTTGCAAAAATAGCCATTTCCGTGCATATCTTGTGGCTTTGCAGAAATCATTTTGTAATTTCGCACACAAATAGAACCGACTCCCGACCTTTTGTCAGATTAAGGTTTTCGGAGAACGACACTAAACAGATGATACGCAAATTTGATTTTCTTGTGATTGGTTCCGGTGTGGCCGGAATGAGTTACGCCCTCCAGGTGGCCGCCTCGGGCAAAGGCAAGGTGGCTCTCGTTTGTAAAACCACCATTGAAGAGGCCAATACGGCGAAGGCACAGGGCGGCATAGCCTCGGTGACGAACCTCAAGGTGGACAACTTCGACAAACACATCAAAGACACCATGATAGCCGGCGACTACATCAGCGACCGCGCTGCCGTGGAGCAAGTGGTGAAGAATGCTCCCGAAGGCATCAAGCACCTTGTGGAATGGGGCGTGAACTTCGACAAGCAGGAGAGCGGCGAGTTTGACCTCCACCGCGAGGGCGGCCACTCCGAGTTCCGCATTCTCCACCATGCCGACGACACGGGATTCGAAATACAGCGCGGCCTCATCGAAGCCGTCCGCAACAATCCCGCCATCACCGTGCTGGAGAACCATTTTGCCGTGGAAATCATCACGCAGCACCACCTCGGCATAGAGGTGACCCGCCGCACACCCGACATTGAATGTTACGGCGCCTACGTGCTCGACCCCGACACGGGAAAGATTGACACGTTCCTCTCCCGCGTCACCGTGCTCTGCACCGGCGGTTGCGGTGCCGTGTATGCCACCACCACAAACCCCAACATTGCCACGGGCGACGGCATAGCCATGGCCTACCGCGCCAAAGCCACCGTGCGCGACATGGAGTTCATACAGTTCCACCCCACAGCACTCTACCACCCGGGCGAAACGCATCCTGCCTACCTCATCACGGAAGCCATGCGCGGCTACGGCGGCATTCTCCGTTTGCCCAACGGCGAGGAGTTCATGCAGAAATACGACAAGCGCCTCTCGCTCGCTCCGCGTGACATCGTGGCGCGCGCCATCGACAAGGAGATGAAGATTCACGGCATCGATCACGTCTGCCTCGACGTGACGCACAAGGACCCCGAGGAAACGAAGCACCACTTCCCCAACATCTACCAGAAGTGCCTCAGCATAGGCATCGACATCACGCGGGAATACATTCCCGTGGCTCCGTGTGCCCACTACCTCTGCGGCGGCATCAAGGTGGACCTCAACGCCTGCTCGTCCATCCACCGCCTCTATGCAGTGGGTGAATGCTCGTGCACCGGCCTTCACGGCGGCAACCGCCTGGCCTCGAACTCACTCATTGAAGCAGTGGTATATGCCGAAGCGGCCGCACGCCACTCGCTGGAGCACTTCGACGAATACTCCTTCAACCTGAAAGTGCCGGAATGGAACGACGAAGGCACGCTGACCAACGAAGAGAAAGTGCTCATCCGACAGGATGCCAAGGAAGTGGAACAGATCATGTCGTCGTACGTAGGCATTGTGCGCTCCGACCTTCGTCTGCACCGCGCCTGGACGCGCCTCGACCTCCTCTACGAAGAAACGGAGGAACTTTTCAAGCGCGTAAAGGCCACGCGCGACATCTGCGAACTTCGCAACATGATAAACGTGGGCTACCTCATCACCCGCCAGGCCATGGAACGCAAGGAAAGCCGCGGCTTGCACTACACTATCGACTACCCGCGCCACGCCTACGACCAGAACTAAAACAATCTCTAAAAAATAGCTTGCGCAATTGCGCAAGCTATTTTTTTTACCTGTTGGTTTGCTTCATTTCAGCACAAGCACTACCGTTGCATGCTTTGCCACCATACCTTTCCAACGGGTGGCTTTGCGGCCCACATCGGCATGGCGCCACACGTCGCGCACGGTGTAGCGTCCCGTCAGGCCGAGAGAAGCGAAGTCGAGGGTCATCTTCAGCGGAGCGTCGGACGTGTTGAGGAGTGCCACAGCATGGCTTCCGTCGCAAAGTTCACGCACAAACACTTGATACGTGTCGGTGTTTACCTTGCGTTCTGCAGCCTTGCCAAGGCTGTCCTGGTTGATAGCGATTACTTCGCGATTGAGCAGAATGCGGCGGTCATCGGGAGTGAGGTTTCGGAGGTCGTTGGTCATAGCCAAAGGCGAAGAAAGCATGCACCAAAGACTCATCTGCGTCTGATATTCGTCTACGGTGCACCCTACCCCACCAAGGTCGCTTGAAGGCCCGCCCTTGCCGTTAAGACCCACAACGAGCATATCCATGTCGGGCCACTGACTGCGACCCACATAGGAAGCAAGGGGTGCAGTCACGTTGACAATGTCGAGAATGCCCATGCCGCCTTGGTGAACTACGTCCTTCCACATGTCGCGCACGTCGTAGGTGGTACGCCAGAGCTGTCCGCCCACTTCGGCACACCACTCTTCGGCATTGCGCTGCCCCCACTCGCACACACCAAGCACGATGTCGCGACCCGACTTCTGCAATGCATCAGCCATAGCACGGTAGCGACGGCGAGCCGTGGCGCTGTCTTCAGGAGCATTGCAATAGTCGTACTTGAGATAGTCTATGCCCCACGAGGCGAACGTGCGTGCATCCTGTTCCTCAAAGCCGAGACTTGCCGTACAGCCAGCGCAGGTGAGTTGCGCCGCGTCGGAGTATATGCCGAGCTTGAGACCTTTGGAGTGGACATAGTCCGCCAAAGCTTTCATGCCGGAGGGAAACTTCTTGGGGTCGGGAATGATGTTGTTCTGCGCATCGCGGCCGCCCTGCCAAAGGTCGTCGATGAAGATATATCTGTAGCCGGCATCGGCAAAGCCTTCGCTCACCATGGCATCAGCAGTTTCGCGGATAAGCTGTTCGCTAATCCGTCCTTGGAAAAGGTTCCACGTCATCCACCCCATGGGAGGTGCGGGAGCGAGGTCGCGGCGCGGAGTCTGCTGCGCATTTGCGCCAAAGGCGAAAAGGAAAGCGAGAGAGGTTAAAAGGCATTTTGCGTTCGTCATAAAGAATAAGGTGTTAAGGGATTATTTGCTGCAAATGTAAGAGAAATCCTGTCATCTACATCTTTGAGCACCAAGCTTCTTGCCTAAACGGCCCGAAATCGAAACAGAGAAGTAAAGCAAATGCCGCTCTCTCTATTCAAATAGTGGCTACCTTCAGACAACGTTTTACCTTTGACTAATGCATCTAAAACAGCTCAAGGAAAGAACGGACGAATTGCAAGTTCTCGTTCTTTACTTGAGCGAAATCCTTTTGAGTAGCTTATTCTTTTGCCTTTATGAAGTGGAAAACAAAAGTTAGAAGAGTAACTACTAACATTATGGCCATCGGAGCGAAAAAAATGATATCATGCGGTTTCTGATGCCACATCTCATTACCATCGTAATACATTGAAGTACATACTGAGAAGTAAAACAGACCGCCCAAGCTAAACATCAAGTCCAACATATTTGAAGCTATACACGCCAAATATGCTTTTAGAAATCTTTTGGCTATTCTTTTCATATTCTTATTGTTTTTTGTTTTGCTCTAAATTCTCAATCCAATATTGATAGCTATAAAGCGCTACTGAAAGACCACCTAAAATCTGTTCTTTCTCTTCATCTGTAATTTCGTCAGAATCAGCAATCATCGCGGCATAATCATTTATTATTGTTACAATATCAGCTTCATTCTCTGGATAGCTATTGTAAAGTTCCAAGAAGAGAGACATGACACGATCCGACTTTTCGTCTCCCATATGAAGAAAGTCCATTTCACCATTTGCAATTTTTTCCACATCGGACATAAAGCATTGGTTAAGTTCGTCTGACTGCATCACCAATTGTTCTTCTTCTGAAAGAGAATCCATAGGGATACAATTTAATCGGACACCTTCTTCGCTGTATGCATTTAACACATAATTGTGCTCCCATCCAACCCGCTCACAATTCCTGAAGCGGGGCGGAAACTTCAAACGATTTCGATTCAAAAACTGAGAATACGGATCGTTAAATGGGTTATCCGTAGAATGATTACCCAAAATTCCAGCAGTGCCAAAATCTCTGAAGGACAACATATTAACGGAATCAACAGTCACACGAGTTGACTTACGCTTGTTATACTCAACATAAGAATACCCTGCGCCACCGGCGACGCCTCCGATAATGGCACCTGCCGTTGCACCTTTTGGCCCCAACAAGGCTCCAATACGAGCACCATATTTAGCATATCTATAAGCACCGACGGCGTCTGCAATTGCAATAGACATAAATCGTGATACCGAAGACGAAGCTCTCGTTTCTATGGTCTTTGATGCCATTGTGCTGTCATTATAGATTTTCAGCACATTTTCCAAAGGCTGCTGCGCAGCGACAGGTTGTGAGGAAAACTCCTCAGCATCTTTACAAGATACGAATGCCAAAAGGGCAAACGCGAAAAGAAGCAGATGTTTCATTTTGTGATAGGTTTAGAATTAATACTCTTGCTTCCGGAAAGCATCGGAACAAACGTTTGCGCATCAACGTCTGTCAACTGCTGCAAAAGTACAGGACTAGCATACACAAAGGTCATATTTCGTATTCACAAATCTTTCACAAATGTTTCACCGCATTTTATCTTGCTGTATATCAGCGGAAAGAATAAAGTGACGAATACATCTTTTCCGAGACTTTTTACATTCTGCATTGCCCCTACAACGTACGTATAAGAGTATCAAATTCCGAAGGCTTTCCCTCCTTTGAAAAGAATTCCTTCAAATAACGCTTGCGCTGCATGGAAACTTTCTGCGGTGTGCAGCAAAGCATGCGCACAATGTGTTTCGGCGCCATTCCTGCAATAATGAGGAGACACATGCGGTAGTCTTCGTCTATCATGCGTGGCCTTCGCTGCTCAAGGAATGACAATGCACGCGGCGCAATGCTTTCAATTACGGACAAAAGCGATTGCCAATCGGCTTCTTCTGGAAGTTTCCCCTCGTCACATTTTCTATACAAAGACTGAATAGTCTTATTGGCACGGAACTGCGACACTCGCACATCCTCCAGATCTTCTTGCGAAAGACTCGACTCCAAATGCTGCTTGCGTAGTTCAAGTTCCTTTATACGTTCTTCATTTTCCTTTTTACTGGATTCATCATGCTCTGCTATCGTTTTAATTGCCGACTTGCGAACTTCCAAGAGTTCATCCATAGCGTCCATCTGCATGCGTAATCCCTCGACTTTCGACTTGTGTCGTGCTACATATGTCTTCGCAAAAAAAGTGAAGAGCAGCGTAAACATCGCGAATAAGGCAAAAGTCAGTTCCATATTCAAAGGGGTGCTTTGCTTTATGCCACCGGTCTCGGACGTTTTTTCTGGCAACAGGTTGCGGTAGGTCTGCAGCACCGTTTTCTGAGCCACAATCAACGTGTCGGCATTGCCCGACTTTTCGGCACGCATAAGCAGCCGTTCTGCATGGCGTATTTCGCGCATTCTAACGGAATCGGTCATAATGTCTGATGAAGCTCTAAGACTATGGCTTGATAGAATCAAGAAGATACAGAGTAGAAGAAACTGCTGAAAACGTTCTATTTTCATAAATAACAGGGATTGGGACTATACTGCTTTTAGCGCAATCAACGATTTTATTCAAAAATATTGCCGTCTGCAAAATCCGAAAAATAAAAGCTTCCTAAAGATTGATGATGGACAATGCGTCCATGCATATCTTGCGACAAAGCCAAAACATGTACGTTCGTTGCCAAATGCACGTACGTTCGTTGCTCAATGCACGTACGTTCGTTGCTCAATGCACGTACGTTCGTTTGGGCTTGAAGGTAGCTTCGTTGTTCTTTGAAGGTTGAGCGAACAGTAATAATTCAAAAATAGCGAGAAGCTCATCCAAGATGTTGGGTAAAGCTTCCCGCCTTTTATGCGTGGAGCCGCTTAAAGGAGCGGACTTATGCGTCGATGTTTGCGTAGACGGCGTTCTTTTCAATAAACTCGCGGCGCGGGCCTACGTCGTCACCCATGAGCATGGAGAAGACATAGTCGGCGTCGGCAGCGTTCTCAAGCGACACTTGTTTGAGAAGGCGCGTTTCGGGGCACATGGTGGTTTCCCAAAGCTGCTCGGGGTTCATTTCACCAAGACCTTTGTAGCGCTGAGTGGTAATGCCGTTTTCGGTGCCGTCGCTGTATTTGTCCATGAATATCTGACGGTCGCGGTCGGTGTAGCAGTATTCTTCTATCTTGCCTTTCTTGCAGCGGTAGAGGGGTGGCATGGCTATGTAGAGGTAGCCGTCCTGGATAATCTGCGGCATGTAGCGGTAGAAGAGGGTCATGATGAGCGTGGCGATGTGCTGACCGTCGACATCGGCATCGGCCATGATGATAACCTTGTGGTAGCGCAACTTATCGAGGTTGGCTTCCTTGGAGTCTTCGCCGAGGCCGAAGCGAATGCCAAGCGCCTGGATGATGTTGTTCACCTCATCGCTCTCAAAGGCTTTGTGCCACATAGCTTTCTCCACGTTGAGAATCTTACCGCGGAGGGGGAGGATGGCCTGCGTGGCACGGCTGCGTCCCTGCTTGGCGGAACCGCCTGCGGAGTCACCCTCGACGAGGAAAAGTTCGCAAGCTGCGGGGTCTTTGGAGGAGCAGTCGGCGAGTTTGCCGGGAAGTCCGCCTCCGGTCATGGGGCTTTTGCGCTGCACGCTCTCGCGGGCTTTGCGGGCTGCCACACGGGCTGTGGCTGCAAGAATCACTTTGTCCACGACGAGTTTGGCTTCGCGGGGATGCTCTTCGAGGTAGTAAGTGAGGGCCTCACCTACTGCCTGGTTCACGGCACCTGCCACTTCACTGTTGCCGAGCTTCGTTTTGGTCTGGCCTTCAAACTGGGGCTCTGCCACCTTCACGGAGATGACGGCGGTGAGACCTTCGCGGAAGTCTTCGCCTGCTATTTCCACCTTGGCTTTCTCAAGTTGTTTGGAGGCTGTTTCTTCGGCATATTTCTTCAGCACGCGGGTCACAGCGGAACGAAAACCTACGAGGTGGGTACCGCCTTCTATGGTGTTGATATTGTTGACGTAAGAGTGGAGATTCTCGCTGTACGAGGTGTTGTACATGATGGCCACTTCGATGGGTATATTGTTCTTCTCGGTGTTGAGATAGATGACGTCGTCGAAGAGGTGGGTGCGTGAGGAATCAATGTAGCGTACGAACTCGCGCAGACCAAGGTCGGAGTGGAACACTTCCTGGCGCGTGTTGCCCTCGTCGTCCTTGCGAAGGTCGGTGAGGGTGATGGTGATGCCGGCATTGAGATAGGCGAGCTCACGCATACGGTTGGCGAGGATGTCGTATTTATATATAGTCGTGGTGAAGATGGAAGCATCGGGCCAGAAGTGCTGGCGCGTACCGCGGATGTCGGTTTCGCCCACTACGGCAACGGGTGCCTGGGGATGACCTTTGGCATATTCCTGACGATAGACTTTGCCGTCGCGGTAAACTTCGGACACCATACGGGTGGAGAGGGCATTGACGCAGCTCACACCTACACCGTGGAGACCACCGGAAACTTTGTAGGAACCTTTGTCGAACTTACCGCCGGCGTGGAGCACGGTCATTACCACTTCAAGGGCAGAGCGGTGCTCTTTGGGATGCATGTCGACGGGGATACCACGTCCGTTGTCCTGAACTATGATGGAGTTGTCCTCGCAGATGGTCACTTCAATGTGGGTACAGTAGCCGGCGAGGGCTTCGTCGATGGAGTTGTCTACAGTTTCGTAAACGAGGTGATGGAGACCTTTTTCGCTGATGTCGCCGATGTACATGGCGGGGCGCTTGCGCACGGCTTCAAGGCCTTCAAGCACTTGGATATTGCTCGCGCTATAGCTGGAGGCGCCTGTCTTCTCGATTTCTTCCATATGTTTGTTTTGTTTCTTTTCTATTGTATATGTGGTTCTTGCGGGTGCAAAAGAAAAGCACGACGTATAACCTAATGAGAATGAGTCTAAAATCGTACAAAGATACATTATTATTCCCGTAAATAACGATTGCTTTGGCGCAAATGTGCACAAGGACGATTCAACTCCAAAATGTGACATGCTTTTGCAATGTCGTCGGGCACCAATGCGCTCCAACTACAACATAGTAACACGGGATACACATAAAACAAGCAAAGGCGGCAACGGAGGTGTTCCGCTGTCGCCTTTGCGATGGATGATTGTTCGTTTATTTCATTTCATTGATGTGCTGAAGGGTGTTGACAATGGCCTTGAGAAGGGGCTTGACGGTGGTGATGTCAACGGACTCGTCAATGGTGTGGGCTTCTTCGAGCTGTGGACCTACGGAAACGGCACTAAGGCTAGGCTTCTTCAGTGCAAAATAAGCGCATTCCAAGCCGCCCTTGGCTTTGTCGGTGTAGGCAGTGGGAACGGTTTCTTTGTAGTATTTCAGGAACATGTCCTTGAGCGGACTAACACCCGGCGTATCCCATGTGGGCACGAAGCCCACCACGTTGGTTTCCATACCCATGGCGGCGCCCACGGCAAGAAGGCGGTCTTTTTCGGAATCGAGCCAATCGTCGCTGTAGGTGCGGAACATGTCGTAGATGAAGAGATTGCCTTCGCTGAGGAGTATCTGGCCCACATTGTTGCTCTTTGTGGGGAGATTGCCGTCCTTTTCGATTACACCTTGAGTCACTTGAGAGAAGAACGTTTTGAGGTCTTCGTTGAGCTGTGGGGAACAAGGAACCTCTTTGGCTGCCGTAAATCGTCCAGTGAGCGAGTACTCGAAGGTGGTTTCGTCGGGATATTCGGCCTTGTACTCTGCTATGATAGCTTCGATAGCACTACGGAATTCGGCTTCTCTGGAAGCCGAAATGATTAAGTTCATTGTACCTTCTATGGCAATGGCATTTACCGCGTGCCCCACGTAGAGGGAAAGTATGCTTCCTTCATGAGGGAGAATCACGCGATTCACTAAATCGGACAAGACGGTGGCTGCACTCAAGCGATGTTCGCCTATCATCACACCGCTATGACCGCCGCGCAGACCGGTCACATTGAGCGTAAGCACTTTGGCATCGGAAGGGAGAACTGCGGCGTCGTAGGTCTTCTTGAACTCAATGGTATGACTACCCAGGCAGGCTATGGAAACCTTGCCTGTCTCTTCTTCGTCGATATTGATCATGTAGTCGGCATCGAGCACTTCGGGGGCAAGACCGATGGCGCCGGACATGTCGTAGTCTTCGTTGGCTGTAAAGAGGAGACGGAGCGGACCATGGGGAATTTCGGAGGAAGCTATGGCGAGTGCCATGCCTACTCCGATACCATCATCGGCACCGAGGTTTATTTTGCGGCCTTTGAGGAGATTGCCGTCGTAATAGGGTTCGCCCACTTCGTTTTCGTAGTCGTAGGTTTCTCCAGCCTTAGAGGCACATACCATATCGGTGTGGCCCTGAAGGATTACTTTGGGATAGTTGGCCATGGCTTCGCTATTGGCTGGCACATCTATCCACACGTTGTCGTAATCGTCGGAAGAGAAACTGTAGCCATGCTCTTCTGCCCAACCTTTAAGATAGGCCTTGGCTTTGTCCAGGTGGAAACCTAAACGCGGGTTTTTGGCGAAGTCAAGGAATTCGTTGATGGAAGCATCGGTGAGATTTTGGTAGACTTCGTCGGTGGGGGTAATGGGCACGGTAGGTGCTACGGTATCGTCGGAACAGGAAGCCAACGATAGTGCTGCGGCCACAAAGGCAACAAGCGCGAGTTTACATTTTCCCATAATGGTCTATGGTTTGTGCTCTGCGGAGATATTCCCCTACGGAGCTGGTGGTAAAAAGGTATTGATTGCAACCGCAAATATAAAGACTCTTTGCATATACACTACGAAATATTTACTTTTATTGAGCATTCACCTAAAATTCGGACAAATAGGAAAGGATTCTTATCACAAAAGGGAAAAATGCGTGCACTCATTACCCTTCCCCTACCATAAAGAAAAGGACCGCAGCAAGCCTCGTTTGGGCTTGTGCGGTCCTTTCCTTTATGGTTCACATGCAGCGCTGAGGCTGCGCGGAAGTGTTTACTTTACGATGACTTTCTGTCCACCTACTACGTAGATGCCTGCGGGAAGTCCGTTGACGGCGCTGCCTGCCTTCACGTTCTTGCGGAGGAGTGTGCCGTTGAGGCTATATACGCTTACGGTTTCGGGAAGTACTACTACGCTCTGATTGATGCCGGTGATGTCGCCGCCTTCGGGAATGTCGATGGTAGCGTCGGCTCCTTCTGCGCTTACGCCAGTGGCGTGCTGACCATTGAAGTAACCGCTGTTGACACCGATGGCCACCTTGCCGCTCTTGGTGAGACGGAGTGTGCCGTTGTCGAAATATGCACGGTCGGCACGGCAGGTGTCAGTCTGTGCGATAGTACCGGTGAGACCGTTCACGCTCTTCGGAGTGAAGTCGTAGGTGAAGAGGCCGTCGAGAGAACTGAGGTCGCCTTCAGCAGTTTCGAAGTAAGCCCAGGGACGGTTGTTGTCGTCTTTCACTTCATCGTTGGCCTTGAAGATGAACGGTGTGCCGGCTTCGATGGTGCCGGTTGCCTTGGCGAGAACGAGCTTGCGGTCATCGCTCTGACCTACGAGGGTGTAGATGGTGCCGTCGAAGGAGGACTTGCTGTCGATGCTAACGGGAAGAGTGAGAATCTGATACTGTCCGGGAGTTACTGCCCAGTAGTAGTCGGGGTCGGCATAGCTGTCCTTGCTAGCGGTTTCGAAGGTCCAAGAACCATTGTCGTCGGTAGCGCTAGACCAAGCCACTACTGCACCACCGCCCTGAGCGTTGAGATAGAAGCCTTCACCGATTTCAATGGAGAATGCACCTGCCTTGTTGAAGAGCACGTTGAGTTCTGCGGGTTCAGTGCTCTGAGGAGCTGTGGCGTTGTTGTTCTTCACCGTGTTGGCGAGGTACATACCTGTACCAACGTTGCGGAGCACAATCTTGCCTTCGCCGCTCTTTTCTACGTACCAGAGGTACTTCACTTGCTTGGTGAGGTCGATGGAGTCAACAAGTTCACCTGCGGTGATGTCAGAAGCATTGTCCTTCTGCGTGAAGCGGAGAGCGCCGCTCACGGCATTGGTTGAAGAGTAAACGGCAGCTTCCTTGGAGTTGTAGCCGTTGGCGTTGTTATAAGCCTTGCTTTCGGAAGCGCTGCGAAGGTAGTAGAACTGACCTGCTTCAGGAAGGATGAGAGTCTTGCCGAAGGCGTCGATGGCAGCCTGGAGGGTGTTGATGACGGAGTTGATTTCGTCGATTGACATACCGGGCTTAGCGGCATTTTCGGCAACAGTGATGGCTGCGTTAAGGGCGTCGAGACCGCTCTGGGGATAGTAACCGACGGTTTCGCCTACGGCAGCATTCTTCGCAGTTTCGCGAGCGGTGCTTACAAGTGCGGTGATGCGTGAGGGGTCGGGCATAGCTGCTACGAGTGCATCGTAAGCGGCCTGGAGTGCATCAATGCCTTCTGCTGTAGCGGCGCCTGCTTCAAGAGCGGCCTGGGCAGCGCTGAGCTGGGCTTCGAAAGCAGCGCGGGTGGCTTCGGGCACTACTTCGTAGTTCGTAACGCCACCTTCTTCGGTGGAGAAGAGACGGAGTTCGGAGAGATACCAGAAGGGATAGCCTTCAGAGGTCTTTTCTGCAGCGTCGCCAGCGGTTACTTCCATCACTTCAAAGCGGAAGTAGCGGTAGGCTGTGCCTTCAAAGTCTACGGTGAGTTCACCGGCAGCATTCTCGAGAGTGTCAACCGGAGACGTGTAAATCACCGGAGTGGTGTAGGTCATGTCGAAGGTACCGAGGTCAGTCCAGTCGCCGTCGGGATTGTTGGTAGCGTAGGCTTCAATCTTTGCGGGCGAGTTGCCACGGGTAGCCTGGCTGCGGTAACGCTGAGAGTAGGTCATGCGAACGCCCTTGACAGCGGTTCCGAGGTCTGCCTGGAGGTAGTGGTACGCAGCGGGGTTGTTGGTACCTGTACAGTCGGTGTGGAAATAGGTAGAGGTGTTGTTGTCAAGAAGTCCGTCAAGCGAACCTTCATTGGGACAAACAGCATTGGAAGAGAAGCTGGCAGC
This sequence comes from Bacteroidaceae bacterium, assembly GCA_963649665.1. Lineage (GTDB taxonomy): Bacteria > Bacteroidota > Bacteroidia > Bacteroidales > Bacteroidaceae > Alloprevotella. Next base: position 12,896 of record CAVJJO010000025.1, on the reverse strand, counting down.
GGAAGAAACGAGACCGTAAGAACCGTCATTAAGGGCCTTGGTCTGTGAAGCTGTAGCGTAGAGGGTCTGCAAGCGTTCGTTGAGGGCTTGCTGACGTACGAGGTTCTCAAGGGCTTCGATGTCGGAAGCAGAAACCGTTTCGAAGTGGAAGCAGTTACCTGCATCGGTGGGCTGGCTATTCCAGCTTACGATATAACCGTTGGAGGTGTTGAGCTGCTGACTGTGGTCGCTGGCATTATTCTGAGGCACATAGAGAAGGAATGAGGGGGTGCTTACCTGACCTTCATTGGCCACACCGATTTCGGCTTTCTGACCGAGATTGAAGCGGGTGCCGGTCTTCTGGCCAGTGATGTAGCTTTCGGTGTAGTAGTTCTTAATGGTGAAGAGTCCGTCCTTGCTTCCGGGTTCAACGTACCAGATGTACTTGGCATCGTCGGTACCGAGTGTTTCGGGCTGAGTGTAGCTACCGGAACCTATGAGTTCGGAACCGTCGAGGGTGCGGGTATAGAGGTAGTTGATTGTACCGCGGCTATCGTGGATGAAGTAGTAACCGGCGCTGATGGGGTTCACAGCAGCCTGGAGCTTTTCGGCAGCTTCCTTGAGCTGAGCGCACATGGCGTCGTACTCGGCATCGGTGTACTTGCTTGAGCTTTCGTTGAGCATATTGTTGGCCTGCTCGTACACGGTGTTGGTAGCCTGCCAAACGGTTTCGTTGTACTCACCGGGGTTCACACCGTGCGTGTAGCCGTCAATACCGCTGGGGAAGTAGTAGTCTACGTAAGAGTAGAGTTTGTCGTAACCAGTGATACGGGTCAAGGAATACACGAGCCACACGTTGGTGTCGGTGTAGGGCGACCAGAAGGGCTTGTCCAAGCCACCGAAGTAGGTGGGATCGTTTTCGGTTACGAATTCATAACGTGCGAAGATGAAACCTTCTTGTGAGAGGTCTTGCTTTTGAGGATCGCCCACAACTGCCTTGCTACGGGGATCTTCGCCGTTTTCTTCAAAGGGAAGACTGGTGAACTTGAATGCCTCGTTGACGTTGGCAGTCATTTCCACGGGGGTGTCTTCGCTGTCCTCGATGATGGCACCACCATCTTTGAAGTAGAGACCTGTGCTTACCTGCTTGAGGCGGTAGAGGGCGTTTCCATTGACGGTTTCGCCGTCAACGAGTTCAAAGGTGTAGATGTTAGCGTCACCTATACGGGTGGTATAGCTAGAGGTGCCGTTGAGGTAACCTGTGGGGTGATCCCAAGAGGTACCCGGACTCCAGATGAGCACTTCCTTGCCGACAATGTCGTTCATGTCGGTGAGAAGGTCTCCCTGTTCATAGTCCTGAGCCACGGCGGGCATGATTCCGCAAATTGCGAGCAGAATCAATGAAAGGATTTGATAAAACCGTTTCATTTAATCAGAATTTGAAATTAGTAAAGAAGATATTTTGTGTGTTCTCGAATGCTATTTAAGGAGTACAGCCATTGCGCTGTGTTCAGTAATAGATGAGGGATTTTTCGGCGCTCAATACCTAAATCCGCACAAAGGTAGCGAATAAGGCAAGATTTTTACTCCTTTGTTATAAGGAAAGCTACTTGCTTTTAATAATAATTGGCTAAGGGGAAATGACGTGCCGATACGCAGCAATGCCGGAACAGCTTCGTAAAAGCATTGGGCGGGAGTTTGTAATGACAACTTCTCCTCGGTTTATGGATTGACTCAGTTAGAAACCTGAATTTGCGGCAATGTATATACTCAGACATAAACGAAGCAGGTTGCAGCCACGGCTTTATGCTGACGGCAACCTGCTTTATTAATTACAAAAATGTTATGAGCGACAAACTCTTTACGTGTTCCTCGTAAAGATTTTCTTATCCTTCCTTGACAATCCACTCTCCGATGGTGCGCTGCTGACTGTCGTAGTTTACACCTATCTTGAAAAGGCGTTTGCCGTCGGCTGTGTAGGGAATGAGGTAGCCCTTGTCGTCAATCTGTCTGACGGCATCCTCGGCAGAGCCGTCGTATTTCAGTTCGAAGACATAAATGGCGGTGGGCATATGAACCACGGCATCAGCCCTGCCTATGGCACTGTCTTCCTCCACCTTAATAAAAGCTCCCATCAGGTTGAAGATGAGGTAGAATACCGTTTGGAAGTCGCGCTCGTTCTTATTGCTCAGCCGATTGGAAATGCTGGCGAGATAGGCTTTCAGACGCTCCATCGCTCCCTCTATATCGCCGTCATAGAGCATTTCCACAAATTCTGCCACCAGCCCGTTATTGTCTACGGAGACTGGGGAGAGGTAGTTGGGCGCGAGGCTACGTAGCATGCCTATCTTCACCTCCCTGTTGGGGTAGCCCAATTGGTAACTCTGTGTAAGGGGTTTATATTTCTTGATGGTGAGGTAGCCGCTTTGGTAGAGCAACGGCAGGGCAGAAGTCATCTGCTCGGGCGACACATTGAAGTCGTCCACGTTGCAACCCTTCTTCTCAATGTCCATCACGTTGACGTGGTATTTCTGCAGACTCTTGATGAGGTAGCTTGGTGTGCCGGACCCGAACCAGTAGGAATCTATATCCTGTCCATTTAACGCTCTTATCAGGCTGAAAGGGTTGAACACATCCTCGGAATTCTTGCTGAAGTGATAGCCGTCGTAATATTGGCGCAGTTCCTCCAGACAGTCCTCGTACGACAGTCCGAGTGTCCTGCCCAGTCCCTCCACGTCGGGTTTCATCACGGTGGCAAGCTCCGTCTTGCTGATGCCGCAGATGGCAGAATACTGGTCGAGCATGCTGATGTTGTCCAGGTTGTTCAGCTCGCTGAATATGCTGAGCTGAGAGAACTTGGTGATGCCCGTGATGAACGTAAATTCCAAGTGTGGGTCGAGCTTCTTCAAGGGACTGTAGAAGTTCTGCATGATTTGTCGGAGCGTCTTCAGGTTGTCCTTCTCGTGCACCACGTCGAGCAGCGGTGCGTCGTACTCGTCGATGATGACGACGGCCTTCTGGCCAGTCTGCTGATAGGCACGCCGCACGAGGCCGTCCAAACGCTCATTGGGGTAGAGCTCGTTCTCGTCCTTACCGTACAACTTCTCGTATGGCAAAAGGATAAAGTCAAGATAATGCGTCAGCATCTCTCCATCCATGTGTTTGGCACCGCTCATGTCGAAATGCAGGACGGGATGCTTCGCCCATTCCTTTTCGTAGTCTGCGATGGCAAGTCCTTCGAAGAGTTCCTTCCGACCCTCGAAATAGGCCTGGAGGGTGGAGGCAAAGAGCGACTTGCCGAATCGCCTCGGGCGACTCAGAAAGATGTATTTCATACCTTTGATTCGGAAATCAACGATATATTGGGTCTTGTCTACATACAGATAGTTGCCCTCTCGGATATTCTCAAAGGTCTGTATTCCTACCGGGTATTTGTTTACGATTTCTGCCATAGTCTCACATGCTTCACGTTTAACGTTGCTAAGTTAGAAAGTTTTTTACGGAAGATACAAATCAAGTCCTTTTTTTCGTGCTTGTATGCTTCCTATAGAAAGGGACGTTACTTCCTGCTTCCGGTGACAAACGACAGAAACTTTGGGAAACACTTGTCAAGCGCTCTGTAAATAATCAAACATACCACCACCGTGGCTGTTGGTGCAATGAGATACTTGACTATTATCATGATGTAATTGTAAGAAGGAAGGCACTTGTTGACGTTGACAAACATGTGTCCTAACACAAATGAATGGCTAAGGAAGAGGAAGAAAGATACTTTTGCCAGGTGCGGATAGACTTTTACTTTTCCTCTTTGGATGAGCGTAGCGGCAATGCTGACAACGCTTAATGACACCGCGATTTCATAAAAAGGATAAATGGACTGCGCTATGACATTTGCGGTTATTCCATCGCCCTTTTTGCCATTGAACCAAATCAGAGGGAGCAAGGTGCAGATGCAAACTATATATGCAGGGAAGCGCCATCGGTATATGGACGCTATCATGTTCTTCCCTCTGATGCTGAAGTACGCGCCAAGCGAGAACCAAAAGAAGGCGATTATGGTGAAGCCCGGGATTTGAATCCAAATACCGGAAATATAGCAGAAGGCTAAAAGGACGATGGGAAGAAAATTGAATCGCTTGATGAGTGCATATATAATAGGTGTAAGCAAGACTACTACCATCAAGTCTCTTACGAACCATAGGGGGATGAGAACAGGGCCAGACATGGTAGTTGTCCAACCTATCCAGTTCTTACTGTTGAGATCCCACACGTTATTGTCCCAAAACATATGCAAGCCTCCATTGCCTATGAGGCATTGCCAGATTTCCGACACGGGTTTGACATTGTTGATTACGTCGGCAACGTTTATTATCTCTGTATCCAAAATAATATAAAGCACTATCCAGCTGATGTATGGAATGAAGAGCGTCTTGAACCGTTTGCAAAGCTTTTGTTTATAAACGGAGAGGTTGAAGTCCTTGACTTTATAGAAGAACAGAAAGCCGGAAAACATGAAGAATACAGGCACGGCGAAGCGTGGTCCGACGTTCGATAAGGTGATGCGCAATAAGTCGTAAATCGATTCCAAGGTAAAAGGATTGGAATGCAAACGGTTCAGGTCTATTACTTTGCTGCCAATGCTGTGGATGAATACAACGGCAATGGCCAGTGGGAAACGAAGCCAATCGATGACAAGCGACTGCAGGTTGCTGTCCTCTGGATAGCTTTTGCTGTCTCGAAAGAAGAAGGATGTTTTGTCCATTAATTATATGCTATGATTTATAGTCCCGTCATGACAATGCTACATCGGTCAGCCATTCTATGGCTGAGACGATGTGTATGCTTTTGCCTGAAACCTCCACGTCTCGTGTGGGCGAGAAGGCGATGAGGGTCAGATGGTCGCAGCGTAGAGAAATGGAGGCATTGACGAGTGCGCTCGTTTCCCGTTTGAAGTTCTTCTCGTTGTCGATGTCGTAGGCCACTTGAAGGAGTTGCACCAGAAAGTCCTAGCGAAGATAGTCCACATATTTCTTCGCGGTCATGTAGGTAATGTCCAACAATTTAGCCAGTTCATCGTACTTCACCTCCTGGCACACATTGTTGATGAGGTAGTTGGCAATCTTTCTCAGAACATCTGCGTGGCGAATGTTGAAGCGGGTCTTTATGTCTTATAACCTTTTCTTCCGTCATTTTTCCACAGCTTTTGGGGTGATAAATCTATAGATGTTCGCAAAATTACAATAACAAACTAACAAACAGGTGGTTACGCACCGCAAACTTTGCTAAAATGCAGTTTTCGAGCTCTCGTAATTTGCTAAAGTGCAGTTTTTACGGGCTTTTACTTTGCTAAAATGCAACTTATGAGTTGAACTTGGAGGCTGCTTTTTCTGTCATTTCCTGCTTCCTGTGATGAAAGATAAGAACTGGGGAAAATACTTGTCGAGAAGTTGGTAAATAATCAAGCCAACTGCCACAACGGACGCATGAATTATCTATGTAATGCAAAAAAGCAGGTTACAGTCGCGGCTTTATGGCTGACTGTAACCTGCTTTACTTTTTTATTCCTCCTTTATAATCCACTCTCCGATGGTGCGCTGTTGGCTGTCGTAGTTCACGCCAATCTTGAAGAGGCGTTTGCCGTCGGCGGAGTAGGGAATGAGGTAGCCCTTGTCGTCTATCTGCTTGAGGGCCTCTTCGGCTGAGCCATCGTATTTCAGTTCGAAGACGTACGTGGCGGTGGGCAGTTGGAGTACTGCGTCGGCTCGGCCTATGGCGCTGTCCTCCTCCGCCTTGATGAAGGCTCCCATCAGGTTGAAGATGAGGTAGAATACCGTTTGGAAATCACGCTCATTCTTATTGCTCAGCCGATTGGAAATGCTGGCGAGATAGGCTTTCAGACGCTCCATCGCTCCCTCTATATCGCCGTCATAGAGCAGTTCCACAAATTCTGCCACCAGCCCGTTGTTGTCCACGGAGACTGGTGAGAGGTAGTTGGGCGCAAGGCTACGCAGCATGCCTATCTTCACCTCCCTGTTGGGGTAGCCCAACTGGTAGCTCTTGGTGAGCGGCTTGTACTTCTTGATGGTGAGGTAGCCGCTCTGGTAGAGTAGGGGCAAAGCGGAGGTCATCATCTCCGGGGAGACGTCGAAGTCGTCCACGTTAGCTCCCTTCTTCTCTATATCCATCACGTTGACGTGGTATTTTTGCAGACTCTTGATGAGGTAGCTTGGTGTGCCAGAGCCAAACCAGTAGGAGTCTATTGATTGGCCGTTCAGCGCCCTTATTAGGCTGAACGGATTGAAGACATCCTCGGAATTTTTGCTGAAGTGATAGCCGTCGTAATATTGGCGCAATTCCTCCAAACATTCCTCGTACGACAGTCCGAGTGCCCTGCCCAGTCCCTCCACGTCGGGCTTCATGGCGGTGGTAAGCTCCGTCTTGCTGATGCCGCAGATGGCAGAGTACTGGTCGAGCATGCTGATGTTGTCCAGGTTGTTCAGCTCGCTGAATATGCTGAGCTGGGAGAACTTGGTGATGCCCGTGATGAACGTGAACTCTAAGTGTGGGTCGAGCTTCTTCAAGGGGCTGTAGAAGTTCTGCATGATTTGTCGGAGCTTCTGCAGGTTCTCCTTCTCGTGCACCACGTCGAGCAGCGGTGCATCGTACTCGTCGATGATGACGACGGTCTTCAGTCCCGTCTGCTGATGAGCGCGTATTACCAAGTCCTTTAGACGGATATTGGCGTCCACCTTATCACTTTTATAGCCGTAAGGAGCTTCTTGGTCGTCAAGCATGTCTGCCAAATACCTGTCCAGTTGTTCTGGAGTCATGTGTTTGGCACCGCTCATGTCGAAATGCAGGACAGGATGCTTCGCCCATTCCTTCTCGTAGTCTGCGATGGCAAGTCCTTCGAAGAGTTCCTTCCTACCCTCGAAATAAGCCTGGAGGGTGGAGGCAAAGAGCGACTTGCCGAATCGCCTCGGGCGACTCAGAAAGATGTATTTCATACCTTTGATTCGGAAATCAACGATATATTGGGTCTTGTCTACATACAGATAGTTGCCCTCTCGGATATTCTCAAAGGTCTGTATTCCTACCGGGTATTTGTTTACGATTTCTGCCATAGTTTCGTATGCCTTACGTTTTACGCCGTTAAGTTACAAAGTTTTTTATGGAATACACAAATTATCTTCCGCTTTTTCGTGCTTTTGTTAGAAATATTTCAACTGTACAGGTCTAAAAGCAGGTTACAGCTGCGGCACTTTTTTTGGGGGGCCGGCTGTAACCTGCTTTTTTGTTTGTATCAGATGTCTGTATCAGAAGTTGATGTGGGCGGCGAACTCTACGGTGAAGGGGCGGATGTAGGTGCCTGCCATCACGTAGTTTTTGTAGGCGGAAACGTCCTCCAGGAGGTCGGCGGCGGAGATGCTGCCGGAGCAACCCTTCGTGTTGAGGAAGTTGATGAAGTTGACGGAGAAGCTCACGTGCTTGTTCAGATTGTAGTCTACGCCGCCAAAGGTCTCCCAACGGCCGTTGAAGTAGAGCGAGTTGGTCTTGTTGATGTACTGCTTGCTTTGGTAGCGGAAGCTTGCCCAAATGCGGAACTGGCTGAAGGTGTAGCTGGGGTCAAGCTCTACGATTACCTTGCTCACGCCCGTGGTAATCTTGTCATTGAAGTTATAGCTCTTCGAGGTGCCGTCGCTGAACTCTGCCGTCATGCCGAAGTTCTTGTACTTGGGGCTTTGCAGGGTGAGCAAGCCGTGGAAACTAAAGCCCTTGAAGGGATTGAGCACCACGTCGGTGGTCCAACCGATGGTCTGCACGTCGTAGGTGATGGGGATGGTTACGACGTCGGCAGAGTTCGTGGGGTTGGTAAACTGCGAGCGGCTCTTGTAGTTGCTCTGGTTGATGATGGATACCTGCGACACCAACTGCATCCAGGGCGTGTTCCAGAAGATGCCGGCCTTGCCGAAGTGAATCTGCACGGGGTCGAGCACGGGCATGTAGGCTCCGGCGAAGTCCTCCGACTTGGGGTGCTGCATGGCGTAGACGTACTCTGCCAGCACGCCGAAACCTTTGGCGATGGTGTAGCGTCCGTTGATGGTGGCGGCGGGGTTAACCCAATGCTTGCTGAAGCGGGTCTTCTCGCCTTGGGAAAGACTCCAGCCGAGCGTACGGCGGTTGGTGTCGAAGGTGGCCGTTTGGTCGGTGGCATTGGCGTAGGCATAAGCGTTCTGTCCGCCTATGTTGTAGCACTCGGCACGCACGCCGGCAGAGAGCCAGAAGTTGCGGGTCACCTGCCAGTCGTCCGAGAGGTAGAGGGCGAACTTCGTCTCGTGGGTGTTGTAGTATTCACCGCCGGTGTTGACGCCGCCTTCCATCTCGCCGTTGTGCTTGAGCCATACGGGGTCGGCCTCAACGGTGTGGGCATAGACGCCCGTGCTGGCGTCAAGTCCCTGGCGGTCCCACCAGAGGTTGGCACCGATGCGCCAACTGTGCGCCAGGTCGCGGCTCTTGCCAGTGAGTTCTGCCGTGGTGAGCCATGAGCGCTGGAAACCGTTGTCGTGGAGCATGAAGCGGCTGTTGTAGTAGCCCGTATAGGCTTCGCCGGCCTTGTGCGTGCCGTCGTCGTAGGCGTAGGTGTAGCCGTCGTTCTCCCCCGCCGTGCCCGTACCGGCAAGGGTGAGGGTGTGGTAGTGGGCGTTGGCGTAGCTGTACTTCGACGTGACGTTGAGGTTCATGCCGTTGAGGAAGGTGTAGTCGAGGTTGGCGACTACGCTGTTGTTCATGCAGTGGGGCGCCTTCTTTCGGTATACGCTTCTCTTCTCGCCGTCGAGCACACTGGTGTATTCCATCAGTCCGTTGGCAGGGAGAAATGCGTCGTGTCCCAGGCGGAAGCCGTTGTATTCCTTCACCGAACCGTCGCCCACGTAGACGAAGGGACCGTAGTTGTCCTTCAAGTCCTTTGTGTAGGAGTAGCGGTAGAACACGTTGAACTTGCCCCTACCCTCGTTCCACTCCTTGCTGATGGCGGCCTTGAATATCTTGCGGTCGCTCGAGAGTTGGGAGTCGGCTATCGGGTTGCTGCCGGGGTCCATGTTCACCAATCCGCCGAGGGAGTAGGACCATCCCTTGGCGATGGGCCCGGCAAGGGATAGGTCGAAACGCTGCAAGGCGTAAGTGCTGGTGGTGTAGTTGGCGTGACCCTCGAACTTCTTTCCGCCGGTGCGTGTCTTCGACATGACGGCGTAGTTTACCTCGCCACTCGTGATGGCGCTCTCGCCGAGCGACATCAGCCCCGTGCTACTGTGCTGGGCGGTAGACATCCAATAGAGATAGGGCAAGCAGGGCCACATGCTGTACGACACGGGCAGACCATCCTCGTAGATGGTGGCGGACTTGTTCTCGGGGAGTCCGATGGATATCTGGCGCGGCTGGTTGTCGCTGGATGCGTTGAGCATCACGTTGCGGTTCTTCACTTCCTTGGTCTGTGGCACGGTGTCGGTCTTAGCCTCTTCCTGTGCCAGGGCGCTGACGGGCGCCACCAAGGCGGCACCTGCCAGCAAGCTGAAAATCTTATGCATAGTATATAGATTCTAGGTTACTTTACTTGGTTTCTTTCGTAAGGCATTTGCGCACTTGCTCCACTACGCCTGCCTTCTCCGTGACGACAGCGGTGAGCGGCTTGGCGTCGGCAGCGTTCTTTGCTACGAGCACTTTGTATTCGCCTGCTTCCACTTGCCATTGGCTTTCAGCCTCGTTGAACGAAGCAAGGTCGCGGTAGGGGATGTCGATGGTGACCGTTTCCGACTCGCCCGGCTGCAGACTGCCCGTCTTGGCAAATCCCTTCAGCTCGCGCTCGGGCTTGTCCATGTCCTTGCCGGGGGCGGACACATACACCTGCACCACTTCCTTGCCGGCCATCTTGCCGGTATTCTTCACCTCCACAGTTACCTTCACGTTGCCCTCGGCATCGGTGGTCACCTCGGGCGTGCCGTACTTAAACTGCGTGTAGCTCAACCCGTAGCCGAACGGATAGGCTACGGGCACGTTGCGGGTGGTGTAGTGGCGGTAGCCCACATAGATGCCGTCGGTGTACTCCACATAGTCGAAGTTCTTTACGGGTTCCTTCGTGTTGTCCTTGACGGTCATCACGTTCAAGAGGTCGTCGTCGCTGATGTTGTCGGTGTCGGGGAAATCGTCCTTTGAAGGCACATCGGCATAACTCAGAGGCCACGTCATAGGAAGTCTGCCCGAAGGAGACACTTTACCGGTGAGGATGTCCGCCACGGAGTTGCCGCCCTCTTGTCCGGGCAGCCAAGCCACTACCACGGCATCGGCCTTGTCGGCCCAACTCTGGGTTTCGATGACGCCGCACACGTTGAGAATCACCACCACTTTCTTGCCCTTGGCATGGAACGCCTTGCTCACCTTGGTGAGCATCTCCTGCTCGGCGGCAGAGAGGTTGAAGTCGTCGGTGAGCTTGCGGTCGGCGAACTCGCCGGAAATCTTGCCGATGGTCACTATGGCTATGTCGTTGTCATTAACGGACTGCTGCAGCAGTTCTTCGTCGAGTTCCATCTCGGGTATGAGGTGCTTGGGCAGAAGGGCGGCGAGCCGTCCCGTGGGCACGGGCAGCAGTTTCTTGTGTTCGGGAATGTAGACCTCGTAAGCTGCCTTGAGGTTGCTGTCTACGGAGAATCCGGCGTTGCCCAGGCCTTCGAGCAGACTCACCACGTAGGCGTGGTTCACATTGCCCGAGCCGGAGCCGCCGGCTATGAAGTCGTAGGACGAGCGGCCGAAGAGCGCCACGTTCTTTACCTTCTTGTTTAGGGGCAATACGTTCTTCAGGTTCTTCAGCAGCACGATGCCCTCGGTAGCGGCATTGCGGGTGACGATGGCGTTGGCCTTCAGGTCGGGGTTATCGTCGGCCTCGTAGCCCTTGAAGCGTGGGGTCTTGAGGATGTACTGCAGGATGTGCTTCACGTTGCGGTCAACGATTTCGAGGGAGAGGCGACCGTTCATTACCGCCTTCTTTATCTCCTCGCGCTGGGAGAGTTTGCCGGGCATGAGCAGGTCGTTGCCGGCCTCCATCTGCGCCACGGCGCTCTTGCCGCCAAGCCAGTCGGTCATCACCATGCCGTCGAATCCCCACTCGTGGCGAAGAATCTCCGTGACGAGGTCGCAACGCTCGCTCGCCATCGTGCCGTTTATCTTGTTGTAGGAAGTCATCACCGTCCAGGGGTGTGCTTCTTTGACGGTAATCTCAAATGGTTTGAGATAAATCTCGCGGAAGGTGCGGGGCGAGCCTATCACGTCGACGCCCGAGCGGTTTGTCTCGTGGTTGTTGAGGGCGAAGTGTTTCAGCGAGGTTCCCACGCCGTTGCTCTGCACGCCCCGTACCATGGCGGCGCATATCTTGCCGGAGAGCAGCGGGTCTTCGGAGTAGTACTCGAAGTTGCGGCCGTTGAGTGGGTTGCGGTGGATGTTGGTGGAAGGGGCGAGAATGACGTCCACGCCGTAGTGCTTCACTTCGCTGCCGGTGGCCTTGCCCACGGTCTCCACGAGGGCGGTATTCCAAGTGGCGCTCATCACGGTGTTGATGGGGAAGTGGGTGCAGTAGTAGGTCTTGTCGGTTCCCGTGCGGGTAGGCTCGATGCGGAGTCCTGCAGGTCCGTCGGCAAGTACTGTAGATGGGATGCCGAGGCGCGGGATGGCGTTGAGCTGTCCTGCCGCTCCAGGCACGAGGCTGGAGGCATTGCCGATGGTCACCTTGGCGTCGGTCTTCACGTTGCCCTGTGAACCGATGAGCACGTTGAGTTTTTCGTCGAGGGTCATGGCGGCGATGACGTCATCAATGGAGTCGACGCCCAACTGGGGTGCCTTCTCCGTTGCGCTCTGCACGCTTTGCGCTGCACCGCCCGCACACACCATCGTGAGGGCTGCGGAAGCCAGGATTTTCTTGTAGTTAGTCATGTACTGGTTTCTTTAATGGGTTATAAACTAAAAGTTCCCACACCTATGGCAAGGAGTGGGAAGGGGAACAAGCCGAAAGATATGCGCGAGTCGGCTATCGCCAACGTGCTGAGCTTCAGCGCTCGTTCGACTTGTAATTATGTGGCGCTAAATAGCCAAACTCTTCTGACTCGGGCAACACCTTGTGTGTTAAACATCGCATAACTTCGCTACAGTTTCTTTCAACGAGGCCAAAGGGGCGATTTGAGGCGCCAGCGCCCCGTTTTTTTAACACTGAGAATCGCGTAGAATTTTTCAGCCGGCGAGTGAACGGATATACGCCAGCCACGGCGTGCATAATTATGCACACTTTCAGCAAAAAGAGCGCATTTATGCGCCACATTCCTGCATAACGATGAATAAACGGCTCGGGCGGAGCGAAAAACGGGGTGCTTTTCAGAAAAATTCCAAGGCATCTAGCAAAAATTCCCCCTAAGCCCAACGTTTTGGGCCTAAGGGGAATTTTCACGAGATGCCTTGGAGTGATGCGAAAGCGGGCTTTGCGGAGCAAAAAGCGCCGTTCCGTTTTCTAGTTTGAACTTTCGGAGCGCATTTTTGAAAGCCCGAAAATTAACAATGGAAAGATTTTTTAAATTAGTGGTAACTACTCAGGTGGATGTAAACGTTGGTGCGAAGCGCATGGAGGTCAAGACTCCAGTCTTGACAGATAAGCGCAAAGTTTTAAATGCGAAGCTATACAAAAGCCTGCGTGAGGCCGTGTAGAACGTGACGTTTTGGAAACGTCACCCCCATGAGCCGCCGCAAACGCCACCCACGCGCCCATGCCCTCACGCTACGCTTCGCACAATATACCCACAACAGGGTATTGAGCAGGGGTGCGAAACCCCGTACCTTTGCATCGAGTTAAGTAGAATACTAGATTGTTATGTTCTTGTCCGAAA
>CAVJJO010000024.1:0-29404 GCA_963649665.1 Bacteroidaceae bacterium | reverse complement strand
CGAGAACGGGCTGAAAGCCCAAAAGCGCCTAGCCCAGGGCAACGCCCTGGGTGAACTGAACATCACACGCTTTTGCCCTTTCAGGGCGCAATGCCGCTGGTAATCGAGACCCAGGGCGTTGCCCTGGGCTAGGCGCGAACTGGCCCTTCAGGCCGTTCCCCTCCCTAAATCAGAAACTTGAATTACTTACGGGATTACTTCCTATTTTCCGAGTAGAATGAAACTGAAGCCCACAATAAAGTATTGCTGTGCCAAACTCTGGAACCGCCATACGCTCATCTTTCTCTTTTTCCTCGCCCTCTCCACGGTTTTCTGGCTTTTCCAAACGCTCAACGAAACCTACGAAGAGGACTTTGCCGTACGCATAGAACTGCGCAACGTGCCCAGCAACGTGGTCATCACCACCGACATTCCGCAAAACTTCCGCGTGTCGCTCCGCGACAAGGGCACCGTGCTCTTCACCTACCGCTACACGAAGAAGCTTGCCCCCATCGTGGTGGATTTCAACGTCTATGCAAGCGCCACGGGGCACGTGAGCATACCCGTTTCGGAACTCGTAAGACAAGTGGCGGGACAACTGGCTCCGAGCACGCAACTCCTTTCCATGAAGCCCGACACGCTTGAATTCTACTTCAACTACGGCGAATGCAAACGCGTGCCCGTGGTGGTACAAGGCGCTGTGCAGACCGGCAAACTCTTCACGCTTGCCAACACCCTCAAGCAGCGCGACTCCGTGACCGTCTATGCCACACGTTCCGTGCTCGACACCATCACCGCTGCCTATACCCGTCCGCAGAATCTGCGCGACATCACCGACACCACCACCGTTACGGCAGAATTTCTCCCCGTCCACGGCGCCAAATTCGTACCCAACCGCGTAGGGGTGACCTTCTGCGTGGACCGCATGGTGGAAAAGACGGTGCAGGTGCCTGTTCAGCAAGTCAACTTCCCGGCCTCCAAGCAGTTGCGCACCTTCCCTGCCAACGTGAACGTGACGTTCCAAGTGGGCATGGGACAGTACCGCCGCGTGACGAAGGACAACTTCGTGCTTGTGGTCAACTACGAGGACTTGCTGCGCAACAACTCCAACAAGTGTCACCTATCGCTCAAGACCGTGCCCACGGGAGTTTCCCATGTGCGCATCTCTCCGCAGGACGTGGAATACATCATAGAAGAAATACCCGAAGGCCATGGCGAATCCGATTTCTGACACCGCGGCAAAGCTAAAAGGCGTGCACGGCATCACCTTGCTCGCCATCACGGGGGGCATAGCCAGCGGCAAAAGCACCGTATGCCGACGTTTGGAAGCAGCAGGATTCAACATCTTTTACTGCGACGACGAGGCGAAACGCATCATCCGCACGCATCCCGAAGTGCGCAAAGAATTGAAAGAACTTGTGGGCAACGACGTTTACAATGCCGAGGGGCAACTCGTGAAATCGGTGCTCGCCGCTTACCTCTGCCGCGGAAAAGAATGCGCCAAACGCGTAGACGCCATCGTACATCCGCGTGTGGCAGAAGCATGGGCAGCACGCATAGCAGAACGCACAAGCGACAATGCGAACCGCAACAACACTTTAAGCACCCAAGAACTCCCACGCACCGTCACGGTAGACGACCTTTGCAACCTTCCGTCTGCCTCAACGCTCGTCATGGAATGCGCCTTGCTTTTCGAAAGCGGCTTCGACGCACTTGTGAACCAAAGCGTGCTCGTGCACGTCACCTCACAGACACAACTAAACCGCCTCATGCAGCGCGACGGCATCAGTGAATCCAAAGCCCGCGAATGGATAGCCCTACAGTTGCCGGAAGAAGAGAAAATGCGCCGCGCCACATTCATCCTCCCCAACGACTGACTGCGCCCTCTAGCAACATATAAGCGCCGCACTTGACGGCGAAGCGCATGGGGGGCAAAGGCTCCAGGCTTGCATTGCTCTACACGCAGTCACGGACTGTTTTGCGTGGCTTCGCCTTATATTCTTCGCGCATCTGATTTGCGAAAAGTTATTTTTTTGAACTTCACTAAAATGAATCTTTCCGAACTTCTCCCACATATAGCCACCCATCCTGGGGTGTGTGCCTTGCAGCGCGCACTGGCAGAGGGTGAACCTTCACTCGTCCATGCCGAAGGACTTCACGGATCGGCGGCGGCCGTGGTGCTTGCCTCGCTCACGGCACACCAAGACAAAGCCGTGAACCGCCCGTTCCTCATTGTGCTCAACGACGAGGAAGAAGCCGGATACTTCTACCACGACCTTACGCAAATGCTCGGCGAGGAGACCGCACTCTTCTACCCCTCCACCTATCGCCGTGCCGTAAAATATGCGCAGCGCGACGCGGCAAACGAAATACTCCGCACGGAAGTGCTCGACCGCCTTGCCGACCGGCTCAACAACGAGAAGGCTACCGCACCGCTCTACGTCGTGACGTTTCCCGCCGCACTGAGCGAACGTGTGGCACCGCCTCATGCCGTAGCCTCACATTCCATCAACATAGAAAAAGGTGCAAGCTACGACCTCACGGAACTCTCGCACCGACTTCTCGAACTGGGATTTATCCATAAGGACTACGTATACGAACCGGGCGAATTTGCCGTACGCGGTTCCATACTCGACGTCTACTCCTACGCATCGGAATATCCCTTCCGCATCGACTTCTTCGGCGACGACGTCGACTCCATACGCACCTTCGAGGTGCAGACGCAGCTTTCCAAAGAGCAGAAGAGCCAAGTGAGCATCGTGCCCGACATGGAAGCGAACGAAGCGGGCAATCTGGTGGCGTTCACCGAATTCCTCCCCTCCTCCACCCTCCTCGTCGTAAAAGACCTTGCGTTCGTCCACGACGAAATAGAGCGCATCTACAACGAGGGCTTCACACGTCAAGCCGAGATGGAGCGTGCCGCCACTTCGGAAATGGACGAACAGGCGCTACACGAACAGTTCAACAAGGAATCGCTGCTCATCAAAGGCGAAACGTTTCTCCGCGGAGTGGCCTCACTGCAAAGGCTCAACATCGGCACACAACCGTTGGGGAAAGCAGCCACCGTGATTCATTTCCACACCCATCTCCAGCCCCTTTTCCACAAAAACTTCGAACTGCTGCAAAAATCGCTTCTCCAGTTGAAGGTAGACGGCTACGCGCTTTACATCCTTGCCGACAGCGAAAAGCAAACCGAACGCCTTCGCAACATTTTCGAGGAAATGGGCGGCGGAGCCACGTTCACCCCCGTCCTGCACACGCTCCACGAAGGATTCTACGACGACGACCTCCACGTCTGCTTCTTCACAGACCATCAGATTTTCGACCGTTTCCACAAATACAATCTCAAATCCGACCACGCACGCGACACCAAGATGGCGCTCTCGCTCAAGGAACTTATGCAGTTCGAACCGGGCGACTACATCGTGCACATCGACCACGGCGTGGGACGCTTTGCCGGACTCGTGCGCATGCCGGCATCCGACGGCGAGATGCAGGAGATGATAAAGCTCGTCTACAAAAACGACGACACCGTGTACGTGTCCATCCATTCGCTCCACAAACTCTCGAAATACAAAGGCAAGGAAGGTGAACCGCCACGCATCACAGGCCTTGGCACAGGCGCCTGGGAGAAACTCAAGGAGCGCACGAAGAAGAAAATCAAGGACATCGCCCGCGACCTCATCCGCCTTTACTCGCAACGCAAGGAAGAAAAGGGTTTCGCTTTCAGCCACGACACGTTCATGCAGCACGAACTCGAAGCGGGATTTGCCTACGAGGACACGCCCGACCAGCTGAAGGTGACGCAAGAGGTGAAAGCCGACATGGAAAGTCCGCGTCCGATGGACCGACTGGTCTGCGGCGACGTGGGTTTCGGAAAAACGGAGATTGCCGTGCGCGCAGCACTGAAAGCCGCCTGCGACAACAAGCAAGTGGCTGTGCTCGTACCCACCACCGTGCTCGCACTGCAACACTACAAGACGTTCACCTCACGCCTGAAGGACTTCCCCGTGCGCGTGGACTATCTGAGCCGCGCACGTTCCACGGCACAAACGAAAGCTGTGCTCAAGGACTTGGCAGCCGGCGAGATAAACATTCTGGTAGGTACGCACAAGCTCATCGGCAAAAGCGTGAAGTGGCACGACCTCGGTTTGCTCATCATCGACGAGGAGCAGAAGTTCGGCGTGGCCGTGAAAGAGAAACTGCGTCAGCTGAAGGTCAACGTAGACACGCTCACGATGAGCGCCACTCCCATTCCCCGCACGCTGCAGTTCTCCCTCATGGGAGCACGCGACTTCAGCGTAATCCAAACGCCGCCCCCCAACCGTCGCCCCATACAGACGGAGATTCACACCTTCGGCCATGAAGTAATTGCCGAAGCCGTCAACTTCGAGATGAGCCGCAACGGACAGGTCTACATCGTGACAAACCGCATAGCGGCTCTGCAGCACCTTGCCGACCTGGTGCACAAATACGTGCCCGACGCACGCATTGCCATCGGCCACGGACAGATGCCGCCCGACCAACTGGAGAAAGTGGTCACGGGATTCGTCAACTACGACTACGACGTGCTCATCTCCACCACCATCGTAGAGAACGGAGTGGACGTGCCCAATGCCAACACCATCATCATCGACGCTGCGCACCATTACGGGCTTTCCGACCTCCACCAGATGCGCGGCCGCGTGGGACGCGGTTCGCGGAAGGCTTTCTGCTACCTCCTCGCACCACCGCTCTCCATGCTCCCCGACGAATCGCGCAGAAGGTTGCAGGCCATAGAGAACTTCTCCGACCTAGGTTCGGGCATACACATCGCCATGCAGGATCTCGACATACGCGGCGCAGGCAATCTGCTCGGAGCGGAACAGAGCGGTTTCATTGCCGACCTCGGCTACGAAACCTATCAGAAGATTCTTGCCGAAGCCGTTACCGAACTCAAAAACGACGAGTTTGCCGACCTCTATGCCGACGAACTCCGCAAAACGGGACACCTCAGCGGTGAACTCTTCGTGGACGACTGCACCGTGGAGTGCGACCTCCACGCCTACTTCCCCGAAACCTACGTGCCGGGAGCCACGGAGCGCATGATGCTCTACCGCGAACTCGACTCGCTCTCCTCCGACGAGCAACAGATTGCCGCTTTCCGCCAACGCATGGAGGACCGTTTCGGCGCCCTGCCGCCGGAAGGCGAGGAGTTGCTCCGCATCGTTCCGCTCCGCGCCCTCGGCAGGAAAGCCGGTGCCGAACGCCTCACGCTGAAGAACCGCCGCATGACGCTCTACTTCGTGTCGAACCCCGACAGCGCATTCTACCGCAGCGACACGTTCGGCCAAATCATTGACTTCGCCAGCCAAAGCTACAAACGCTGCCGGCTCGACGAGGTGAACAACCACCGCCGCATGGTGGTCAACGACGTAACCTCCGTTGAAGCCGCCCTCAATGTGCTCAAACAAATGCTGGACGTGAAGGGGGATAACTGAAATAACCTGCGCATGGTTTTAATGCAAATCACGTGGAGCGTTTTCCATTTGCGCAAGGGGGTGACGCTTTCAAAACGTCACGCTCTACACGACCTAACGGCTTCACGGGAACGTTTGCGTGACTATACAAAAAACCAACAGCCATCGGCAAAGCGCGCTGCGCCTTGTCGATGGCTGTTGGTTTATAAACGAACTATAAACTGATGTCCGCTATTGGTTCACACGCTGATGAGCGAGAGCGGAAAGGATATAGAGTTGCATCATGGCCACAGCGCGCACATTCTCGCCGCCGTTAGGGATGATGATGTCGGCATATTGTTTGGTCGGTTCAATG
The DNA here is from genome assembly GCA_963649665.1 of Bacteroidaceae bacterium. Classification (GTDB taxonomy): domain Bacteria; phylum Bacteroidota; class Bacteroidia; order Bacteroidales; family Bacteroidaceae; genus Alloprevotella. The sequence goes on along the minus strand of CAVJJO010000024.1, from coordinate 23,611 downwards.
AACTCATCGTGCATGGGCTTTAGCACGTTGCGGTATTTGCCGATGAGCATTTCCAACGGATGGCCGCGCTCGGCGATGTCGCGTTCAATCACGCGAAGAAGACGCTCGTCGGGTTCAGCATCCACGAAAATCTTGAGATCCATCAAGTCGCGCAGTTCCTTGTTGTAAAGGGTCATGATGCCCTCCACGATAATCACGTCGCGCGGCTCCACATGAACGGTTTCTTCAAGACGCGTGCAAGTGATGTAGGAATAAGTGGGCTGTTCCACGGCACGGCCGGCACGAAGTTCGGCAATCTGATGCGCGAGCAGCGGCCACTCGAAAGCATCGGGATGGTCGAAGTTGGTCTTCTTGCGCACGTCAAGCGGTAGATGGGTTTGGTCGTTGTAGTAAGAGTCCTGGGGGATGATGGCCACGGAGTCCTTCGGAAGGCTCTCCACAATCTTTCTGACCACGGTGGTCTTGCCGGAACCGGTGCCGCCGGCTATTCCTATAATAAGCATGGTGTCGGAATTAGGGGGTTGACTTGTTCGTTTCATTAAAGGGCGGCATTTAATAGAACCACCCAAAATAGTGAAGACAAAGATACACTTTTCCTTTCAAAAAGCGGTGAAATGAAGAAAATGTGACAAGTGCGACTTGCAGTTTATGCAGTTTAAACTACCTTTGCACCCGGTTCTACCCCAAGGAAGAACTTCGTGGCACAATGCCGACAAAACGAAAACTTGAAAAGAACACACACAAATGCAAGACACCATTTTAGCCATTTCCGGAAAGCCCGGTCTCTACCGCCTCGTTTCACAGGGACGCGGCATGCTCATTGTTGAAACCATCGACGCTGCCAAGAAGCGCGTGCCCGCAGGTGCCCGTGAACGCGTCACCTCGCTCAACGACGTGTCTATGTACACCGATGGCGACGACAAACCTCTCATGGAAATATTCCAGGCCATCAGCGACAAGGAAGGCGGAAAGCGCACTCCCCTCGACCACAAGAAAGCCACTCCCGCACAACTCGCCGAATTCATGGGCGCCGTGCTCCCCGACTACGACCGCGACCGCGTGCACGACTCCGACATCCGCAAACTCATTCAGTGGTACAACATCCTCGCCGACGGCGGATACACGCAGTTCGTGGAAAAGGCCGAGCCCGAAGCCGCTGAAGAAAAGGCTGAATAAGAAACCTATAGATTATCTGCCCAAAACTCACCCGTAAAACTCCAAGCCTTCGGCAAACGTGAAATCGCCTCAGGACAAAATATGCGACGCACTGACCCTCGTCGGGTTGCTCTGCGTGATCGCTTTCGGAAGCTGGTCGTTGTTGCCAGAGTCTGAAGTTCGCGTTGTGCAGCCAGCACAAGAGGAAGCACCGCTCGACGATGCCCTGCCTGCCGACACCATAGCAGAAGTGAGCACGCGCCCTGAAGTGGCGCACCCTGCAGAAGAATTTGCCGACTCGCTCATTGGCGACACACTGGCGATAGAAGACACCTTTGAGGCCGACACCGTTGCCGTCGCACACGGAAGCGAACACGAAAACGCTCTTCCCGCACACCACGAAGACTCTTCCACCACGGAAAGCGAAGCCGGCACAAACGCTTCGCACAAGAAGGCCGAAGAAACGCACACGCATTCCGTACAAACGGAATCGTTGATGGAATAACGGAAACGGGCTGATAGCCACAAACAATTTATAAAACCGCCCTAAAGGCAGTCTGCGCTGCCCTCTTCCTGCAAATGCAAGAAGAGGGCAGCGTTTTTGTATCCGTTCTCCGTAATAACGAACAAATTCTTGCTCCAATGGCCAAATATTCGTCATTTTGCACGCTTTTGACGGATTATTACCCCCTTCCTGACAGCCGTTGCAACTAACTTTGCACAAGAAACGAAGAAACAATTGCCGCTTGCAAAGGCTGAATGGCTGACACAGATAAAGCCGACGACAACTTATGCAGAGCATTACAAAGCACTTGTTCTACGCACACTCTAAAGCACAACAATCTCTATGAAAAAAATTCTCCCAGCTCTTCTTCTCTGCGCTGCTGCCACAGCCTCCGTGCCCGTACAAGCACAAAAGGTAGAAGGCTTCAAACACGAAAAGTTCTATCCGCGTCAACTTTGGTTCGACACCGACGGACGCGTCATCAATGCCCACGGCGGCGGTGTGCTCTACCGCGACGGCCGTTACTACTGGTACGGCGAGCACAAAGGCGAACACTCCAACTCAGCATATGTGGGAGTAACGTGCTACTCCTCCACCGACCTCTACAACTGGAAGAACGAAGGCGCTGCGCTCAGCGTATCGTCCGACACGACGAGCGCCATTGCCGCAGGCTGCATCATTGAGCGCCCCAAGGTAATCTACTGCGAGCGCACGGGAAAATACGTGATGTATTTCCACCTTGAACTTCGCGGAAAGGGCTACGGAGCCGCCCACTGCGGCATTGCCGTCAGCGACACGCCCACCGGTCCGTTCAAGCTCGTCAGCCACGGCCGTGTGAATCCGGGCAAATATCCCGAGAACTTCACCAAGGAACAACGCAAGATGAAGACCAATCCCAACGACTACAAATGGTGGAGCGATGAATGGTACAAAGCCATGGAAGACGGTCTCTTCGTGCGCCGCGACCTGAAGGACGGACAGATGGCACGCGACATGACACTCTACGTGGACGACGACGGCAAGGCTTACCACATCTACTCTTCCGAGGACAACCTCACACTGCAGATTGCCGAACTCTCTGACGACTACCTCAGCCACACAGGCCGCTACTGGCGCTTGGCTCCTGCCGGCCACAACGAAGCTCCCGCCATCTTCAAGAAGGACGGAAAATACTACATGATTACTTCCGGCTGCACCGGATGGGCTCCCAATGCGGCACGCCTCTTCACCGCCGACAAGATAAGCGGTCCCTGGACGCAGCACCCTAATCCCTGCCAAGGCAAGGAAGCAGACAAAACGTTCCAAGGCCAAAGCACCTTCATCTTCCCCGTACAGGGCAAGAAGGACTCCTTCATCTTCATGGCCGACAACTGGCGCCCCGAGAATCCCATTGACGGCCGCTACATCTGGCTCCCCATCAGGTTCGACAGCAACGGTCTTCCCACGTTGACTTTTGAAAAGGAATGGACGCTGGAATAACGCTCACAGAACTTCTATAACGGAACGCCCCGAAACATTCTGCGGAATGCTTCGGGGCGTTGTTTTGCGGTTAAACGCTGTGTGCTATGGATTAGGGAAGAGCGTTTATGCCTTTGCGAGTTGGGCGTCGATGAATGCCTGCATCTCGGGCACATGAGCTTCTGCACTCTTGAGGAGCGTAAGCTGGTTGCGTGTGCGGACGAGGTTGTGCTCGGGATACTGCGTCTTGAAGTAAGTGTCGCCGTTGAGGTAGTCGGCATAGAAACGTACCACCTGCATGTAGGGGAAGAGCGTGGCGGCGTAGGGAAGGTTCTCTATTTCAATGGGAGTGAGGAAAGCCTTCGCCGTTTCGAGGTAGCCTTCAGTGAATGCCTTGAAGATGTCCATGCGGAAAGAAATCTTGTCGTACTCGGGACTGTCTTCGGGCATGGTATTGGCAGCCGAACGGAGGAAGTCGCCATAGTCGGAGAAGATGAAGCTGGGCATCACGGTGTCGAGGTCAATGACGCAGAGCACGTCGTCGTTCTTGTCGAAAAGGATGTTATCGACCTTCGTGTCGCAGTGGCAGATGCGCTTGGGAAGTTTGCCTTCGCGGAAGAGACGCTCGCTGCGCGACATGCTTTCTGCACGATTCTTTATTTCTTCCACAATGTCCTTCGTGTCGGCAAGGCGTCCCATCTTGTCCTCGGCAATGGCTTCGTCGAGTTGCTTGAGGCGGAACTCAATATTGTGGAAGTCCTTGATGGTTTCGCCAAGTTCCACGGGAATGTCGGCCAGCATGGCCTGGAAGTCGCCAAAGGTCTTGCCTACGATGTAGGAACTTTCGGGCGTTACGCCGCTCTTGGAAACGGTGTCGGGGATGAGGTCCATGATGCGCCAGTACTTGCCGTCGTGGAGATAGTAGTACTTGCCGTCGGTGCAGGGCACGAAGTGAAGCACCTTGCGGTCGATGTCGGTGGTATGCTTGGCTTCGAGTTTCTTGCGGATGTGGCCCGTCACTTCCACAATGTTGTGCATGAGGAGATCTACGTCGGGGAAAATGGCATTGTTGATGTGCTGAAGCACGTAGTTGGGGGCATCGCCCTCCGTAATCACCTGATATGTGGTGTTGATGAGTCCGTTGCCGAGGGGCTTTACCTCCACAACGTTACCCGTAATCTGAAATTGACTTGCAATGTGCTGCAGATCTTTCTGTTCCATAGTATGTTCTCGGATATGTAGTTGGTTGTTAGGAATTCATGAAAGGGGTGTACCGGGCAACCGCCGCTGTCAAGTACACAAGGCAAAAGTAATCAATAAATTCGGTAAGTTGCTAAGTTTTCGCTAAGATTTGCCGTGGTTTTGCGTCAAATGGTCAAGAAGCCCCTGGCAGGCATCTTCAAGTAGTTCAATGACCAGTTCGAAGTCGGCATCGCCGCCGTAGTAGGGGTCGGGCACGATGGAGTAGCCATCGTGGTGTTGAAGGAAAGAAGTCATCATCACAACCTTTCGGCGTTCCTCGTCGGTCTGCGCCATACGGAGAAGTTTCTCGCAGTTGCGCTTGTCCATTGCCACAATAAGGTCGAACTTGCGGAAGTCTTCTTCGCTAACGGGGCGCGAGCGGTGGGTGAGGCGGTATCCGTGACGCGCGGCATGGGCACGCATACGGCTGTCGGGAAGTTCACCCTCGTGGTAGTCGATGATGCCTGCGGAGTCGGCAACTACTGCTGCCGACTTGCCTTGGCGGTCGGCAAGCGTGCGGAAGATTTCCTCTGCGGTGCACGAACGGCAGATGTTGCCAAGGCAAATGAAAAGCACGCTTTGTTTAGGGGAATGGCTGATGGTATCCATTGGCGGTGTATTCTATCAACTGAGTTTCTGATTTAGGACGAAATTGATGATTTACAATGATTTACAACGAAACTGCCTTGCATCGCTTTTGCGCAATGCAAGGCAGCTTTTATTTATAAAGCAGGGTGTGCTTAGCGCACGAGTTTGCGGGAGATGGAGGCAGCGGTGGTTTTGATGTTCACCACATAAACGCCGGGGGCATAAGCGCTGAGGTCTACCACTTCTTCTTCGCCGCGGCGGGGCGATTCTATGCGCTTGCTTGAAACCACTTGACCATTCATGCCGACGATTTCAATGGTGGCGAAAGTTTCGTCGTTGTTGAAAAGAACCTTCCAGTTCGACGTGCCTTTCTGGAGCGACACGGGAGCCGTGGTGTTCATGGCTTGGGCTATACCGCTGGACTTACCCATTTCAATTGCTTTCTTCAAGCCGGCATAGGCGTCTACCTTACCGTAACCGAAGTCGGCATTCCAGCCTTCTTCGTTCATCGTGCCGGTGTAGGTGTCCTGAATGGAAGTGGTGCGGATGATTTCCTCCACATTCTCCGGCGTGAGGTTCGGGTTGGCCTGCAACCAGAGAGCCACGATGCCCGTCATGGCGGGAGAAGCCATGGACGTACCGCTCATTTCGCCGTAGTAGTAACTCTTGCTTCCGGAAGTAATCTTGGCAACCACGTCGGTGGCATTATCCTTCACATACGTGTCGGAAGAGTTGAAAGCCGAAAGGATGCAACCGCCGGGAGCGGCCACAATGGGTTTCACATGGGCGGTGTTGATAGAAGGACCGGGGCTGGAGAAATTGGAGATGCCGCCCACTTTACCCAAGCTTGCGGTATAGGTGCTTCCGCTAAGGGCACGGAACGACGTGGCAGCGTTGTAGGAAGCCACGGCAAGCGTCTTGGGGTTGCAAGCTGCGCCTTCGCCAACGAGATAGCTCTCGGAGGGTTTCTGAATCTTGTAGGAAGAAAGACTGCTCAAGCTCGTTCCGAACTCGCAAGTGGTGTTGTCGGTGGTGCTGTTGAGCCAGGCGTGATAGCCGTTGCCCTTCTTTCCTGTCACCTTTATCACGAAGTAGTAGGTGCTGGTGGAGGAAACGCCGAGCGTCTGTGCCAAGTTGCTGATGTAGCCGGTAAGACGGTAGTGCTGCTTGTTGTTGAGCGCATTCACTTCTTCAGTAACGCTGAAACCGGAGTTACGGAGCTGCGTGGTAGTAGGAACGTATTCCTTGCTGCTGGTTTTGAGTATGGGCTGGATGGTGAGTTCTTTCTGTCCGTTGTCGCTCATGGCCCAAAGGTCGAGCATAAAGCCTTTTACGGAGTTGGACGAACCGGGCTTGATGTATACGCTCTTTACTTCGTCGTCTTCGTCGAACTCTGCCATTGCGTGGATTTTGTCGGCACGTTCGTTACCGGCAGCAGCCACCATGATGCCGCCTGCTCCGCAGAGGGCGTCCATGTTTTGGCTGCCAGACGAGCTACCATCGTGGGGACCGAGGTGACCGCCGAAACTCATGTTGAGTACCCAGGGTTTGCCGGCTTCTTCGGCATATTTTTTGATGGCTTTCGCACGGGTGAGCACGTTGCTGTCGGAGAAGTCGCTGGAGCAAAGGAGCAATTCGGCGGCGGGAGCCATACCATAGTATTCGCAGTCTTTCACCTTAGCGCCTGCGGCGATGTTTGCCACATGGGTGGCATGGCCGTGGGCAGAGGTGCTGTATTGGTCGCCTGTTGTGGGAAGCGTGGTGCTGAACTTGAGACCGCTGAAGTAGGAAGCGTGTCCTTTGAAGGCTAAGTGGTCGTACTGGAAACCTTGGTCAATGATGCCCACTACTACGCCGCTGCCGTCGAAAGGCGTGTCGAGGCCTGTTCCAGCTTGCACATCGTCGGCATTCGTCATCTCGCGTGCATTCTTCATAAGGAGATGATGCTGTACGTCGGCAGCGATGTATACCACTTCAGAACGTTCGGCAAGCACGGGTACGAACTTGGCGGGAATCTGAGCCACGAGACATTTGTCGGTAATTTCTTCGGCTTCGTAGCCTTCGCCCTTGATATATTCTACCAAGTCGGCAGCGCCGCCAGTGACGTTGATGGTTACGCCGCTGAGGGTTTCCTTACTTACGGGAGCACCGTTGGATGCCGGAGTGCGTTGTACGCTCTGTGAGGCGATGAGTCCGTCGAAGGCGCCGTCCCACTTGCGTTGTGCGTTCTTCACCACGAGGTCCTGCGCCAAGAGCGAAGGGGTTAGCAGTGCAAGTGCGCTCACAACTAACAGTTTCTTGTTCATCTTGCGTTGTGTTGTTATTTCGGTTGATTTTCTTGCGAATGTCTATTTGTTTGGACGCAACTCGCCCAAAACGGCACAAAGGTAGTGATTATTTGCGAGAAAGAGCAAATAGTCAACGGCAATAAAGGTAATTGCAACTCAAAGGTTTAGAATTCTTTTCAATGCCGTCATTAAAAAGTGTTGCAGTAAAAGCTATTCGGGACGCAGGCACATATATATATATATAATATATGGGTGCGTCCCGAATCGTTTATGTGGTATTTACGCCATTGACGGCTACAACTTCACTTTGGCTCCTGCCATGAGGAGGAAGCCCGGCTGGCGCACATTGGCAAGGTCGAAGTAGCGGTGGGCGGTGAGGTTGGTCATGTCCACAAAGACGGACCACCGCGGCTGGGCCCACTGCACCTTGCAGTCGAGCAGGGCATGGGTGCCGTAGGGACGGAGTTCGCCCGTGGCTTTGAGGTCCTTGTAGACGAGCCAATTGCCTTCGCGCTGCTGCACGCGCACTGTCCACTGGGCGGAAAGAGCCGACACGATGCGGTGCGACAAGCGCGCCACGAATTTGTGGCGAAGATATTCGAGTGCGTAGTTCGACTTGAAGTAGGCTTCGCCCTCAAGTCGCTTCTGTGTGAGCCAAGCGTAAGAGAGGTCAAGACGTGTAAAAGGTTGGCGCTTGCCCCACCACTCCGAGAGGTTGAGCGCGGCGTCGAAGCCTGCGCCGAAGTTGTCGAGTTTGAACGACGTGGCGTGGTACTTGTCGTCGGCGCTGTACATCACCCAGTCTATCATGTGGTTGCCGTGCTGGTAGTGAGCTTTGAGGTGAAGGGTGAGCACACGGCTTACGTAGTCGGCGCCGAGACGCACGGCGGAACATTCTTCGGGCTTGAGCCCTACGTTGCCTTCTTGTGTGGGGCTTTTGTACCAAAGGTCGGTGAACGAGGGCAGGCGCAGCGATTTGTTCCATGAAGCGTAAAGGCGCCACGGGGCTGACGGGCGATAACTGAGGTCCACGCCGGGATAGAAACGAAACTTGGAGTCGATGGCATTGTTGCGCTCCGCCATGACGCCGGCAGAGAGCGTGAACTGTTTCCACACGATGTTGTGCTCAAGGAAATAGCTCACGTTGGTGCGGTCGTCGTGTTTGGTATATTGCCGTCCGCTTTCTTTGGGGATGTCCACGTATTGGTCTTCAGAAAGGTCGCGGCCGAGATTGGTGCTGTAGATGCTTTCTTCGCGCACTTCTGCCCCGACGGCGGTGCGGCCGAGCGCCCACTGCGTCCAGGCATTGAGCGAGGCGGTGAACACGTCTCCGCGATGGAAGTTCTCGCCCGTTTGGGAATCCTTAATGAGCTGGAAGTGGTCGAGGCTGCGCACCCACGAAATTTGCGGCATGAGGTGTACGCGTCCTTTGCTCTCGGCCTGTACAGCTACGAGGTAGCGGCGCGTGGCTTCCCACTGGTTGGGATAGGCGGCGGAGTAAAACGTGTTGGCTCCGAAATCGTTTGCCGTGGCGCCTGCCTGGAAGTTGAAGGAAAGGTCGCGGCCATTGTAGGAGAGTTGGCCAAAGCCCTTTCCGCCTTTGAAGGAGCCGTTTGCCACGGCGCCGTCGGAACGCTGGTAGCTTCCGCTTGCCGAAGCGCTCCATCCCCCACCCCATTGCCAGGCGGTGCGCGCCTCGGCACGATAGGTATTGTAGGAGCCTCCTTCCACGCTTGCTTCGAAGGGCGACGGATTTGCTCCGGCACGCTGCGCCGCATTGCGGGTGACCACGTTGATGGCGCCGCTGAAAGCCTGACTGCCCATCACGCGCGATGCCGCGCCCTCGAGAATCTCGATGCGCTCAATGTCGGAAACGTTTAGGGGAAAGTCGGCCGCGTTGTGACCGGTTTGCGGATTTACAATAGGCACGCCGTTGACAAGAAGGGTGATTTGGTCGTGCGTTCCGCCGTCGATGCTGATGTCCGTTTGAATACCAAACCCTCCACGTTGCCGGACATCTACTCCCGCAGAGAGTTTGAGAAGGTCGTTGACGGTTCTTACGCCCGCAGCTTCGAGGTCGCGCTGCAGGAAGGTGGTCACTTGGCGTGCTGCCACGTCGGCAGCAAGCGGTGCACGGGAAGCGGACACGGCAGCTTCGCCGAGGAGCAGGGTATCTGCCGCGGCGGAAACTTCGGTTGCTCCAGGTTCTTTCGGTCCTTCAACCGAAGCCGTGGTGGCTGCCATCAGGCGGGGTGAGGCGGTGACGATGGTGGCCACGCCGAGCACGCCGATGCGTACTTCGCGGTGAAGGGCGGAGAAGAGGCTCCACCCTTTGCGGTTGAACTGACGGAAAGTCAAGGTGCACTTTCCTTTGGTTTGTTGTTGCATAAAAAATTTATTTTGATAAAAAGAATGTGCAAGAAGGATTCACATCCATCGTGGGTTGCGCATTGTAGGCTTACGCTTACTCGTCTTTCCAGAAACTCGGAGTGAGGGGAAGGAGAAGCGAGAATATTTCAAGACGTCCTGCCAGCATGAGGAACGAGTTGAGCCAAAGCGTGGCATCGTTGAGGGAGCCCCATGAAGAGAGCGGACCTATGGTGTTGCCTATGGTGGGACCGATGTTGCTGAACGAGGAGATGGCTATGCCGAAGGCGTCGAGCAGAGAGAGCCCCATGGCCACCATGACGAAGCACGAAACGATGATGAGCAGAAAGTAGACTATGAAGAAGACGAACACGGTGCGTGCCGTCTGTGCCGTGACAATGCCGTTGTTGATTCTCACGGGGAGCACGGCGTGGGGGTGGAGCATCTGGCGGAACTCGTTGCGCGTCACCTTCCATGCCGTGAGTATGCGTATGCACTTGAGTCCGCCGCTGGTGCTTCCCGCACAGGCTCCGATGATGCTGATGAGCGAGAGGATGAGCCACGTCACGGGGTGCCATATCATGAAGTCGTCTTCGGTGAATCCCGTAGTGCTCTGGAGCGATGCCGTGTTGAAGAAACCGCAGCGCAGTGCATCGCCGAGGTCCATGTGGTGAACAAGGTGGAGGATGGCCGTGAGGCTCACGGCGGAAACGAGGAAGAGACCGATGAAGAAACGCAGTTCGCTGTCGTGCCAAACGGCGCGGAACCGGCGCTTTATGAAGAAAAGATAAAGCACCGTATAGTTTATGCTTGCCAAGAACATGAACACGGTGGATATCCATATGATGGTGGGCGACTTGAACCACGCGAGGGAGTCGGTGTGGGTGGAGAAACCTCCCGTGCCGATGGTGGCAAGGCCGTGGTTGACGGCGTCGAAGAGGCTCATGCCGCCGAGTTTGTAGGCTATGGTGCAGACGAGGGTCAGGAGCAGGTAGAGCGACCATATCCACCGTGCTGTGGTGCTGATGCGGGGATGGAGTTTGTCGGTCTTTAGCCCCGTGGCCTCAGCGGAAAAGAGTTTGAGGTCGCCTCCGCCGATGTTGGGGAGTATGGCTATGGTGAAGAACACGATGCCCATACCGCCGAGCCAGTGGGTGAGGCTTCGCCAAAGGAGTATGGAATGGGGAAGCGCTTCGAGGTTGCCAAGCACGGTGGCTCCCGTGGTGGTGAAGCCGGACATGGTTTCGAAGAAGGCGGCTGCCACGCGCGTTTCGTAGCCTCCTATAATAAAGGGAAGCATGCCCACTACGGAGAACACGATCCACGTGAGCGAAACGATGAGGAAACCATCGCGCCGTCCCATGCGGTTTTCGGCATGCCTTCCGCAAAATCTTAATATCGACCCTGCGGCGAAGGCTACGGCTACGGGCACACCGAACGTGAGGTGGTGCGTCTCGCAGAACCAAAAGCCCATGCCGAAGCACACGAGCAGCAGCAAGGCTTCAAGATAAAGCAACGTGCCGAGCGCACGATATATGATGGGTAAGTTTAGCATAAGACTTTAGCAATGGGAATGCATGGGGGCGAAGCGCATGAAGGGCTGGACGCCTGTCTTTGACTGACAAGTGCGAAGACTGTAAAGCGAAGCCACGCAAAAGCCTCCGTGAGGCCGTGTAGAGCTGTGACGTTTTGGAAACGTCAGCCCCATAGAAGGCTTATTTGAAGAACTTCTCGAGTTTCTTTATTCCCCCCTTGAGGCAGAAAGCCACGACGTTGTCGCCGGGCTGAATTTGTGTCTGTCCGTTGATGAGTTGCCCTGTGCCTTTGCGCACGAGTCCGCCGAGGGTGACGGAAGAAGGCAGGTCGATGTCCTTCACGGGGCGCTGCGTGATGCGTGCGCCTTCGGGCACCTGGTATTCCGCCACGTCGGCATTGGCCACAGTGAGACTTTTCACGGAGGTGATGTCGGCCTTGAGCATCATGCGGTAGATGTGGCTGGCGGCAAAGGTCTTTTTGTTGATGATGGTGCCGATGTCGAGACTCTCCGCCATGCTGATGTAGTCGGTGTTTTCCACCATGGCCACGGTCTTTCTCACGCCGAGGCGCTTGGCGGCCAGACAGGCAAGAATGTTTGTTTCGGAATTGTCGGTAAGTGCGGCGAACGCCTGCGCCTTGCGTATGCCTTCCTCTTCAAGGAGCGAGAGGTCGCGGCCGTCGCCGTGGATAATCATGGTGTGGCGGTTCGTGACCACTTCGTTGAGCTGTTCGGCGCGGCGGGCGTTGCTTTCTATTATCTTGGCGTGCATGTAGTCGGGCATGGAGTTGACGAGATGCACGGCGGTGCTCGCTCCGCCCATCACGAATATGTTTGCCACGTCGGGGTACTCCTCCTTTCCCGCTATGTCGCGGATGTAGTTGACGTACTTGGGAGTGGTCATAAAGTAGACGATGTCCTTCTCCAGTATGCAGTCGGCGCCGTGGGGAATGAGGGTTTCGTCGCCGCGCTTGATGGCCACGATGTGGTAAGGGGAGTCGGGGCCGCAAAGGTCCTTGAGGGGGATGTCGAGGATGTGTGCCGTGCTGCGCAGTTTCACGGCAAGGAGTATGAGCGCGCCGTTCTGCACTTCCCACCATTGGCGTATCCAGCTTCGCTTGATGTTGTGGAGGATTTCCTGTCCGGCAAGCATTTCGGGATAGATGATGGAGTCGATGCCCACAGTGCGGAAGAAATCGCGGTGTTCGGGGAGCGTGTATTCGTAGTTGTCCACTCGCGCCACGGTTTTCTTCACGCCGAGTTTCGACGCCAGCATGCAGCTGGTCATGTTGTGCGCCTCGTCGGGGGTCACCCCGATGAAGAGGTCGGCATTGCCCACTTCCGCCTGCTTGAGGGCGGAGATGGACGATGGGGGAAGGGGAAGGGTGAGTATGTCGAAGTTGGAGGAGATGTCTTCCAGTCTTTCGGGCGACTCATCCATGAGCGTGATGTCGTGGTGTTCGCGCGAGAGGAGCTTGGCAAGGTGTGTACCCACGGCTCCCGCTCCGGCTATGATGATTTTCATTTTTTCGTTCTTTCTGTCTGCTGTAAAGCAAATCTTGTCTGCTGCAATGCAAATCCGCCAAAAGTCAAAAGCGCATCAGTCCGCTTGTGTGAGAAGGGTTTGCGCTATGCTGTCGGCATCGAGTCCCACGAGGCGGCGGAGCTGACTCACGGTGCCGTGCTCCACGAAGGAGTCGGGAAGTCCGAGGCGCACGATGGCGGGACGATAACCGTGGTCCTCCATCCATTCGAGCACGGCAGAACCCATGCCGCCCATGCGTACACCGTCTTCCACGGTGACGATGCGGCGGAACTTCTGCCCGATGGCGTGGAGCATATCCTCGTCGAGGGGCTTGAGGAAACGCAAGTCGTAGTGTGCCACGCTGAGCGACGCGTTTGCCGACTCAGCCTTGCGGATGGCTTCGGCGGCTACGGTGCCGATGGGGCCGAGGGTGACTACCGCCACGTCGGTGCCTTCCTTGAGCTGGCGACCACGGCCTATGGGCACTTCTTCAAGCGGGCAACGCCAGTCGACGAGCGAACCGCGTCCGCGCGGATAGCGTATGACGAACGTGCCTTTGCCGGGCAGTTGCGCGGTGTACATGAGCCGACGGAGTTCGGCTTCGTCGTAGGGGGAACAGATGGTAAGTCCGGGCACGGGGCGCAGCGACGCGAGGTCGAAGGCGCCGTGGTGAGTGGGACCGTCTTCGCCCACGAGTCCGGCGCGGTCGAGGCAGAGCACCACAGGGAGCTTGAGTAGGGCTGCGTCGTGGATGACGTTGTCGTAAGCGCGCTGGGCAAATGCCGAATAGATGTTGCAGAACGGCACGAGTCCTTCCTTTGCCATGCCGGCGCTGAAGGTCACGGCGTGGCCTTCGGCAATGCCCACGTCGAAGGCGCGGTCGGGCATGGCATTCATGAGTATGTTCATGGAGCAGCCCGTGGGCATGGCGGGCGTGACGCCTACGATGCGCGGATTTTTCCGTGCCAGTTCGAGGAGGGTTTCGCCGAACACGTCCTGAAACTTGGGCGGAATGGGCTGCGAGGAGGTTTCCACGATGCGCTCGCCGCTTTCTATGTCGAACTTTCCGGGGGCGTGCCATATGGTGGCCTCTTTCTCCGCCGGCTCATAGCCTTTTCCCTTCCGGGTGTGGATATGGAGGAGCTTGGGGCCGCGCATGTCCTTTATCTCGCGCAGGATGCGCACGAGTTCTATGACGTTGTGGCCGTTCGTAGGTCCGAAGTAGCGTATGTTGAGTCCTTCGAATATGTTCTGCTGGTTGGTGAGGACGGACTTTACGGAGTTGTTGAAACGCAGTATGGTTCTCCGGCGCGACTCGTTGAGGAATCCCCATTGGGTGAGTTTCTGCGACACGCTGAAGCGCAGCCTATTGTACCAGTTGCTGGTGTGGAGGTGCATGAGGTAGTCCTTCATGCCTCCCACGGCGCGGTCGATGCTCATGTGGTTGTCGTTGAGAATGATGAGCATGTTGTTTGGCGTGTCGGACACGTTGTTGAGCCCCTCGAAGGCCAGTCCGCCGCTCATGGAGCCGTCGCCTATGAGAGCTACGACGTGACGATCGTCCTCGCCGCGCTTTACTGCGGCGAGCGACATGCCGAGGGCGGCAGATATGGAGTTGGAGGCGTGGCCGCAGGCAAAGGTGTCGTATTCGCTCTCGTCGGGAGAGGGGAAGGGACGTATGCCGTGGTACTGGCGGTTGGTTCGGAAAGCGTCGCGTCGTCCGGTAAGTATCTTATGGCCGTAGGCTTGGTGACCCACATCCCACACGATGCGGTCGTAGGGGGTGTTGAACACGTAGTGCATGGCTACGGTTATCTCCACCGTACCGAGCGAGGAGGCGAAATGTCCGGGGTTATGTGCCAGTTCGGCTATGATGTCGCGACGAAGTTCTTCGCATACTTTCGGCAGCTCTTCCACTTTGAGCTTTCTGAGGTCGGCGGGAGAGTTTATCTGCTTGAGGTATTTGAAGGAAAGGTCTTGTTCCATGTGAAGTTCAATAAGAGCGAAGCAAAATTAATGCTTTTTTGCCATATGTTATTCCTTTTATAATAGGAATGTGGCTTACGGCGTACGAAGCCCCCTCGGGCCATTGCACAAAAAAGTCCGGCAAACATTCCCCTGCTCGGGGGCTGTTCGCCGGACTCGGTGAATTATGCGTATGTATTTTGTCGGGGGAGGAGGGGCATTACATCATGCCGCCCATGCCGGGGTTGCCCATAGGCATTTCGGCCTTCTCTTCCTTCTTGTCGCAGATGACGCATTCGGTGGTAAGGAACATGCCGGCCACGGAAGCGGCATTTTCGAGAGCCACACGCGTTACCTTGGCGGGGTCTACCACACCGGCTGCGCGGAGGTCGCCGAACTCTTCGGTCTTTGCGTTGTAGCCGAAGTTGCCTTCGCCTTCACGCACCTTGTTTACGATGACTGCGCCCTCAACGCCTGCGTTGCGGCAAATGGTGCGGAGAGGTTCTTCAATGGCACGGCGTACGATGGCGATGCCGGTAGTTTCGTCGGCATTGTCGCCCTTGAGGCCGTCGAGTGCCTTCTGTGCGCGGATGTAGGCCACGCCACCGCCGGTGACGATACCTTCTTCAATGGCTGCACGGGTGGCGCAGAGTGCGTCGTCGCAGCGGTCCTTCTTCTCCTTCTGCTCGGTTTCGCTGGCAGCACCCACTTCGAGTACGCAAACGCCGCCGGAGAGTTTTGCAAGACGTTCCTGGAGTTTTTCCTTGTCGTAGGAACTTGTGGTGTTGGCCAACTCGTTCTTTACCTGGCTGATGCGTTCCTGGATGTTCTCCTTGGCACCCTTGCCGTTGACGATGGTGGTGTTTTCCTTCGTGATGGTCACCTTCTCGGCAGAACCGAGCATGTCAATGGTAGCCTGCTCGAGCTTCAAGCCCTTCTCTTCGCTGATGACCACACCGCCGGTGAGCACGGCGATGTCTTCGAGCATGGCCTTGCGACGGTCGCCGAAACCGGGAGCCTTCACAGCGCAAATCTTGAGCTGCGTGCGCAGACGGTTCACCACGAGGGTGGTGAGTGCTTCGCTGTCGACGTCCTCGGCAATGACGAGGAGGGGACGGCCGCTCTGCACGGCGGGTTCGAGGATGGGAAGGAAGTCCTTGATATTGGAAATCTTCTTGTCGTAGATGAGGATGTAGGGATTTTCCATCACGCACTGCATCTTCTCGGCGTCGGTCACGAAGTAAGCGGAGAGGTAACCGCGGTCGAACTGCATGCCTTCTACGGTCTTGAGCACGGTGTCGCGACCTTTGGCGTCTTCAATGGTGATTACGCCGTTTACGCTTACGGCACGCATACCGTCGGCAATGAGCTTACCGATTTCGGCGTCGTTGTTGGCAGAGATGGTGGCCACTTGCTCAATCTTGTCGTAGCTTTCGCCTACCTGCTCGCTCTGAGCCTTGATTTGCTCTACCACCTTGGCCACAGCCTTGTCGATGCCGCGCTTCACGTCGAGGGGATTGGCACCGGCAGCCACGTTCTTCATGCCTTCGGTGAGGATGGCCTGGGTGAGCACGGTGGCAGTGGTGGTACCGTCGCCGGCGTCGTCGCCAGTCTTGGAGGCCACGCTCTTCACGAGCTGTGCGCCGGCGTTCTGGAATGCGTCTTCAAGTTCTATTTCCTTGGCTACGCTCACGCCGTCCTTGGTGATGCGGGGTGCGCCGAACTTTTTGTCGATGACCACGTTGCGACCCTTGGGGCCGAGGGTTACCTTCACTGCGTTAGCAAGTGCGTCTGCACCTTCGCGAAGACGTTCGCGAGCGTCTACGTCGTATACTATTTCTTTTGCCATGATGTTGCTATTCTTTTGGGATGGGATTGTATGTGATATATATTATAATGGGTGCGCCACATTGCTTGGGCTTGCCCATTGCCGGAACGGGAGCGTTATGCCAATACGGCCAGCACGTCGCTCTGACGCATGATGAGGTATTTCTCGCCGTCGAGTTCTACTTCTGTTCCGGAATATTTTCCGTAGAGCACCTTGTCGCCGGCTTTGAGCACCATTTCTTCGTCCTTGGTGCCATTGCCTACGGCGAGCACTTCACCCTGAAGGGGCTTTTCCTTGGCGGTGTCGGGGATGATGATGCCACCGGCTGTTTTCTCTTCTGCGGGGGCGGGCTTTACAAGCACGCGGTCTGCTAACGGTTTAATGTTCATGATTGGTTTATGTTTTTAATCGTTTTACTAATTGATGGATGAAGGCCTTCGGGGTGTGCCTTCGGGCGTTCGACTTATGCATTTGCCAAAAGCGTGCCAAAAACGAAAACCGACGTGCTTTCTTTTTTGGGGAAAACACACGGTGTGACAACTTTGTCAGTAGTTGCGCCACTATGTCACCTTTCCCATTCTTCCCTTCAGGCATTTGGCGCTCGGCTGAAGGCTGACAATGTAGATAAAATGACCTGCGCATTTTTGGCGCAACGCGCATGGAGCGTTTTTCCACCTGCGCATGGGGGTGACGTTTTCAAAACGTCACGCTCTACACGGTCATTGGAGCGCAACCCACAAGCGCCACGCCACGTCCGCCTTTTCGAACAACCACAAGGTAAATTATCTTTACAACAGTAAGATTCAAAGTAGACACAGAACGAGAGCAAATTCCGTTTTCTCCTATGCTTTTGAAAACTCCAAGGCGTCCCGTAAAAATTTGCTGCCTTGGAATTTTTTTGGGCTGCCTTAGAGTTTTTCCCAGATGCCTTGGATTTTTTCCTTCAAGCGGACAAATTTTTTACACCAACGCAGCCGCTTATACGCATAAACGCTGCATATTCACGCAAAGAAGCACTTTTGGGCTTTTTCGCTGCATAATTATGCAGTTCACAGCAAGCCTATTTCTCCACGCACAGGAAGAAGAACGGAAATAAGCGATTCCCAGCGCAGCTTTTTTGTGCGGAAACACAAACATCAGCCGTGCTATCGACCAAGGCAAGGGGAAAGGTCTATCTGCGCTATGCCAAGAGCAGTATGCAGCAGTACGCACAGAGACACCGCTAACGATGATTTGAAGCGACAGCGCATGGAGGTCAAGACTCCAGTCTTGACTGAAGAGGGCAACCTCACGAACCTCAAGCATACCTTTACATGGCTTTGGTTTATAAACGTACGCTCTTATCTGTCAAGACTGGAGTCTTGACCCCCATGCGCTGCGCCCCAAACATCACTCGAAGAAGGATTCAAGCATTTATTTTTAAATGCATACTTAGCCTTCACTCCCAAACCTTAAGCATTCCATCAAACTTTCCAAGCCTTCAAAATTGCATAAAAACCTTCCAAACCCCATAAATATGCAGAAATCATGCATAAACATACCCGTTATGCAGATTTCTCATGCATATATTCTTTTCGTGTCAGGAAAACTCCATAACTTTGCAGCAGAAAAAAGCAAAACTAAACAATGAGCAACAGAATAGACCGACTCGAAATGATTCGCGTGATACTCTCCAGTTCAGAGATGCGCAGTCACGACCAAATCCTTTCAGAGCTTGCCAAGAACAAAGTGAACGTGACGCAGGCAACCCTCTCGCGCGACCTCTCCAAGCTGCACGCAATGAAAGTAATCACCACCGACGGCTACCGCTACGTACTGCCCGGCAACCCGCTTTACCGACGTACGCTGCGACCCGAAACCGTGCCGCAGTTTCTGCGCAACACGGGGTTTGAACGCATCGACTTCTCGGGCAACCTTGCCGTGATGCACACCCGCCCCGGCTATGCCGGCGGATTGGCGTCCGACATCGACGCACACCGGCTCAGCACCGTGATAGGCACCATTGCCGGCGACGACACCGTGCTCATCGTGGTGGCAGAAAACGCCGACCGCCAGGCGTTCATCAACGAGCTCGCCACCATAGTGCCTGCCGTGAAGAGCATTCTGCTCTAAGGCACGTTTGCCCCTACATACACATTATTATATATATAGGGCGCGCTTCGCTTGGCCGCGCCCTTCCATCCACCGACAACACACACTGGACAAGACAATGGAAGAATACAACGACGGAATAACCGTGACCGTAGCCGACGCTTCACATGAGAAATACGTCGACACCATACTCAGAACCATCACCGACGCCGCAAAAGTGCGCGGTTCGGGCATCGCAAGCCGCACCCACGAATACGTAGCCACCAAAATGAAAGAGCGCAAAGCCATCATCGCCCTCTACGGCGAAGAGTTTGCCGGTTTCTGCTACATCGAAAGTTGGGAAAACAAGCAATACGTGGCCAACTCGGGCCTCATCGTAGTGCCCAAGTTCCGCGGTCACCATCTCGCCACACGCATCAAGCGCCTCGCCTTCTCGCTAAGCCGCGTGCGCTGGCCGAAAGCCAAGATTTTCGGCTTGACGAGCTCAGGTCCCGTCATGCGCATCAACACCTCGCTCGGCTACGTGCCCGTGCCCTTCAGCGAACTCACGCAGGACGACGAGTACTGGAAAGGCTGCGGCACACCCGAACACCCCTGCTGCATCAACTGCGACGTGCTCGCCCGCACCAACCGCAAATACTGCGTGTGCACCGGCATGCTCTTCGACCCCGAACGTCACCCCGACGCTCCGCTCCCCGTGGAAATTCCCCAGGACGTCATCGACTTCATCCACAGCCACGAGCAGTAGTCCTCTTCCCCCACCCTCCCCTTTAACCAACACAACCCGCTAACAATTACACAACCGATAGCTATGAGCAAGAAAGTAGTAGTGGCCTTCAGCGGCGGACTCGACACGTCCTACACCGTGATGTACCTGGCCAAAGAAAAAGGATATGAAGTATATGCCGCCTGCGCAAACACCGGCGGATTCAGCGACGAGCAGCTCCGCACCAACGAGGAGAACGCCTACAAGCTCGGCGCAAAAAAATACGTGACGCTCGACGTCACGCACGACTACTACGAGAAGAGCCTTAAATACATGGTCTACGGCAACGTGCTCCGCAACAACGTATACCCCATCTCCGTGTCGTCGGAACGCATCTTCCAAGGCATGGCCATCGCGCAGTATGCCAAAGAAATCGGAGCCGACGCCATCGCCCACGGTTCCACCGGAGCCGGCAACGACCAGGTGCGCTTCGACATGACCTTCCTCGTGATGTGCCCCGACATGGAAATCATCACCCTCACACGCGACTCGAACCTCTCCCGCCAGGAAGAAGTGGACTACCTGAACCAGCACGGATTCTTCGCCGACTTCACGAAACTCAAGTATTCCTACAACGTGGGCATTTGGGGCACCAGCATATGCGGCGGCGAAATTCTCGATTCCAAGCAGGGACTTCCCGAGACTGCCTACCTCAAGCAGGTCACCAAGGACGGCACGGAAGAACTGAAACTCACCTTCGAAGCCGGCGAACTCAAGGCCATCAACGGCGAGCGCTACGACGACCCCATAGCCGCCATCCGCAAAGTGGAGGAGATAGGCGCAGCCTACGGCATAGGCCGCGACATGCACGTGGGCGACACCATCATCGGCATCAAAGGCCGCGTAGGATTTGAAGCCGCTGCTCCCGCGCTCATCATCGGCGCACACCGTTTCCTCGAAAAATACACGCTCTCGAAATGGCAGCAGTACTGGAAGGACCAAGTGGCGAACTGGTACGGCATGTTCCTCCACGAAAGCCAGTACCTCGAACCCGTCATGCGCGACATCGAAGCCATGCTCACCTCCTCGCAGCGCCACGTCAACGGCACCGTCATCCTCGAACTCCGTCCGCTCGGTTTCTCCACCGTGGGCGTTGACAGCAAGGACGACCTCGTGAAGACGAAGTTCGGCGAATACGGCGAAACGCAGAAAGGCTGGACCGCCGACGACGCCAAAGGCTTCATCAAAGTGCTCAGCACCCCCTTGCGCGTATTCTACAGCAACCACCCCGACGAACAGGCATAACTCTTCCACACACAAGGGTTCGAAAATAACTTCTGAAGTTTCGGATTTAAACGAGAACGGGCTGAAAGCCCAAAAGCGCCTAGCCCAGGGCAACGCCCTGGGTGAAAGATGTAGCGAGAATGCGCCCTGAAAGGGCAAAAGCATTTCTGAACATCACACGCTTTTGCCCTTTCAGGGCGCAATGCCGCTGGTAATCGATAACCCAGGGCGTTGCCCTGGGCTAGGCGCGAACTGGCCCTTCAGGCCGTTTTCCATAAATCAGGAACTTGAATAACTTGAACATTTATCCAAGCGATAATTGCAGACGGAACCCAAGCGGAGCTTCTCCGTTTATGTTCCGCGGATAAACACCGACACTCCCATGATAAGAATAGGAATCATTGGCGGCGCAGGTTATACCGCCGGCGAACTCTGCCGCCTGCTGCTCAACCATCCCGAAGCGGAAATCGTATTCGTCAACAGCGAAAGCAATGCCGGCAACCTCCTCACCGACGTTCACGAAGGTCTCTACGGAGAAACCACACTGCGCTTCACCGATTCGCTTCCCTTCGACGAAGTGGACGTGGTGTTCTTCTGCTTCGGCCACGGAAAGAGCATGCAGTTTCTCGCAGACCACTATCTGCCGCCCGACGTGCGCATCATTGACCTCGCGCAGGACTTCCGCCTCGCCGCCGACGACAACGACTACGTCTACGGACTTCCCGAACTCAACCGTTCGCTCATCAGCAGCGCACAGCACGTGGCAAACCCCGGTTGCTTCGCCACCTGCATACAATTGGGACTGCTGCCCCTAGCCGAAGCGGGCCTGCTCAGCGGCGACATTGCCGTGAATGCCATTACGGGTTCCACCGGAGCCGGCGTAAAACCCGCTGCCACCACCCACTTCTCGTGGCGCTCGGGCAACATGAGCATCTACAAAGCGTTCGAGCACCAGCATGTGCCCGAAATCGTGCAGTCGCTCCAGCAACTGCAGCCCGACTTCGACGGCGAAATAGACTTCATTCCCTACCGCGGCGACTTCCCGCGCGGCATTTTCGCCACGGAAGTGGTGAAATGCGACGCCCCCATGGAAGAGATTGCGGCGCTCTACCGCGACTTCTACAGCGAAGCGTCGTTCACCCACTATGTAGACCGCCCCGTAGACCTCAAGCAGGTGGTCAACACCAACAAGTGCCTCATCCACGCCGAGCGTCACCGCGACAAACTCCTCGTCACCGCCTGCATTGACAACCTCCTCAAGGGAGCTTCTGGCCAGGCCGTGCAGAACATGAACCTCATGTTCGGACTTGAAGAAACCACCGGTCTTCAACTCAAAGCCGTGGCTTTCTGACGAGCGAAAGCGCTTGAGCGACGAACAACATTCCTTCCCCAAACACCCCCGACACATTGAATCTCTTTCCCGTATATCCCCTTTTCGACATCAACATCGTTCGCGGCAAAGGTTGCCGCGTATGGGACGACAAAGGTCAGGAATATCTTGACCTCTACGGCGGACATGCCGTAATAAGCATCGGACACTGCCACCCCCACTACGTAGAGCGCATGGAGCAGCAGATAGAAACGCTCGGTTTCTACTCCAACTCCGTGGTAAACAAACTTCAGGTGGAACTAGCAGAACGCCTCGGCAAAGCCTCCGGCTACACCGACTACCAGCTCTTCCTCATCAACTCCGGCGCTGAAGCGAACGAGAACGCACTCAAGCTTGCCTCCTTCCACACGGGACGCAAACGCGTGGTTGCCGCCGGCAAAGCTTTCCACGGACGCACATCCTTGGCTGTGGAAGCAACGGACAACGCGAAAATCGTAGCTCCCGTCAACGCCAACGGCCACGTGACGTTCCTTCCGCTCAACAACCTCGAAGCCTTCACCGCCGAAATAGCCAAAGGTGACGTGGCTGCCGTCATCGTGGAATGCATTCAAGGCGTGGGCGGCATACGCATGGCCACTCCCGAATTCATGCAAGGCCTGCGTAAGGCGTGCGACGACTACGGCACCGTGCTCATCTGCGACGAGATACAGTGCGGCTACGGACGTTCCGGACGTTTCTTCGCCCACCAGCACCTCGGCGTGCGCCCCGACATCATCACCTGCGCCAAAGGCATAGGCAACGGATTCCCCATGGGAGCCGTGCTCATCAGTCCCAAGTTTGAAGCCGTCCACGGCATGCTCGGCACCACCTTCGGCGGCAACCACCTCGCCTGCACCGCAGCCCTCGCCGTGCTCGACGTGATGGAGAGCGAACAGCTGGTGGACAATGCCGCCCGCGTGGGCACCCACCTGCTCGAAGCGCTGACCGAACTGCAGCAAAGCCACCCCCACATCGTCGACGTGCGCGGCGAAGGTCTCATGATAGGCGTGGAGTTCGACTACCCCATAAAGGAAATGCGTTCGCGCCTCGTCCACAAAGGCCACGTGTTCACCGGTGCAGCCTCCACCAACATTCTCCGTCTGCTCCCGCCCCTCACGCTCACCGAAGCCGAAGCCGACGAAGCCGTGCGCCTCATCGCCCAATACGACCTGTAACCCCTTGCAGTCCGTACAACGAAAGCAGACGTGCAAATGCGTGATGCAACAGATGCATCAGACATTTGCACGTCTGCTTTTATTTTTATAAACTCCTTATTGTTCTTAAAACGTTTATAGTCCCTTCTTGAACTGAGTCGATTTTCTTATTTCCTTCATCGCCTATTCTTCCATTGAAGCCATAAAGGCCTCCAAGTTGTCCATTCGAACTATTCCTGCGTCGTTACCGCTCTCAACCTCTTTCATCGCCGACAAGGTAACAGCATTAGGCACGTCTTCCAACGCCATAGTGTCAGCAGACGCATTAGAGGCTACTACCTTAACCCCTTTCATAACCGAGAGAACACTCTTCAATTGCTCTAACAAAGAAGGATTTTCTATTTGTAGTATCAAAGTATTCATTGCTATCTGTATTTAAGTAATGTGTAAAAAATAACTTGAGCAATTTTTTCGAGAATCATACAACGCATTCGTCAACGACGGGCTGAAAGCCCAACCTGCGCCTAGCCCAGGGCAACGCCCTGGGTAACA